>NZ_CP015449.1:961500-1282000 GCF_003096075.1 Dietzia lutea | reverse complement strand
GGTGACGGACGACGGTGGATTGGTGGGGCTGGCGCAAATACTCTCGGGGGCCGGGTGTGGGGTCGATCAGACCCCGCCCGGCCCCCGAGGGCGATTCACGTGTGGTTCGGTCGGCTAGGAGGCTCAGGCCTCGGCGCCGGCCGACACGATGTTCACGGTCTTGCGGCCGCGCTTGGTGCCGAACTCCACCGCACCGGCGGAGAGGGCGAACAGGGTGTCGTCGCCGCCGCGGCCGACGTTCACGCCCGGGTGGAACTTGGTGCCGCGCTGGCGCACCAGGATCTCGCCTGCGTTGACCTCCTGGCCACCGAAGCGCTTGACGCCGAGACGCTGCGCGTTGGAGTCACGACCGTTACGGGTGCTGGACGCGCCCTTCTTGCTTGCCATGTCCGAGTCCCTCCTTCAGGGAGCACGCCCGAGGGCGCTGAGCTGGTGGCCTTGCCGGCCGGTGACGGATTACTTGATACCGGTGATCTTGACGACCGTCAGCTTCTGACGGTGGCCCTGACGCTTGTGGTACCCGGTCTTGTTCTTGAACTTGTGGATCCGGATCTTCGGGCCCTTGGTCTGCTCGACGATCTCGCCGGAGACGGTGACCTTCGACAGGGCGTCGGCGTCGGAGGTGACGGCCGAGCCGTCCACCACGAGGATCGGGGACAGCGACACGGAGGTTCCGGCCTCGCCCTCGATCTTCTCGACCTTGACCTGGTCCCCTTCGGCGACCTTGTACTGCTTGCCGCCGGTCTTGACGATCGCGTACATCGAGGGCTTCCCCTTGCTTCTCGGGTGTGCGGCCGCCGGGGCGACCGCACCTGGTGTGCGGTGTTCTCTCATGCTCGCCGGCTCGCGCCGGTCGGAGGTCGTCGGCCACGCCGGTCCGTGTGGACCGGGCCCGCGACTCCTCGCGCGGCGACATAGCGCCGCGACGAGCGACCTGTCAAGGTTACGGTCCGGCGGCGCAGCAGGTCAAACCGACCGCGCCGCCGGACCCGCGGCCCGGCCTCTCAGTCGCTCGTGGGAGCCGTCGTCGACCGGGTCGCGCGTCGCCTCGCGGGGCGTTTGCGCGGCTCGGCGACCACGGCGGTCGGCGCCTGCGCCAGCGGCGCGGCCTCGACCTCGGCCGGGGGTTCGCCCGAGGCCGCCGGAGCCGCAGACGCCGCCGTGGCGGCGCCGGCCGCGCTCCCGGTCACCGCGGTGTCCGCCGCGGCGGCACCCGCCTCGCGACGGGTCGACCGGCGCCGGGGCCGCTGGCCGGACGCGGCGTCGGTGGCCGTGGCGCCGGTGGACGCGCCGGCTGCGGCCCCGCCCCCCGACGTCGCGGACTCGACCTCGTCCACGACCGTGTCGGCCTCGGCCACCGCTTCGGACTCGGCCTGCGGTGTCTCGACGACCTCGGTCGCGGCGGTGTCCGCGGCGGCGGTCTCCGGGGCGGGAGCGTTGCTCGCCGCCCGCCGCGACGCGCGACGCCGCCGCGCGGGGCGGGTGACGCCCACGGCGTCGGAGGAGTCCGCCTCACTCGCCTCGGGGACCGCCGCGGGAGCGGTCTCGCCGGCAGTGGAGGTCGCCTCCGCCGCCGGGGTCGCGGCCGCGGCCCCTGCCGCGGACGTCGCCGACGGGGCGTCGGCCTCGTCAGCACGGGCCTCGGCAGCACCGGCCTCGGCCGGCGGGGCGGTCACCACGACGGGTGCGGCGGCATCGGCGACCTTCTGGTCCGCCGAACCGGTGTCGGCGCTGGCCTTCTGACCGGCCGAGCGGGAGTCGTCGGCCTCGGTCGGCGATGCGCCCACAGGGTCGGTCGTGGCCGTGCCCGCGGCGTCGGTACCGCCGGCGTCGGCCTCGGCGTTCTGCCGGGCGATCGCCAGCGCGGCCGGGTGGGCGGCCGGCGCGGGGCCGTCCTTGCGCGGTGCCTGCTTGGGCGCGCCCGAGTCGGACTCCCCGGAACCCTTGCCGTTTCCGTTGCCGTTGCCGCCGCGACGACGTCCGCGCTTGGCGCCCGGCTCGTCGGCGTTGTGCGACTCGGTGTGGAGGGGGTCGGCGTGGACGATGAGCCCGCGGCCCTGGCAGTGCTCGCACGGCGTGGAGAACGCCTCGACCAGGCCGGTGCCCAGCTTCTTGCGGGTGAGCTGGACCAGGCCGAGCGAGGTGACCTCGGAGACCTGGTGCCGGGTGCGGTCGCGGCCGAGCGCCTCGGTGAGTCGGCGCAGCACGAGGTCGCGGTTGGCCTCGAGGACCATGTCGATGAAGTCGATGATCACCATGCCGCCCACGTCGCGCAGGCGCAGCTGACGCACGATCTCCTCGGCGGCCTCGAGGTTGTTCTTGGTGACGGTCTCCTCGAGGTTGCCGCCGGAACCGGTGTACTTGCCGGTGTTGACGTCGATGACGGTCATGGCCTCGGTGCGGTCGATCACCAGGGAGCCACCGGACGGCAGCCACACCTTGCGGTCGAGCGCCTTGGCCAGCTGCTCGTCGACACGGTGGGTCGCGAACACGTCCACGTCGGGATTGTCGTGCCGTTCGAGCCGTTCGACCATCTCGGGTGCGACGCGCGAGACGTAGCCGTGGACCGTGTTCCAGGACGTCTCGCCCTGGATGACGAGCTTGGAGAAGTCCTCGTTGAACAGGTCGCGGACGACCTTGACCAGCAGATCGGGCTCCTCGTACAGCGCGACGGGCGTGCCGGAGCCGGAGTCGGTGCGCTTGGCGGCCGCCTCGGAGATCTCGGTCCACTGCGCGGCGAGCCGTTCGACGTCGCGACCGATTTCCTCGGCGCTGACGCCCTCGGCGGCGGTGCGGATGATGACGCCGGAGCCCTCGGGGACGACCTCCTTGAGGATCCCCTTCAGGCGGCGCCTCTCGGTGTCGGGCAGCTTGCGGGAGATGCCGGTGGAGTTGCCGTCGGGGACGTAGACGAGGAACCGGCCGGCCAGCGAGATCTGGGTCGACAGGCGGGCGCCCTTCTGCCCGACGGGGTCCTTGGTGACCTGGACCAACACCATGTCGCCGGACTTGAGCGCCTGCTCGATACGCCGGGCCTTGCCGCCGAGCCCGGCGGCCTCCCAGTTGACCTCGCCGGCGTAGAGCACGCCGTTGCGGCCGCGTCCGATGTCGACGAACGCCGCCTCCATGCTGGGCAGGACGTTTTGCACGCGGCCGAGGTAGACGTTGCCGACCATCGAGCGGGCGGACTCGGTGGTGACGAAGTGCTCGACGAGCACCTTGTCCTCGAGGACGCCGACCTGGGTCATGAGGCCCTTGCCGTCGGTCCGCTGCTTCTCGCGGACCACCATGACGCGGTCCACGGCCTCGCGGCGGGCGAGGAACTCGGCCTCGGACAGGATCGGCTGGCGGCGGCGGCCGGCCTCACGGCCGTCGCGCCGACGCTGGCGCTTGGCCTCGAGTCGGGTCGAGCCGGTGATGCCCTGGACCTCGTCGGGGGACGTGCCGGAGCCCTGTCCCCCGCGTCCGGTGCGGCGGCGTGGGTCGCGCTCGTGGACCTCCGTGTGGGGCGGGTCGTCGCTGGACGTCTGGACGTCGTCGGCGCCGGAACCCCCGCCGCGACGACGACGACGGCGACGCCTCCTCGAGCCCGACGGGGCGCCCGAGGAGTCGTCGGACTCGTCTCCGTCGTCGTCTCCGGAATCGTCCTGCCCGTCGGCGTCGTCGGCCGTCCGGTCCGCGGCGTCGTCGGCCGTCCGGTCCGCGGCGTCGTCGGAGCGGTCGCGGCCCGTCCCGCGGCCCGTCGTCCCGGCGTCCTCGGACGCGTCGGCGACGTCGGAGTCCCCGGAGGGCGCGGTGGCTGCGGAGCGGTCGTCGGCGTCACTGTCGTCACTGTCGGCGTCGTCGGACCGGGCGGTGCCCGCGTCCGGACCGGAGGCGGTGTCCTGGCCGTTCTGCTCGTCGACGCCCTCACCACGCCCGCGGCCGCGGCCCCGACGGCCACGCCGACGACGACGGGTGCCGCCGTCACCGGACTCGGACTGTTCGGTCGAGTCGGCCCGCGACGTCGAGTCGGACTGCGCCGTGGAGTCCGACTGCGCGGTCGAGTCGGCCTTCTCGGTGGCCGCGGCGGTGTCCTCGGGCGAGAGGAACAGGGGGGAGAACGAGGGGGTCGCGGTGGAGCGACGACGACGGTTGCCGGGCTCGGCGGCGCCCACCTCGCCGGTGACGATCGCGATCTCCGGCAGCGGCGGCCTGTTCCTCGCGTCGGCCTTTCCACTCCCGGTGCCGGCGGCCCCCGAGCGGGTGTCCTCGGCCGGGATGGTCTCGTCGGCGGTCCTTGCGGCGCTCTTCTCCGCCGCGGTGGCCTTCTCGGCGGTCTTCTCGGCGGTGGTCTTGCGCGCCGGACTCTTACGGGCGGACGCCTTCCGGGCGGATCCGGTCCCGGCCGTCTCCCCCTCGTCGGGGGCCACGTCCGCTCCCGTCGCCTCGGCGGCGGTCTTGCGCGCCGGGGCCTCGTTCGCAGGGGCCTTCTCCGCAGGAGACTTCTTCGCCGCTGACTTCTTGGCGGCGGCCTTGCGCGCCGGGGCCTTCTTCGCGGGCGCCTCTGCGGCAGGAGCCTCCGCTGCCGTGGCCTCCGCCGCATCGGCGGGCTGCTCGGTGGCGGACTGCTCGGCGGCGGGGGCCACCCGGCCGACCGCGGCGTCACCGGCCGGCGCGTCGGAACGGCTGTTGAACCAGGTCAGCAGCACGTCCCGGGTCACGCCGGACTGGGCGCTCTTGATCTCCACCCCGATCCCGGCCATGGCGGCCAGGAACTCCTTGCTGGTCATGCCCACGGCCTTGGCCGCGGCGTGCGCGCGCATCCTCTCGGGCAGCGCGGCGAGGTCGTCGATTGTCAGGTTCGGATCCGACACGTGTCTCCTCCGGCCGGACTCCGGGCGCGATCACGTCACCGGAAAACCGGTGACCCACGCCGCCGCACGGGGTCGGGCGTCTTCTGGTCTCGGCCCCGCCGTGGCGGGGCAACGTCTTGTGGTCCGCGGTACCGGGACGAACCGGGCCGCGGGTGGCGGGCGCCCGTTCCGGGGCGGACTGGTGGTCCACTCGCCAGGATGGGCTTCGACCATTCTCCCACACCGGGCGCCGGAACGTCGCCGTCCGGGCACCACGAAATGGCGACGCGCCCGTCGGGCCGGGGGCCGACGGGCGCGTGGGCAGCGTCGTCGCTGCAGGGGCGGCGGGAACTACAGACCGGGGAACCAGAGCGCGATCTCGCGCGCCGCCGACTCCTCGGAGTCCGAACCGTGGACGAGGTTCAGCTGGGTCTCGAGGCCGAAGTCGCCGCGGATGGAACCCGGCGCGGCCTTCTCGACGGGATCGGTGCCACCCGCGAGCTGTCGCCACGCGGCGATCGCACGGGGTCCCTCGAGGACGCCGGCGACGACGGGACCGGAGGTGATGAACTCGAGCAGATCGCCGTAGAACGGACGCTCGGCGTGCTCCGCGTAGTGCTCGGCCGCGGTCTCCTGCGGCACCCGCCGCATGTCCATGGCGACGATCCTGAGCCCCTTGGCCTCGATACGGGACAGGATGGTGCCGGTCAGGCCGCGCTCGACTCCGTCGGGCTTGATGAGGAAGAAGGTTCTCTCGGTCACGGCGGCAATGCTACAAGCACATAGACGGCCGGGGTCGCGCGGCAGGGCCGCTCAGTCGTGCTGACTGGGCAGGTATCCTCCGGCCATCCGTCCCGCCAGGTCGCGGCGCAGGAACAGGATGTACCCCCACACGGCCGCGAACAACAGGCCGGAGACGCCCATCGACCAGTGCACGGCCCACCCCGCCACGGCCAGGGCCGCGAGGGTCAGGTTCATGGGGATCGCCCAGGGCTTGCGCTGGAGTCCGCTGGCCACGAGCATCGCGATCGCCAGCAGACTGACGAACCACACCTTCCACGGTTGGAAGTGCGCGCCGTCGTCGAGCCGCGCGATCACCGTGAGCACCAGGCCGATGACGATCGCCTCGAGCACCAGGGTTCCCGCCATGATGCCCCGCAGGCCCTTCCACGGGTCCACCGACGGCTCGTGTGCGGTGCCCCGGGGTCCGGGGGTCGGGTCGGTCACTGTGCGTCCTTTCCGAACAGGCTGCGGGCGGCACCGGCGGTCACCACGGAGCCGGTGACGAGGACGCCAACGCCGGAGACGTCGTCGTCCGCGGTCGGGTCCGGGACGCCCACGAGATCCAGGGCGGCGCTGACCGCGTCGGGCAGGGTGTCCACCACGTGGACGCGCTGCGCGGTGAACCGCTCCTCCGCGATCCTGGCCAACTCGTCGATCTCCATCGCCCGCGGTGACGCCGAGCGGGTGACGACGACCTCCTCGACCACGGGCTCCAGCGCCGCGAGGAAGGCGTCGGCGTCCTTGCCGTCGAGCATGGCGACCACGGCGACCAGTCGCTTGAAGTCGAACTCCGAGGTGACGGCCTCGGCGAGCGCGCGACCCCCGTGGCCGTTGTGGGCCGCGTCCACCAGGACGGTGGGGCTGGAGCTGAGCCGTTCGAGACGGCCGGGGTTGTCGACCGCGGCGAAGCCGGCGCGGACGAGTTCCGGGTCCAGCGCCCTGTCGGGCCCGGCACCGAAGAACGCCTCGACCGCGGCCAGGGCGGTCGCGGCGTTCTCGGCCTGGTGCTCGCCGAACAGGGGCAGGAACACCTCGGGGTACTCGCCGCCGAGCCCGCGCAGGGTGAGCTGCTGTCCGCCCACGGCGAGACGCCGCTCCACGACGTCGAACTCGGAGCCGAGACGCGCCACGACCGCGCCGACCTCGACCGCACGGCGGATCAGCACCTCCATGGCCTCGGGCTCCTGCCGGCCGATCACGGCGACCGGGTCCCGCGGCAGCAGGTCGTCGGAGGGGCCCGGCTGGATGATCCCGGCCTTCTCCCCCGCGATCGTCGCGAGGTCCTCGCCGAGGTATTCGGTGTGGTCCAGGCCCACGGGGGTGATGACGGAGACGGCCGGCCGCACGACGTTGGTGGCGTCCCAGGTCCCGCCCATCCCCGTCTCGATCACCGCGACGTCGACGGGCGCGTCGGCGAACGCGGCGAACGCCATCGCGGTGAGCACCTCGAAGTAGCTCATCCGCGGGCCGCCCGCCTCCTCGGACCGCTGGTCGACCAGTTCGAGGTAGGGCTGCAGCTCGCGATAGGTGTCGACGAAGGTCCGCGCCGTGATCGGCTCGCCGTCCATCGCGATGCGCTCGGTGACGCTCTGCAGGTGCGGGCTGGAGTTACGCCCGGTGCGCTGGTGCAGCGCCCGGAGCAGGGCATCGATCATCCGGGTCACCGACGTCTTACCGTTCGTCCCGGCGACGTGCACCACGGGGTACGCGTGCTGCGGGTCGCCGAGGATCGAGGTCAGCTCGGCGATCCGGTCCAGGCTCGGCTCGAGGCGGGACTCGGGCCAGCGGGTGGCCAGCTCCTCCTCGACCGCCGCGAGCTCGGCCGTGTCGGCCTGCCACTCGGGGCTGCCCACCTCGGGGATCGGGCGCGGCGGCAGGTGGTCGTCACCGTCGCTCTCCTCGTCCCCCGGGATGGGCCCGCCGAGTGGTACGCCCGACACGAGCCCGTCCTCGCCGAGCATCTCGGCGACGTCCTCCTCGGTCGGGGTGTCCCATCCCTCCTCCGGATCGTGGGGCGGGAGCCACTCGCGGTCACTCACGCGGAGCCACTCCCCGCCGGCATCGCCTCGAGACGGGCGGTGATCCGGGCGACCTCGGCCTCCGCCAGGTCGCGCCGGGCCCGGATCTTGTCGACGACGTGGTCGGGCGCCTTGCCCAGGAACGCCTCGTTGCCGAGCTTGGCGCCCGTGGTCTCGAGTTCCTTGTGGGCCGCCGCGAGATCCTTCTCCAGGCGACGACGCTCGGCGGCGAGGTCGATCGTCCCCGACGTGTCGATCTCGACGTCCACTGTCGACAGGCCGAGCCGGACCTCGAGCGACGCCGTGGCCGTGAAGTCGTCGGCGGCCGTCGTGAGGCGGGCGAGCGAGGCCACCTGATCGAGCAGATCGGCCGGCAGGTCCGCGCCGTCCACGCCACCGATACGCGCCGGCACGCGCTGACCGGGATTGAGGCCCTGGTCCGAGCGGAACCGACGGATCTCCGTGACCAGCGTCTGGGCGTCGCCCACCCGCCGCACCGCGTCGGAAGCGTCGTCGGCCGGGACCACGTCAGTCGGCCACGGGGCGATCACGAGCGATTCACCGCCGGTGAGTGCGGTCCAGAGGGTCTCGGTGACGAACGGGATCACGGGGTGCAGCATCCGCAGCAGCACGTCCAGGACGTGGCCGAGCACGAGCCTCGTTCGCTCGGCCCGCTCGGAGACGCGGGACTCGTCGTCGTTCCCGAACTGGACCTTCGCGAGCTCGAGATACCAGTCGCAGACCTCGTCCCACGCGAAGTGGTAGAGGGCCTCGCAGGCCTTGGAGAACTCATAGCGCTCCAACGCCTCGTCGACGGTCTCCCGCACCTGCCCCAGACGGTGCAGGATCCACCGGTCGGCGTCGGTGAGATCCGCGGCGTCGGGCACCGGCCCGACCTTCGCGCCGTTCATGAGGGCGAACCGGGTGGCGTTGAAGAGTTTGGTCGCGAAGTTGCGCGAGGCCTGGGCGGAGTCGTCGCCGACGGACAGGTCGCCGCCGGGGTGCGCGCCACGCGCGAGCGTGAACCGCAGCGCGTCCGCGCCGAAGCGGTCCACCCAGTCCAACGGGTCGATGCCGTTGCCCTTGGACTTGGACATCTTCTGACCGTGCTCGTCACGGACCAGCCCGTGGAGGAAGACGTCGGTGAACGGGACCTTGCCCGGCGCGGCCTTGTCGCCGCTGAGCGCGCGGCCCACGAACGTGCCGAACATCATCATGCGCGCCACCCAGAAGAACAGGATGTCGTAGCCGGTGACCAGCACCGAGGTCGGGTAGAAGCGCTCGAGGTCGGTGGTGCGCTCGGGCCAGCCCATCGTGGAGAACGGCCACAGCGCAGACGAGAACCACGTGTCGAGGACGTCGGCCTCCTGCGTGTACCCGGCGGGCGGCTCCTCGTCGGGGCCCACGCACACCACCTCGCCGTCCGGCCCGTACCAGATCGGGATCCGGTGGCCCCACCAGAGTTGGCGCGAGATACACCAGTCGTGCATGTCGTCGACCCAGTCGAACCACCGCGGTTCCTGGCTCGTCGGGTGGATCACCGTGTCGCCGTCGCGGACGGCGTCGCCGGCCATCTTCGCCAGTTCCTCGACGCGGACCCACCATTGCAGCGACAAGCGCGGTTCGATCGGCTCCCCGGAACGCTCCGAGTGACCGACCGAGTGCAGGTAGGGCCGGACCTCCTTGACGATCCGCCCCTGCGCCGCGAGGTCCTCGCGGACCGCCGCGCGTGCCTCGAAACGGTCCATGCCGTCGTAGCGGGTGCCGGTGCCGGTGATGTGGCCGGTGGCGTCCATGATCGTGGGCATCTCGAGACCGTGCCGCTGGCCGATGGCGAAGTCGTTGGGGTCGTGCGCGGGCGTGACCTTGACGGCGCCCGTGCCGAACTCGGGGTCCACGTAGTCGTCGGCGACCACACGCATGGTCCAGCCGTCTCGGAACGGATGCGGGATCTCGGTGCCCACCAGATGCGCGTAGCGCTCGTCGTCCGGGTGGACGGCGATCGCGGTGTCGCCGAGCATGGTCTCGAGACGGGTCGTGGCCACGACCAGGTGCGGCTCGGAGTCGTCCATCGAGCCGTAGCGGAAGCTGACCAGCTCGCCCTCGACGTCGGAGTACTTGACCTCGATGTCGGAGATCGCGGTCTGTAGCGTGGGCGACCAGTTGACCAGTCGCTCCGCGCGGTAGATCAGCCCCTGGTCGTAGAGCTCCTTGAAGATCGTCTGGACGGCGCGGGACAGGCCCTCGTCGAGGGTGAACCGCTCACGCGACCAGTCCACACCGTCGCCGAGGCGACGCATCTGCTCGCCGATCGTGCCGCCGGACTCACGCTTCCACTCCCAGACCTTCTCGATGAACGCCTCACGACCGATCTCGTGACGGTCGATCCCCTCGTCGCGGAGCTTCCGGTCCACCAGGGTCTGCGTCGCGATGCCGGCGTGATCCATGCCGGGGAGCCACAGCACCTCGTACCCCTGCATGCGCCTGCGCCGCGTGAGCACGTCCATGAGGGTGTGGTCGAGCGCGTGTCCCATGTGCAGACTGCCGGTGACGTTCGGTGGGGGCAGGACCACCGAGTACCCGGGCTTGACGCTGGACGCGTCGGCCTCGAAGTAGCCGGCGTCCACCCAGCGCTGATACAGCTCGGCCTCCACCTCACCTGGGTTCCAGGAGGCGGGCAGGGCGTCCGCGCGGTCGGCGTTCGGAGGGGAAGCGGCTGGAGTCGTCACCCGGCCATTCTAGGCCGTGCCCACCGGGGCCTGGCACACGCCGTCGAGACCCCTCGACGCGGGGTCAGTCCGCCAGGCCGAGCGCGCGCACCGCGTCCCGCTCGGAGACCAGCTCCGCCACCGAGGCATCGATGCGAGCCCGCTGGAACTCGCCGATCTCCAGGCCCTCGACGACCTCCCACTCGCCGCCCCGGCTGCGGCACGGCAACCCCGTCACCACGTCGGGGACCGTGCCGTACTCGCCGCCCGACGGCAGCGCGACGGTCGTCCAGCTCTCGCCGGACGTGCCACGCACCCAGTCCCGCATCTGGTCGACCGCCGCGCCGGCCGCGGAGGCGGCCGACGACGATCCCCGGACGGCGATGATCTCGGCACCACGGCCCGCGACGCGCGGGATGAAGGTGTCGGCCAGCCACTCGGGGTCGAGCCCGGCGGTGACCGGCTCGCCTCCGCGCGTCAGATAGGTGACGTCGGGGAACTGGGTCGCGGAGTGGTTGCCCCAGACCACCACCCCGTCGAGCTCGGACACCCGGGCCCCCAGCCGCGTGGCCAGCTGGCTCAGCGCGCGGTTGTGATCGAGCCGCATGAGCGCGGTGAAGCGTCCGGCTGGGACGTCGGGCGCGTGACGGTGGGCGATGTACGCGTTCGTGTTGGCGGGGTTGCCCACGACGACCACGCGGATGTCGGCGGCGGCGTGGTCGTTGATCGCCCGCCCCTGCTCGCGGAAGATCGCCCCGTTCGCGGTGAGGAGATCAGCCCGCTCCATGCCCTTCCCGCGCGGTCGGGCACCTACGAGGAACGCCGCGTTCGCACCGTCGAACGCCGCCGTCACGTCGTCGGTGATCTCGATCGAGTCGACGAGGGGCAGCGCGCAGTCCTCGATCTCCATCGCCACGCCCTCGGCGGCGACCACGGCCGACGGGATGTCGAGGAGCCGTAGGCGGACCGGTGTACCCGGCCCGAAGACCAGGCCGGACGCGAGCCGGAACAGCAGCGAGTAGGCGATCTTGCCGGCCGCACCGGTGACGGTGACGGTGACCGGTGTGTTGGTGCTCATGTCCGAGGGCCTCCCGGGGACGACGACGGGGTCGGTCCCCACAGTAGTGAGGAACCGACCCCGTGCCGTGTGCCCGCTCGTCGGCCGCGTGCCCACTGCCGGGCGGGCGGTGATGCCGGGCGGGCGGTGATGCCGGGCGGGCGGCGCTGATCAGGCGTGGACCGGCGCAGCCGTCTTCTGACGGACCTCGTCGATCGTCACGTCGGGCGCCAGCTCGACCAACCGGAAGCCCTCCTCGGTGATGTCGAGGACGCACAGATCGGTCACGACCCGCTGGACACAGGCCTTTCCGGTGTACGGGAGGGTGTTCTCCTCCATGAGCTTGAGATCGCCCTTGCGGGTGACGTGGTCCATCATCACGATCACACGACCGGCACCGTGGACGAGGTCCATGGCACCGCCCATCCCCTTGACCATCGCGCCCGGGATCATCCAATTGCTCAGGTCGCCGTGCTGTGAGACCTGCATCGCACCCAGCACCGCCACGTCGACGTGCCCGCCCCGGATCATGGCGAACGAGTCCGAGGAGCCGAAGAAGGCCGCGCCGGGCGCGGCGGTGATCGTCTCCTTGCCAGCGTTGATCATCTCGGGGTCCAGCTGCTCACGGGTCGGGTAGGGGCCGACGCCCAGGATCCCGTTCTCCGAGTGGAGGGTGACGCGCACACCCTCGGGGAGGTAGTCGGGGATCAGCGTCGGCATCCCGATGCCGAGGTTGACGTACTGGCCGTCGGAGAAGTCCGCGGCGATCCGGGCGGCCATCTGCTCATGGGTCCAGCTCATTACTGATCCTCCCCCTTGCTGCTGAGCTTCTCGATCTCCACGCCGGTCTCCTGGCGTCCGACCTCGACGATGCGCTGGACGTAGATACCGGGCAGATGGACGTCCGCGGGGTCGATCTCGCCCTCGCGGACGACCTCCTCGGCCTGGACGATCGTGACCCGGCCGGCCATGGCCGCATCCGGGTTGAAGTTGCGGGCGGTCCCCCGGAACTGCAGGTTGCCGGCGGTGTCCGCGCGGTGCGCGTGCACCAGGGCGAAGTCGGTGACGATCGACCGCTCGAGGACGTACTGCTCGCCGTCGAAGACCCGCACCTCCTTAGGCTCGGAGGCGACGGCCACTCCGCCGTCTCCGTCGTAGCGCAGCGGCAGGCCGCCCTCGGCGACCATCGTGCCGACGCCCGCCGGGGTGTAGAAGGCGGGGATGCCCGCACCGCCGGCGCGCATGCGCTCGGCGAGGGTGCCCTGAGGGGTGAGCTCCACCTCGAGCTCACCCGACAGGTACTGCCGGGCGAACTCCTTGTTGGCTCCCACGTACGAGGCGGTGGTCCGGGTGATACGGCGCGCCTCCAGCAGCTTTCCGAGGCCGAAGCCGTCGGTCCCGCAGTTGTTACTCACCGTCTTCAGATCGCCCGCACCCTGGTCGAGGAGCGCATCGATGAGGACGGCGGGGATGCCGACCAGACCGAAACCTCCCACGGCGAGGGACGCGCCGTCCGGGATGTCCGCGACCGCCTCGGCGGCCGAGGAATAGATCTTGTTGGTCATGTCACACACGATAGCGCGCGTTCGCATCTTGCACAAACGTTCGCCCTTCGCACCGCTTCGGCGTATCGTGGACCGCATGAGGGCCCGGATCGCGCCCGCCCGGGAAACCGGGCACGGTGCCGGACCGCCCGACGAACGCCGATCGAGGAAAGGACGAGTCCATGCCCGCCACCCTGTCCCACGAGGTCAGCGGACCTCGCTCCGCGGACACCCCCGTCGTCGTCCTGCTGGGATCGCTCGGTTCCGATCGCTCCATGTGGGACGCGCAGGTCCGCGACCTGGCGCGTGACCACACCGTGGTGGCGGTCGACCACCGCGGCCACGGTGGGTCGGACGTCGTCACCGGGCCGTGCACGATCGCCGATCTCGCCGGCGACGTCACCGCCCTCCTCGACTCGCTCTCGGTGGACCGGTTCCACGTCGTCGGCCTCTCTCTGGGCGGCGCGGCGGCACAGTGGCTCGCCGTCCACGAGGCCCCGCGGGTGCGGTCGGCGGCCCTGCTGTGTACGGCGGCGAGGTTCGGCGAGCCGTCAGGGTGGGTCGAGCGTGCCGCCGCGGTCCGCGAGGGCGGGACCGCCGCCGTCGCCGACGCCGTCGTCGCCCGGTGGATCACCTCCGCGCGCGCGGATGCCGACCCCGAGCTGGTGGCCCGGCTCCGCGAGATGGTCCTCGCCACCCCGGCAGAGGGGTACGCGGCGGCCTGCGAGGCCCTGTCCGGCTGGGACAACCGCGCCGACCTCGGACGGATCACCTGTCCGACCCTCGTGCTCGCCGGCGACGAGGACCCCTCGACCCCGCCCGCGGTGCTCGAGGAGATCGCCGACGGCGTGCCGGGCTCGGAGTTCGTCACCCTCTCCCCCGCCGCGCACGTCCCCACCGTCGAGATCCCCGAGCGCGTCACCGAACAGCTGCGGGCCCATCTGACCGCCGCCGGACAGAAGGAGACGGAGTGACACACGGCGATGTCGTGAGCCCCTCCGCGGGAGCCACGGTCGAGTCCGACCGCTCGGCCTCCCCCGACTTCGTCCAGTCACTCGCGCGCGGACTGTCGGTGATCCGCGCATTCGACGCCCGCCGGCCCCGGCAGAGTCTCAGCGACGTCGCGCGCAACACCGGTCTGACCCGGGCGACCGCCCGCCGTTTCCTGCACACGCTCGTCGAACTGGGTTACGTCGACACCGCCGATTCCGTCTTCTGGTTGACCCCCCGGGTGCTCGACCTCGGCTACAGCTACCTATCCGCCCTCCCTCTGACCGACCTCGCACAGCCGCACCTGGAGAAGCTCAGCACCCGACTGGGCGAGTCGTCCTCGGTCGCGGTGCTCGACGGTGCCGACATCGTCTACGTCGGCCGCGTCCAGGTCCGCCGCATCATGACCATCGGTATCACCATCGGGACCCGGTTCCCCGCGTACGCGACGTCGATGGGGCGGGTCCTGCTCGCGGCCCTTCCCGCCGAGGACCTCGACGCCTACCTCGACGCGACGGATCTGCGAGCCCTGACCCCTCACGGACTCGCCGAGGAGGGTGCACTGCGCGCCGAACTGTCGCGGGTGGCCGAACAGGGCTGGTGCGTGGTCGACCAGGAGCTCGAACCCGGCCTGCGTTCGGTCGCGGCTCCGGTCCACGACCGCGGCGGCGCGGTCCGGGCCGCGCTCAACGTCTCCACCCATGCCGCCAGATACTCCCCCGAGCAACTCCACGACGAGCTCATCCCCGAACTGCTGGCCACGGCGCGCGCGCTCTCGGCCGATCTCGCCATCGTCAACCGCTGACCCCGACCCGAGGAGCACCCATGCGTGATGTCGTCATCTGCCAACCCCTACGCACCCCCGTCGGACGCTTCGGAGGGGTGTTCCGCGACCTCGACGCGAACACCCTCGCGACCGGCCTGCTCACCGCTCTCGTCGAGCACACCGGCCTGACCGGCGCCGACGTCGACGACGTCATCCTGGGCCAGGGATCACCGAGCGGCGAAGGACCGGCGATCGGACGCATCGCCGCGCTCGACTCCCCCCTGGGGATCGAGGTGCCGGGCATGCAGCTCGACCGTCGCTGCGGTTCCGGCCTCCAGGCGATCATCACGGGCGCGCTCCAGGTGGCCTCCGGCGGCATGGATCTCGTGGTGGCCGGTGGCGTGGAATCCATGAGCCAGGTGGAGTTCTATGCCAGCCCGTCCCCCCGGTGGGGGATCAAGGGCGACGGCATCTCGCTGGTCGATCGCCTGGGCCGGGCCCGCACGACCGTCGGCGGCCTGTCCCACGTCATCGACGGCGGGATGATCGAGACCGCCGAGAACCTCCGGCGCGAGTACGGGATCGGCCGCGAGGAGCAGGACCGTCTGGCCGTCCAGTCACACCAGCGGGCGGTAGCCGCACAGCAGTCCGGCGTGTTCGGCGAGGAGATCGTCCCGGTCTCAGTCCCGCAGCGCAAGGGCGACGACCAGGTCGTGGACACCGACGAGCACCCGCGCGCGGATTCCAGCGTGGAGGCCCTCGCGAAGCTCCGCCCGATCATGGGACGTGCGGACTCCGAGGCCACCGTCACCGCCGGCAACGCCTCCGGTCAGAACGACGGCGCCGCGATGTGCGTGGTCACCACCGCCGACAGGGCGGCCGCTCTCGGCCTGACCCCGATCGTGCGTCTGGCCTCCTGGGCCGTCGCGGGCGTCGCCCCGGAGACCATGGGCATCGGTCCGGTCCCCGCGACCGCCAAGGCGCTCGACCGGCTGGGCCTCACGCTGGCCGACATGGACGTCATCGAACTCAACGAGGCGTTCGCCGCCCAGGCTCTGGCCGTCATGCGTGAGTGGGACATCGACCCCGCCTCCGAGCACCTCAACCCGCACGGGTCCGGCATCTCACTCGGGCATCCCGTCGGCGCGACCGGCGCCCGGATGCTCGCCACCCTCTCCCGCGAGATGGTCCGCCGGGACGCGCAGTGGGGCCTGGAGACCATGTGCATCGGCGGCGGCCAGGGCCTCGCCGCGGTGTTCGAGCGGGTCTGACGCCGACGCCGCGACCGCGAGCGCCCACCCGGGAGCGCCGGCCCCCGGGACGGCCGCGCCAGGGCATTCCGCCAGCGCGGGTGCGGCTGGGTGCGCTGCGCCTTCGACCCGCGCTGGCGGAAAGGCCCGTTACCGCAGCGCACCCCGGGGTTTCCGTACGGAGAGGCAGCGTGAGCCGAAGAGCCAGCACACCTCGCGGGGGTGGCGCTGCGCCTCTGCCCGCGGTAGTCGCGGAGCGGGGGACACCGACCGGCTCGTCCGGCGCTCGGTGCCCGGAACAGCGCCCCGCCGCCCGGCTCTCCTGAGAAACGACGACGCACCCGGGGCGGACCGCGTGTTTCGCGTTCCGCCCCGGGGGCGCCCGTCATGCCGCCGTCAGTCGTCGATCCGCGACGGGTGGCGGGTCAGCGCCATGACCTCCATGTCCATGTAGGGGAACAGCGGGAGTCCTTGGAGCAGCTCGTGGAGTTCATCGGCCGACTCGACGTCGAAGATGCTGATGTTGGAGTACTGGCCGACGATGCGCCAGAGTTCCTTCCACTTTCCCGAACGCTGCAGCTCCTGGCTGTACGCCTTCTCGCGCGCCACCGTCTCGGCGCGCACCTCCGGGTCCAGGTCGTGCGGGATCTTGACGTCCATCCGGACGTGGAACAGTGCCATTGTCGGCCTCTCCTTCGTGTCTGTGGTGTGGGTCGGGCGGTGATCAGCGGCGGGTGAAGCGCTCGACCGCGTCGTGGTCGAGCTGCACGCCGAGTCCCGGCCCCTCCGGGAGGTGCACGCGGCCCTCTTCGTAGCGGATCGGCGTGGTGACGTACGTCTCGGCCAGCAGCAGCGGGCCGAACAGCTCCGAGCCGTAGTTGAAGCCGGGCTCGGCGCATGCCAGGTGCAGCGAGGCGAGCGTGCCGATCGGCCCCTCCAGGGAGGTGGCGGCGTGGCAGGCGATCCCGGCGGCGCGGGCGATGGCGACCGTCTCCTTGCCCCGGGTCAACCCGCCGAGCTTGGTGGTCTTGACGGCGATGACCCCGGCGGCGTCGCGGCGGGCGACCTCGAGTGCGTCGTGCGGCGACTGGACCGACTCGTCGGCCATGAACTGCACCGGCAGGGACCGGTTGAGCTCGGCGAGCACCTCGACCTGCTCGGTGGGGGTCGGCTGCTCGATGAGCTCGATCCCGGCCTCCACCAACGCGGGCAGGTGGACGTTGGCGGTGAAGCGGTCCCAGCGGGCGTTGATGTCGACCCGCAGGCCGGCGCGACCGTTCAGCCGCTCCGCGAGCGCGGCGATCCGGGCCACGTCCTCCGCCGGCTCCAGCGCGCCCATCTTCAGCTTGAAGGTGCGGTGCCGGTCCGCCGCCATGAGCTCGTCGATCTCGGCGACCATCTCCTCGAGCGGCATCGCGCCGAGCGCCCAGGTGCACTCGATCGAGTCCCGCACCGCTCCGCCGAGGAGCGAGCGCACGGGCACGTCGAGCGCGCGCGCCCACGCGTCGAACATCGCGATCTCGAGGGCGGCCTTGGCGAAGCGGCCGCGGGCGACGACGCCCTCCATCGCCTCGAGCACGGCGGGGATCTCGTCCACCCGCCGGCCCACGGCGACCGGGGCGAGGTACTTCTCGACCAGCACCTGCATGGTCTCGGCCGACTCGCCTCCCCACCAGGGCCCGCCCGGCGTCACGCCCTCGCCGTACCCCACGACCCCGGACTCGGTGGTCACGGAGACGAGCAGGATCGCCTGTGCGGTGGCGGTGGTCGTCGCGAACTTGTGCGGCCGGATGAGCGGCACGTCGAGGATCCGCGTCTCCACGGAACGGATGGTCAGGTCAGACATGGGGGTCCTTTGCTGGGTCGGCCGGTGAACCGCCGAGGCCCCGGCCGCTCGTGGCGACCGGGGCTGACGGAGGGGTACTGCGCGAGTCGGGCCCGGTCAGGCCACGTAGCGCTTCTCGGAGACGGGATCCAGCACGAAGTCGTACTCGACCTCGTCGATGCCGTCGGCGTTGGGCTCCGGATGCAGAACGAGCTCCGGCTTGACCGCACCGGCGACATCGTCGTCGACCCACTGGCCACCCTCGAAATACAGCTGGGTGGTGATGAGGCGCTTGCCCGGCGCGGTCACCTTGAGGTGCAGGTGCGCGGGACGCCACGGGTGGCCGCCATAGCTGGCGATGAACTCACCGGTCGGCCCGTCGTGCGGGATCTGGTACGGCGCCGGCTGGACCGTGGTGATGTGGAAGTGCCCCTCGGCGTCGGTGCTGAACGTGGCACGCAGGTTCCACGTCGGGATCCCGAGCCCGTCGTCGAACTGCGAGTAGTAGCCGTCGGAATCGGCGTGCCACAGCTCGACCGTGGCACCCTCGATGCCCTTGCCATCCAGGTCACGGACCTGGCCGCGGAAGATGAACTGGGTCCCCTTCTCGTCCTCACGCATCGGCATGACGCCCTTGGAGCCCAGGTTCGGGGCATCCGGCACGTAGTACGGCCCCTCGATGGAGCCCTTGGTGCCGCTGAAAATCCGGCTGTTGGAGTCCTCGATGAAGTGCTCGAGGAAGACGTCCAGCCACAGCGGCCACTCGCCACCCTCACCGACCTCGATGAGCCACTGCTTCAGGACGCGGTACTCGTCGTAGGTGACCTCGTGCTCATAGATCACCTCCGACAGCTTGGTCAGAACATCCTTGTAGATGGCGGCCGCCCGCTCCTGGGAGGTGTCGGAGGTGAAGCGATTGCCCTTGAACTTGTCGGTGGCGGCGCTTCCGGAGCCGGCGGCGCTCGGGACTGCGGTGCTGGTCATGTCGCTCCCTCGAATGGTGTCGGATGTGGGGGTGGATCGGACCGGCTGGCCCGGTCGATGTCCCCACTGTGCGCTGAAAGTGATGTGTCGTCAATCACCGGCCTCAACATCCATAGAGAACAAACCGTGCGCTCTCCGAACAGTCGAATAGCGAACTCGCAGGTCGGCGGTGTGGACTCTGGTCCGCGTTCGCAATGCGAACAGCGGTCACCTAGGTACGACTAGGAGGTGCCCTAGTGTGATAGAACGCACATGCTGGCACCGTGGAGTCACACCGGAAGGCGGCCGCATGGCGGCCGGAACCGACCCACGCTAGGAGCCCTCGATGTCAGAACGACTCGACCACGTCCAGGCCACCCTCGAGACCGCGCTCGAGGACCGGCCCGAGGACGGCATCATCCGTGCCAACCGCCGCATCTTCACCGATGAGGAGATCTTCGAACTCGAGATGAAGCACATCTTCGAGGGCAACTGGGTCTACCTGGCCCACGAGAGCCAGATCCCCGAGGTGGGTGACTACTTTACGACCGACATCGGCCGCCAGCCCGTCGTGATCACCCGCGGCAAGGACGGGCAGCTCAACTGCCTCATCAACGCCTGCTCGCACCGGGGCGCGATGCTCTGCCGACGCAAGACGGACAACCGCACCACGCTGACCTGCCCGTTCCACGGGTGGACGTTCTCCAACTCCGGCGAACTGCTCAAGGTTAAGGACCCCCGCGACGCCGGCTACCCCGAGCAGTTCAACACCGACGGCTCCCACGACCTGCGTCGCGTGGCCCGCTTCGAGAGCTACCGCGGCTTCCTGTTCGGCAGCCTCAACCCCGACGTGCTGCCACTCGAGGAGCACCTCGGCGACAGCCGCACGATCATCGACATGCTGGTCGACCAGTCCCCCGAGGGCCTGGAGGTCCTGCGCGGCTCGTCCACCTACACCTTCGACGGCAACTGGAAGCTCCAGGCGGAGAACGGTGCCGACGGCTACCACGTGTCGGCCACCCACTGGAACTACGCCGCCACCACCGCGCGCCGCGGCTCGGGTGAGTCGAAGAACGAGACCAAGGCCATGGACGCCGGCACCTGGGGCAAACAGGGTGGCGGCTACTGGTCGTTCGACCACGGTCACCTGCTCCTGTGGATGTGGTGGGGCAACCCCGAGGACCGGCCGCTGTGGGAGCGTCGCCGGGAGCTCGCCGAGCAGATCGGTGAGAAGAAGGCCGAATTCATGGTGGGCGCCTCGCGGAACCTGTGCCTCTACCCGAACGTCTACCTCATGGACCAGTTCTCCTCGCAGATCCGGCACTTCAAGCCCATCTCGGTCGACAAGACCGAGGTGACGATCTACTGCATCGCCCCCAAGGGCGAGAGCGCGGAGGCGCGCGCGGCCCGCATCCGCCAGTACGAGGACTTCTTCAACGCCACCGGGATGGCGACCCCGGACGATCTGGAGGAGTTCCGCTCCTGCCAGAAGACCTACCTCGCCGACGCCGCGCCGTGGAACGACATGACCCGCGGCAGCACCCACCAGATCACCGGCCCGGACGAGACGGCCCGCGGCCTGGGCATGGAGAACGTGCTGTCCTCCGGCGCCAAGACCGAGGACGAGGGCCTCTACCCCGTCCAGCACTCCTACTGGGTCCAGACGATGCAGCGTGCGGTCGAGGCCGAGACGGCTGCACGTGAGGCCGACGAGCGTCTGGCACGCGAGGCGGCGGCCGGCCCCACGTCGCATCCCGCGACCGTGTCCTCCGACGCCTGAGCCGCCCGCAGCCCGACCCACCCTCCACGCCCACGAAAGGCCTGATCATGACCGCACCGGCCGTCGCGTCGATCTCCGTCGACGAGATCTCCGCTTTCCTGTTCCGCGAAGCACGGCTGCTCGACGACCGCCAGTTCGAGCAGTGGATCGAGTGCTACCGCGAGGACGCCATGTACTGGATGCCCGCCTGGGACGACAACGGCGAACTCACCACCGACCCCTACTCGGAGATCTCGCTGATCTTCTACCCCAACCGCGCCGGGATCGAGGACCGGGTCTTCCGGATCCGCACCGACCGGTCCTCGGCCACGTCCCTGCCGGAGCCGCGGACCAACCACCACATCAGCAACGTCGAGGTGCTCGACCGGCGACCCGGAGAGGTCGACATCCGATTCAACTGGCTGTCGTCCTACTTCCGGTACAAGACGACCGACCAGTACTTCGGCACGTCCTTCTACACCCTCGACGTCACGGGTGAGTCGCCCCTGATCACCTACAAGAAGGTGGTCCTGAAGAACGACTACATCCACCACATCGTGGACGTCTACATGGTGTGACACCACACCGCGCCGGCGCCCCCCGCGGGGCGCCGGCACCCACCCGGTCGCCGCGCGCGGCCGACACTGCCAGCGACCAGGAGTGAGACCCCATGAGCTATCAGGTGGCCCTGAGCTTCGAGGACGGCGTGACGCGTTTCGTCAACTGCGGTCCGATGGAGACCGTCGCCGACGCCTCGTACAAGGCCCGGATCAACATCCCCCTCGACTGCCGTGACGGCGCGTGCGGGACGTGCAAGTCCCTGTGCGAGTCCGGCGACTACGACGGCGGCGACTACATCGACGACGCCCTCACCGAGGCCGAGGCCGCGGCCGGCTACTGCCTGCCGTGCCAGATGGTGCCGCGCTCCGACCTGGTCGTGCAGATCCCCACCACCTCGGACGTCGCCAAGACGACCGCGGCCGCCCACGCCGCCACCGTCACGGCCGTCGAGCGGCTGGCCGAGGGCGCGTTCGCGCTCACGGTCGAGCTCGACGACCGGGACGCCCTGGCGTTCCTTCCCGGCCAGTACGTCAACATCGCGGTGCCGGGGACCGACCAGACCCGGTCGTACTCGTTCTCCACCGGCGCCGACTCCACCCACCTGTCGTTCCTCATCAAGTACGCGGCGGGCGGCGCCATGTCCGAGTACCTCGCCCAGCGCTGCGCGGTGGGCGACCGGCTGGAGCTGACCGGCCCGATGGGCAGCTTCTTCCTCCGCGAGTCCGCGCGACCCCTCCTGCTGCTCGCGGGCGGCACCGGCCTGGCGCCGGTCCTGTCCATCCTCGAGACGCTCGCCGCGGCCGGCACGACCGACCGACCGGTCCACCTCATCTACGGCACCTCGTTCGACACCGACGTCGTCTACACCGACCTGCTCGACGAGTTCACCACCCGCATCCCCGGTATGACCTGGGACCTCGTCGTCGCCGACCCCGAGACCGCGCACCCCAACTCCGGATACGTCACGAGTCTCATCTTCCCGGAGCACCTGCACGACGGCACCACCGACATCTATCTGTGCGGCCCGCCGCCGATGGTCGAGGCCGTGCGCGGGTTCCTGGACGACGAGGGCCTGCAGGTCACGCACTTCTACTACGAGAAGTTCACCCCCGCCGCCGCGGCGCCGGCCCCACCGGCCCCCGCCGCCACGGGCACCGAACCGGCGGAGCCGGTGGAGGAGGCGGCCCTCGTCGTCGAACCCTCCACCTCCGCGCCGGACACGAGCACGGACAGCCGCGAGACCGCCGCGCCCGGCACCGACGGCACCGCCGCCGGTCAGGCCGAGGAGCGCGCTGTCGCCCCCGCGGCGCCCGCGACACCCACGGCGCCCGCCGCGCCGGCCGCGCCCGCACCGGCCGCGCCCGCACCGGCCGCGCCCGCACCGGCTATGCCGCTCGTCGCGCGACGGCCCGGCGAGCCGGTCCCCGCCATCGAGGCCCGGCCCGTGGGCTACGCACCGCCGGCGCCCGGCGGTCACCCGACCCCCGCGCCGGCTGCGGCCGAACCGCCGGCGCCCATCGCCACCCGCCCGGTCGGCTACTCCCCACCCGCGCCCGGACGGTTCCCCACGCCGGTCGCGGCGTCCGAACCCGCGGCCCCGATCGCCGCCCGCCCGGTCGGCTACACGCCGCCGCAGGTCACGCTCGCGCCCTCGACCGGGACGACCGCCACGAACGCGGCCGCCACCATCTCGCTGGCCGGCGGCGGCCGCTCCGAGACCATCACCTCGGGCCCCGGTGTCGTCAGCGGCGAAATCCACCCCGCGATCCGCCACTCCGACGCCCAGTTCGACGCCCGCATGGCCCTCGAACTCGGCGTGGTCGAGCTGACGATGGACCGCCTCGACGAGGCGCGGCTCGCCGAGTTCCGGATGCTCGCCGAGTCGGCCAACCAGTACATCGAGGGCGACCACTTCCTCGACCCCGAGCGGTTCACCGCCGCCAACGCCCAGTTCCACGAGTTCCTGTTCCGCTGCACCGGCAACGACTCCCTGCTGCAGGCCTACCGCATGCTGGAGGTGACCCAGGTGATGAACAGCGTCCTGCCCGAGGCCCGCTGGGTGTCCGAGGAGATCGTCCCCGAGCACCTGGAGATCGTGACCGCGTTCGAGAACAACGACCGCGACGCGGCGCGGTACCTCATCCGGCGCCACACCGAACACGCCAAGACCACCATGCGCACGGCCCTGGACCAGCAGGCCGCCGACCAGGGGACCGTGGAGGCGGCGTCGTGAGCGCGCCCGTCGGTGAGTACGACCCCGTGCCCCCCGTGCTGGCCCCCGGACGCTTCGCCGGACGGTCGGTCCTCATCACCGGCGCCGTCCAGGGCATCGGCCGCGCCGTCGCCGACCGGGTCGTCCGCGAGGGCGGGCTCGTCACCGTCGTCGACCGCGCCGACCTCATCACCGTGGTGGCCGACGAGCTGACCGCGGTCTCCCCGGACGGCCACCGCGTGGCGTCCGTCGAGGCGGACCTGGAGACGTTCGAGGGCGCGCGGTCCGCGGCGGAGGCCGCGCTCGGGGCGCACGGCCGGATCGACACGCTCATCAACAACGTCGGCGGGACCATCTGGGCCCGCCCGTACCACGAGTACTCGGCCGAGCAGATCGAGGCCGAGGTCCGCCGCTCGCTGTTCCCCACGCTGTGGATGTGCCGCGCCGTGCTGCCGTCGATGGTCTCCGCCGGCGCGGGCACGATCGTCAACGTCTCCTCCGTCGCCACCCGGGGGGTCAACCGCGCCCCCTACGCCGCGTCCAAGGGCGGCGTCAACGGCCTGACCTCGGCGCTCGCCTTCGAGGCGGCACCCCACGGCGTGCGGGTGGTCGCCACCGCCCCCGGCGGCACGCTGGCCCCCGAGCGGAAGATCTCCCGCGGGGGCGACGCGCGCACCGAGCAGGAGAAGACCTGGTACTCGCAAATCGTCGAGCAAACGGTCGACGCCACGGTCATGGGCCGCTACGGGACCCTCCACGAGCAGGCCGCCCCGATCTGCTTCCTCGCGTCCGACGAGGCCTCCTACATCACCGGATCGGTCCTGCCGGTCGCCGGCGGCGACCAGGGCTGACCGGCCCGCCTCCTCACCCGCCCTCTCACGACTCTCCCACCCGCCTTCCTCACCCGTCTTCTCACCGACCCACTCACCGGCACCCCTGCCACCACCGAACGGAGCCCTCCCGTGTCCTCGAGCCCTCCCGCGTCCTCCGGGCCGCCCGCACCCACCATCCCGTCGGCCCCGGCCGGCCGCGCCTCCGACGTGTGGGAGTCCCCCGCGCACCGCCGGACCGTCTACGGGGTCCTCGCCGTGGTCGCGCTGGCCATCCTCTTCGACGGCTACGACCTCGTGGTCTACGGCGCGGTCCTGCCCGCGCTCATGGCCGACCCCTCCCAGATCGGCCCCCTGGGCGCGGCGCAGGCCGGCGCGCTCGGGTCGTACGCCCTCATCGGCGTGATGATCGGCGCTCTCAGCGCGGGCGCCGTCGGCGACCGCATCGGTCGGCGGCGCATCATGCTCGGCGCGATCGCCTGGTTCTCGATCGGCATGGCCGCGACCGCGTTCGCCCGCGATATCACCACCTTCGGCGTTCTGCGCCTGCTCACCGGGCTCGGGATCGGCGCGATCGTCGCCACGGCCGGCGCGATCATCGCCGAGTTCGCCCCCGCCGGCCGCCGCAACCTGTTCAACGCCGTGGTCTACAGCGGGATCCCCGCCGGCGGTGTGCTCGCCTCGGCGCTGGCGATGGCGCTGCGCGACCACATCGGCTGGCGCGGCCTGTTCCTCATCGGCGCCCTCCCGCTGGTGCTGGTCCTGCCGTACGCGTGGTTCGCCCTCCCCGAGTCGCCGCGCTGGCTGGCCTCCCGCGGCCACACCGCGCGCGCCGCCCGGATCTGCGCGGCCACCGGCCTGCCGGCGGAGATGGCACGGACGGAGGGCGCGCCCCTCACCGCCACCCCCACGACGGGGGACGGGGACGACGACGAGGTGGGCACCCGCACCGGCTTCGCCGCCCTGCTGTCGCGGAAGTACCGCCTGGGCACCCTGCTGCTGGGCTTCATGAGCTTCGCCGGCCTGCTGCTGACCTACGGGCTGAACACCTGGCTGCCCACGATCATGGAGAACTACGGCATCGACGCCAAGAGCTCGCTGGGATTCCTCCTGGTGCTCAACGGCGGCGCGATCGTCGGTGGCCTCGCCGCGTCCTGGCTGGCCGACCGTCACGGACCGCGCGTGATCGTCGCCTGCTCCTTCGTGCTGGCCACGCTCGCCCTGGTCGCCATCACGGTCTCCCCGCCGCTCGTTCTCGTGGTGGCGCTGGTCGCGGCCGCCGGGATGGGCACCATCGGCACCCAGGTCCTGCTCTACGGCTTCGTGTCGAACTACTACGAGACCGGCGCCCGTGCCGCGGGCGTGGCGTGGTGCGCGGGCTTCGGCCGCCTGGGCGGGATCCTGGGCCCGGTCATCGGCGGATTCCTCGTCGCGGCCGGCCTGGAGGCCGACACGTCCTTCCTGGTGTTCGGCGGCATCGCGCTCGTCGGTGCGGCCCTCACGCTGGCGGTGCCCCGCTCCCCCGCGCTGCACGAGCCCGCCCCGGCGCCGGCGCCCGTCGCCCCGCTGACGTTCGCGCCCGACGCCGACGCGGCCACCACGCCGCAGGCGGTGGGTACCGGGAACGGTGAGAGCGACGGGACCGTCGCCTCCGCGGGGTCGGATCTACGCTGACCGCATGACCTTCGCCCACCCCGTCCCCCGCTACGGTCACCACCGCGCCGCTGATCGCCTCCACGCGATCCACGGCGCGGTGGCGGGCAAGCGGTCGTCGATCGTCCTGGTCACCGCCGCCGACGGCGGCGGCAAGAGCCACCTCGTCGACTCCGTGGTCTCGGAACTGTCCGGGGTGACCTCCGTGCTCGTCCGCGCGCTGCCGTGGGAGAAGGACGCGCGGTGGGTCGTGGCCGCGCGGGTCCTCGAGCGCCTGCCCCGACCCGATGCAGAGCCCTCGCGCCGGCCCGGGCCCGAGGAGGCCGAGCCGGCCGGTGATCGGGTGCTGGTCGACGCACTGGCCGGCGCCCTGGTCTCCGCGGGGCCGGGGGCGGTGGTCGTCGTCGACGACGCCGAGTACGCCGACCCCGCCTCGCTGCGCGTCCTGGCCTCGGCGCTCGAAGCCGCCGGCGGCGCGTCCGTCATGCTCGTGCTGACCCTGGGCAACCCCGCGCAGGGGCAGTCCGCCGAACTCTGCTCCGAACTCGCGCGGGAGACCGTGCGGCTCGGGGCACTGGACCAGTCCGAGATCCGCACCCTCGTGGCCACCCGCACCGGTCGCGAGCCGTCGGCCGCCGCCGCCCGGCGACTCCTCGACTACACCGGCGGAGAGGCCGGGGCCGTCGCGACCGTCGCCGACCAGGCCCCCGACTCCTGGTGGAACGCCCCCTTCTCCGTCCCGCCCCTGCCCGCGTCCGTCGAGCGGGAGATCGCCGCCCTGCTGGACGGGATGGATCCGGACCACCGCGCGGTGATCGAGGCCGCCGCCGTCCTGTCGCCCCCGGTCACCTACGAGGAGCTGTCCGCGCTGCTCGCCGCACGCTCCCGCATCACCGTCTCGCCCGCGCTCATCGGCGCGGCCCTCGACGTCGCCCACGCCGCGGACCTGGCCCGCGTGGACCTGACGCCCGGGGCGGCGAGCGTCCGCTTCCGCTCCCCGCTGCTACGAACCGCGGTGCTGCGCGGGGTCCCGCCCAGCGAGCTGCTGCGGCTGCACACCCTCGCCGCCCACGTCGCCGATGAGGCCGGCGATCTCGACGACGCGCTCGATCACCGCGCCTCGGCGTCGATCGGCCCGGACCCGGAACTGTCCGAGACCCTGCGGGCCCGCGCGCTCATGCACGCCCGCGCCGGCCGCTGGAGCTCGGCCGGGCACGCCTACCTCACCGCCGCCGCGCTCAACCCGGACGAGGAGCGCGCTCGCGACCTCCAGATCGACGGCGTCGACGCCCTGATCAACGCCGGCCGGATCAGCGAGGCACGATCGCTCGCCCAGAGCCTCGAGCGGGCGCGCTCGGACGCGCGCCGGGACGCCGTGCTCGGCTCCCTCGCGCTGCACGTCGGCCACGCCGGTGAGGCCCAGGTCCTGCTCGAACGCGCCCTCGCGGCCCGTGCGGACGGCACCACCGGCGCCCCCACCGCGAACCCGGTCACCCTCGCCCAGAAGTTCGTCGTCCACTCCTTGTGTGAATGGCGACCGGCACGTATCCGCCACTGGGCCGGCGTGGTCACCGGCAGCGGACGCCCCGACCAGCCCGAGGTCGAGGAGGCCAGGGCCATCGAGATGCTCGGTCGCGCGATCGAGGGTGCCCCCGACACCGCGCCGGCCATCGAGGACCGGCTCGCGGGCCTGGCCCCGGCGGTCGCCCAGCGGTTCGAGATGGCCTCCGGCTGGATCGCGCTCGCCCGGGACGACCTCGAGAGCGCGCGCCGACATCTCGGGTCGGCCGTCCCCACCGCCGACGTCTCCGGGTCCGCCCGGATCTCCATCTGGGCGCAGGCCTGGCTGGCCCGGACCCTCCTGCTGCGGGGCGAGTGGGACGACGCGCTCCGCGTCGTGGACACCGCGGCCCGCCGGGTCGACGACCTCGAACTGGACCTCCTCGCGCCGGTGGTCCACTGGCCCGGCGCCGTCATCCGCTCGATGCGCGGCGACCACCTCGGCGCGGCCGCGCACCTGCGCAACCTCACCACCAGCGCCGACGCCTACCCCGTTCAGGTCATCCCGTCGGCGATGGCCCGGATACAGGTGGCGGCCTCCACCGGCGACTACACGTCCGTCCGGCTGGCCGCCGAGCCCCTCGTGGCGCTGGCCGCCGAACTCGACATCGAACAGCCCGGGTACTGGCCGTGGCACGACCTCTACGCCCACGCGCTGGTCCTGGCCGGCCGACTGGACGAGGCCGAGGAGCTCATCAACCCCACGGAGGCGCGCGCCGAGAGGCAGGGCCACCGATCCACACTCGCCCGCCTCGGCGCGGTGCGCGCCCGCATCGCCGCGGTCCGGGGCGACGTCGACGAGTGCAACCGCATCTTCCGCCGCAGCCTCGACCACCTCGACGGGCTGGCGATGCCCTACTACTCGGCGCGCATGCACTTCGGATACGGGCAGACCCTGCGTCGGGCCGGCCGGCGCCGCGAGGCGCATCTCGCGCTCGGCACGGCGCGCGACATCTACGAACAGCTCGGAGCCCGCGCGTACGTCGAACGGTGCGACAGGGAGCGCCGCGCGGGCGGCGTCGACGTCACCCGCACCGGCGGGAACAGCACCCTGACCCCCCAGGAGAGCGCCGTCGCGACCCTCGTCGCCGCCGGCCGCACCAACGCCCAGGCCGCCGAGGAACTCTTCCTGTCCGTCAAGACCGTCCAGTACCACCTGACCCGCATCTACTCGAAGCTCGGGGTCAGCGGCCGCACCGAACTCGCCGCCTACGTCTCCCGCAACGCCGAACCGTTCAGAACCGACCACGACCTCCCGGGAGAACTGTGACCGCCGGACCCCCGACGACCGAGACCCCGGCCACTGCCGGCACCACACGGCCCTCACCGCGCCGCGTGCTCTCCGACATCGGCCCCCGTGAGTTCGCCAACGCCCTCATCGCGCTGATCTTCTCCGCGACCGGCCCCGTCGCCGTCATCCTCACCGCCGGCGGCCAGGGGGACCTCTCCCCCGGCCAACTGTCGTCGTGGATCTTCGGCGTCTTCTTCGCCAACGGCCTGCTCACCATCCTCATGAGCTGGATCCACCGCACGCCGCTGGCCTTCTTCTGGACCATCCCCGGCACCGTCATCGTCGGCAACTCGCTCGCACACCTGCGGTGGTCGGAGGTCCTCGGGGCCTACGTCGTCACCGGGGTGGTGATCCTGCTGGTCGGGCTGTCCGGCCTGGCCCGCCGGCTCATGGACTGGATCCCCATGCCGATCATCATGGCCATGGTCGCCGGGGTCTTCCTCCAGTTCGGGCTCGGTCTGGTGTCCTCCGTTTGGTCGTCCGCTGCGGTGGCCCTCCCGATGGCGCTCGCCTTCGTCGTCGTCGGCTCCGTCCCCCGCCTCGCCCGCGTGGTCCCGCCCATCCTCGCCGCCATGGTCGTGGGGATCGTCGCGGTCGTCCTCACCGGCGGCCTGTCACGGGGGATCCTCGAGGACGGCCTCATCGCCGCGCCCATGCTGCAGACACCCGAGTTCACCCTGCGCGCGATGACCGAACTCGTGGTTCCACTGGCCATCACCGTGTTGGTCGTGCAGAACGGGCAGGGCATCGCCGTGCTGCGCGCCAAGGGACACCACCCGCCCGTCTCCGCGTGCGCGGTCGCGTGCGGCGTCTGGCCCTGCTCGTCTCCGTCATCGGCGCGGTCTCGACCTGCCTCACCGGGCCGACCAACGCCCTCATCGTCTCCTCCGGCGACCGCGACCGCCACTACGCCGCGGCCATCACCAACGGTGCGCTGGCGCTGGTCGTGGGCGTGCTCTCCCCCGCGTTCGTCGGCCTCATCCTGGGCACACCGGCGGCGTTCATCGCCGCTCTCGGCGGGCTCGCGATGCTCGCGCCGCTGCAGTCCGCGTTCGTCACCGCGTTCCGCACCGACCGCGCGCTCGGTCCGCTGGTGTGCCTGCTCGTGACCGTGGCCGACGTCTCCCTGCTGGGCATCTCGGCGCCGTTCTGGGGCATCGTGGTGGGGATGGCGGTCTCCGCGCTGCTCGAGCGCCGGACCCTGTCCTGACACCGGCCCTGTCGTGACACCGGCGGACACGAGACGGCCCCCGCCGAGTGGCGGGGGCCGTCTCTTCTGTGGCCTGCAGGCCGGTGGCTCCGGCGTCTCCGGGGCCCCGGGGGCTCCGGGGTCAGCTCACGCCGAGCGCTCGCGGGGCTCCTCCTCGGAGACCGGGACGATCGTCGGGAGGACGTTGTCGCGCACCGTCTCGCCGGTGACCACCACGCGGGCGACGTCGTCGCGGCCCGGGATGTCATACATGACCGGCAGGAGCACCTCCTCCATGATCGCGCGCAGACCACGGGCGCCGGTACCGCGCAGGATCGCCTGATCGGCTACGGCCTCCAGCGCGTCCTGCGTGAACTCGAGCTCCACGCCGTCCATCTCGAACAGGCGGGCGTACTGCTTGACCAGCGCGTTCTTCGGCTCGGCGAGGATATTCACCAGGGCCTCGCGATCGAGGCTGGTCACGGTCGCCACCACGGGGAGCCGCCCGATGAACTCCGGGATCAGGCCGAACTTGACCAGGTCCTCGGGCATGACCTCCGAGAAGTTGTCCGTGGTGTCCAGCTCGTTCTTGCTGGCCACCTCCGCCCCGAAGCCCAGGCCCTTGCGGCCCACGCGGTCGCCGACGATCTTCTCCAGGCCCTGGAACGCGCCGGCAACGATGAACAGCACGTTGGACGTGTCGATCTGGATGAACTCCTGGTGCGGGTGCTTGCGCCCGCCCTGCGGCGGCACCGACGCCTGGGTCCCCTCGAGGATCTTGAGCAGCGCCTGCTGGACGCCCTCGCCGGACACGTCCCGCGTGATCGACGGGTTCTCCGCCTTGCGGGCGATCTTGTCGACCTCGTCGATGTAGATGATGCCCATCTCCGCGCGCTTGGTGTCGAAGTCCGCCGCCTGGATGAGCTTGAGGAGGATGTTCTCCACGTCCTCGCCCACGTACCCGGCCTCGGTCAGCGCCGTGGCGTCCGCGATCGCGAACGGCACGTTGAGCATCTTGGCGAGGGTCTGCGCGAGGTAGGTCTTGCCGCAGCCGGTCGGGCCCAGCATGAGGATGTTGGACTTGGCCAGCTCGACGCCGTCACCACGCCCGAGGGCCGCCCCCACGCGGATACGCTTGTAGTGGTTGTAGACGGCCACCGCGAGATTGCGCTTGGCCGCGTCCTGACCCACCACGTACTCGTCGAGGAACGCGTGGATCTCGGCCGGCTTGGGCAGCGCGTCGAGACCCGCCTCCTGCGACTCGTCGACCTCGGACTCGATGATCTCGTTGCACAGCTCGATGCACTCGTCGCAGATGTAGACCCCGGGACCGGCGATCAGCTTCTTGACCTGCTTCTGGCTCTTCCCACAGAAGGAACACTTCAACAGGTCGCCGCTCTCACCCACACGCGCCATGAGTTCTACGTCCTCGCATTCCGGGGGCGCCGATGTCACGCCCCGTAGTCGACGGTACGCGGAAGCGGCCACAAAAGCCGCCCCGCGCGATCAGTTCATTGCACCCGACGGCGCACCGCTCCCCTGAGCGGCGCGCCGCCGCCGCGTCAGTTGCCCGCCGACAGCTTGCGGTAGTCGAACACGGTGTCGATGATGCCGTAGTCCTTGGCCTCCTCGGCCGTGAGGATCTTGTCGCGGTCCGTGTCCTTGCGGATCTGGTCGGCCTCACGGCCGGTGTGCCGGGCGAGGGTGGTCTCCATGAGACGACGCATCCGCTCGATCTCCGCGGCCTGGATCTCGAGGTCCGAGACCTGGCCCTGGATGCCGCCGGTGGCGGGCTGGTGGATGAGGATGCGGGCGTTGGGAAGCGCGGCGCGTTTGCCCTTGGTGCCGGCCGCGAGAAGCACGGCCGCGGCCGACGCGGCCTGCCCGAGGCACACCGTCACGACGTCCGGGCGAACGTACTGCATCGTGTCGTAGATCGCCATGAGCGACGTGAACGAGCCGCCCGGCGAGTTGATGTACATGGTGATGTCGCGGTCCGGGTCCTGTCCCTCCAGGACCAGGAGCTGGGCCATGATGTCGTTCGCCGAGGCGTCGTCGACCTGGGTGCCCAGGAAGATGATGCGCTCCTCGAAGAGCTTGTTGTACGGGTTGGACTCCTTGACGCCGTAGCTGGAGTGCTCGACGAAGGACGGGAGGATGTAGCGCGAGGACGGCAGTGAGGTCATCGGGGACTCCGTGGTCGTGTGCGGGGCTGGGTGGTCGGCGGGAGCGCTCCCGCTGGGGAAGGACTCGATCACGACGGCGAGGACCCGCCGGACTGGGACGCACGCGAGATGACGTGGTCGACGAAGCCGTACTCCTTGGCCTGCTCGGCCGTGAACCAGCGGTCGCGGTCGGAGTCCTCGGTGACCTGCTCGAACGACTGACCGGTGTGGAAGGCGATGAGCTCGGCCATCTCACGCTTGGTCGCCGCGAACTGCTCGGCCTGGATGGCGATGTCGGCGGCGGAGCCTCCGACGCCGGCTGACGGCTGGTGCATCATGATCTTGGCGTGCGGGAGGGCGTAGCGCTTGCCCTTCGTCCCGGCCGCCAGCAGGAACTGGCCCATCGAGGCGGCCAGACCCATGCCGTAGGTGGCCACGTCGCACTCGACGAACTGCATGGTGTCGTAGATGGCCATGCCGGCCGTCACCGAGCCGCCGGGCGAGTTGATGTACATCGCGATGTCGCGGGAGGGGTCCTCCGCGGCGAGCAGGAGCATCTGCGCGCAGAGGCGGTTGGCGATGTCGTCGTCGACCTGGGAGCCCAGGAAGATGATCCGCTCCTGCAGGAGACGTTCGTACACCGAGTCGCCGAGAGTGAGTCCGTGGGACCCCGGCGAGTTGAGGGCGGGCTGTGTCGAACTGGGCTGAGCCGCTGAACCGTTCTGGGCCACGGGGAACCTACCTTCGCTCATCGTCTTCACCGCTCTCGCGGCGCCCGGCCGACCGGTGGCCGGGGAACCGTTACGTCAAACACTAACCAACGCCGGGGACGGAACCGTCCCGCCGGGGCGGGTGTTCGCTCTCAGCGTCGGCCGACCCCGCACTCCGTCGCGGCCGCCCCGGCGACGCGGGGACCGACGACGCGGGGGCCGGGGACCACGCGTGGTGGTCCCCGGCCCCCGGGTGCGACTGGGCGTACCGATCAGGCGTCGGTGTCCTCGCGCGACTCGTCGGCGGAGTCGGTCGCCTCATCGGCGGCGTCCTCGTCCGAGGCGTCCTCACGGGTGCCGAAGAACTCGGAGGTGTCCACGACGTTGCCCTCGGCGTCCTTGACGGTGACCTGCTGGATCACATCGGCGAGGGCCTTGGAGCGGCGGACGTCGGAGAACAGCGAGCCCAGCTGGCCGGCCTGCTGGATCTGCTGCACGAACTGGTTGGGGTCCATGCCGTAGCGCTGGGCCTGGAAGAGGATGTGCTGCGTGAGCTCCTCCTGCGAGACGTCGGTGGAGGCCTCCTCGGCGACCGCGTCCAGCAGGAGCTGGCTACGGATGGCACGGGCGGTGGCCTCGAGCGTCTCCGCGTCGAAGGTCTCGCGGTCGGTGCCCTCCGCGGCGAGCATGGAGTTGATCATGTCGTCGTCGTGCGCGGCATCGCCGAAGATCGAGTGCAGCTGCTGGTGCGCCTCGGACTCGACGAGGGCGTCGGGGGTCGGGACGTCGGTGGCCTCGAGCAGGGCCTCGAGCACCTTGTCGCGGATCTCCCCGGCGAGACCGGCCTTGGCCTGCTGGGCGACCTTCTCGGTGAGATCGGCGCGCAGCTCCTCGAGGGTGTCGAACTCGCTGGCCATCTGGGCGAACTCGTCGTCGGCCTCGGGCAGCTCGCGCTCCTTGACCGACTGGACGGTCACCGTGATGACGGCCTCCTTGCCGGCGTGCTCACCCGCGACGAGCGAGGAGGTGAACTCCTTCGACTCGCCGGCCTTCAGACCCTCGGCGGCCTCGTCGAGACCCTCGATGAGCGTGCCCGAGCCGAGCTCGTACGACAGGCCCTCGGTGGAGGCGTCCTCGACCGGCTCGCCGTCGACGGTCGCGGCCAGGTCCACGGACAGGAAGTCACCCTTGGTGGCGCCACGCTCGACGCCCTTGAGGGTGCCGAAGCGGGCACGGAGGTTGTCGAGCTCGGCGTCGACGGCGGCGTCGTCGGTCTCGGGCGCCTCGACGGTGATCTCGAGGTCCTCGAACTTCGGCAGGGTGATCTCCGGGCGGACGTCGACCTCGGCCGTGAACTCCACGACGTCGTTGTCCTCAAGCTTCGTGACCTCGATCTCGGGCTGGGCCAGGACCACGAGCTCGTGCTCGTCGACGGCCTGACTGTAGCGCGCGGGGATCATGTCGTTGATGACCTGCTCGAGGACGGCCGGGCGACCGATCCGCGACTCGAGGAGCTTGGCCGGGGCCTTACCGGGACGGAAGCCCGGGATGTTGACCTGGCCGGCGAGCGACTTGTAGGCCTTGGCGAAGTCCGGCTCGAGCTCCGCGAACGGCACCTCCACGGTGATCTTGACCCGGGTCGGGTTGAGCTGCTCGACAGTGCTCTTCACGGTGATGTTCTCCTAGGAAGTCTTCTGGGGTTCGTGTCTTTCGGCTCCGCTGGTCGGGATGACAGGATTCGAACCTGCGACCCTCCGCTCCCAAAGCGGATGCGCTACCAAGCTGCGCCACATCCCGGTGGGTCGCGCGGCCGACCGCCCCGCTGTCACGCACGGGAAATCCGCCGGGCCGCCAAACCAACTCGCCCAGTGTACGACAGGCCCACCTCGGCGCCGATTCCGACTTATCGGCCCGGAAGTTGGGAGCGCCGCGTGGCGTCCGGTAGTGTTGTCACAGCGTGAGCGGGACCCGGGAGGAAACCCCAGGTCAAGCCACCGACGCGGGTGTAGCTTAATGGTAAAGCCCCTGCCTTCCAAGCAGGATACGCGGGTTCGATTCCCGTCACCCGCTCCACAGAGAGCCCCGCCCGTCTCCACCGACGGTTCGGGGCTTTTTCCGTCATCGCGCCTCTATCGATGCGCAGGCGCTCCCGCGGATGGCGTCTCGCGCGCCTGCCTGACCAGCCAGCCCACAGCCGCCCCCTCGCCATGGCGTCTCGCCCCGACTTCGGTGCGCGCCAGACGCCATGGTCACGCGCGGCTGCACTTCCCGGTCAGCGGCCGCGCAGTCCCGGCTGGCAGGTGGGACACCAGTACAGGGTCCGCGCCTCCATCGCCTGCTGACGCACCTCGTCCCCGCACACCCGGCATTCCCAGCCATCGCGTTGATAGACGTAGTTGCGCGGCCGGTCGGCGCCCCGCCTGGGCACGTCGCCGTGGTCGTGCTCGGGACGGATGGTGTGGATGGCCCCGGCCTGGACCCCGATCTCCATCAGCGCGACGAGGTCGTCCCACACGGCGTCGAGCTGCGCGCGATCGAGCTCGCTGCCGGGACGGAACGGGTCGATCCCGTGTCGGAAGAGCACCTCGGCGCGGTAGACGTTCCCGACGCCGGCCAGGATCTTCTGGTCCATGAGCAGGGCGCCGACGGGCCGCGCGCTGCGCGAGATCCGGGCCCAGGCCCGCTCCGGCTCGGCGTCCGGGTCGAGCGGGTCGGGCCCCAATCGGTCGCGTACGTCGCCGACCTCCGCCTCGGCGATCACCTCGCAGCGGGTCGGTCCTCGGAGGTCGACCCAGTGCGCGGGCCCTCCGTCGGCGATCGCGCCCACCCGCATGCGGACCTGCCCGACCGGAGCCGGCGGGTCCTGCCCCTCGGGAACCAGGTGGGTGTCGAAGAAGCCGTACAGGCCCAGGTGGACGTGGACGGCGAGGCCGCCCTCGTAGTGGTGGAAGAGGTGTTTCCCGACCGCCGTGGCGTGGTCGAAGTACCGTCCGTCGACGACGACGTGGTCCGCGAATCGACCCTGGGGGCTGGACACACGGACGGGCCCGCCTGCGAAGTACTCGGTGTGCAGGCGGGCCAGCCGGTGAAGGGTGTGCCCCTCAGGCACGGTGAGGATCTGGCACGGCGGATTCAGGCACGGTCGGAATCAGGAATGGTGGCACTCAAGGCGGTGGAGCTCAGGCCCCGGGGACCGCGGGGGCCTCGCCGGTGCGCTCGTACTCGGCGAGGATGTCGATGCGCCGCTGGTGCCGCTCGGCTCCGGACCACTCCTGGTCGAGGAACGCGTCGACGATCGCCAGCGCCTCCTCGCGGGAGTGCATACGCCCGCCGATGCCGATCAGCTGCGCGTTGTTGTGCTCACGCGCGAGCCGGGCGGTCTCGACGCTCCACGCGAGGGCGCAGCGGGCGCCGGGCACCTTGTTCGCGGCGATCTGCTCTCCGTTGCCGGATCCGCCCAGGACGATCCCGAGGCTGCCCGGGTCGGCGACGACCTTGCGTGCGGCGTCGATGCAGAACGCCGGGTAGTCGTCCTCGGCGTCGTAGGTGTGGGCGCCGCAGTCGACGACCTCGTGTCCGGAGGCCTTCAGGTGCTCGGCGATGACGTTCTTGGTCTCGAAGCCGGCGTGGTCCGCTCCCAGGTAGATGCGCATGACGGCGATTCTGCCACGCTCCGGGTGCGCCCACCCCCGGGGCACCGGGGCCGACAATGCCGCTCAGTCGAACCGCGGATCCTCCGTGCGGCTGCGCTTGAGCTCGAAGAAGTACGGGAACCCTGCGAGCAGCGCGGCGCCGTCGAACACCTTGCCGGCCTCCTCGCCGCGCGGGATGCGCGTCAGGACGGGCCCGAAGAAGGCCACCCCGTCGACGTGGACCACCGGGGTCCCGACCTCGTCGCCCACCGGGTCCATGCCCCGGTGATGGGAGGCTCGGAGCTCGTCGTCGTACTCATCGGTCCCCGCTGCTGCGGCGAGGTCGGCGTCCAGGCCGGCCGCCTGGAGCGCCTCGGTGATGACGGTGGGGTCCTCGACTCCACGGCCCTGGTCGTGGATGCGGGTGCCCATCTCTGTGTACAGCTGCCCGAGGACCTCCTGGCCGTGGCGCCTGGCGGCGGCGATCGCCACCCGCACCGGGCCCCAGGCGCGCTTCATCTTCTCCATGTAGTCCTCGGGCAGGTCCCGACCGTCGTTGAGCACGGCCAGGCTCATGACGTTCCACGTCAGGGAGATGTCGCGGACCTTCTCGACCTCGAGGATCCAGCGGCTGGTGACCCACGCGAAGGGGCACAGCGGATCGAACCAGAAGTCGACGGAACGGGTGGTGGACTGCGTACTGGAGGTCATGTGCCCATCCTCCCCGTCCGGTCCGCGTGCCGCCACTGCCGCTTACGTGTCGGGTCCGGGTGGTAGGACTGGTGCGGTAGACGAACCCCCAGGAACCGAGGTCCCACAGATGCGCTCGCTCAACCTCACCCGCGCCGACGCCGCCGCGCGGTCGGAACTGCTCAGCGTCGAGTCGTACGACGTGGAGATCGACCTCACCGACGGCAGCGGTGGGCCCGGGACCGGCACGTTCCGCTCGCGCACCGTGGTGCGGTTCTCCTGCGCGCGCCCGGGCGCGGAGACCTTCATCGACCTGCGATCCGCTGTGATCAGGTCGGCGGTCCTCAACGGCCGGGAGCTGTTCCCGACCGGGGAGGAGAACCGGTACGACGACGAGGTGGGCCTCACCCTTCCCGACCTGCAGGAGTCCAACGAGCTCGTGGTGGACGCCGATCTTGCGTACACCACGACCGGCGAGGGCCTGCACCGGATGGTCGATCCGGCGGACGGGGAGGTCTATCTCTACTCCCAGTTCGAGACGGCGGACGCCAAGCGGGTCTTCGCCTGCTTCGACCAGACCGACCTCAAGGCGAGCTACACGCTCACGGTGACGGCACCCGAGAGGTGGGTCGTGGTGGCCAACACCCTGGCCGAGGAGTCACCGGCCGAGGGCGGCGGCGTGGTCCACCACTTCGCGCCGACCGAGATCATGTCCACGTACCTGGTCGCGCTCATCGCGGGCCCGTACCACGTGGTGGAGGACGTCTACACCGACGAGCACGGCACCATCCCGCTGCGGCTGCTGTGCCGCGCCTCACTCGCCGAGTACCTCGACGCCGATCGCCTCTTCGCGGAGACCAAGGAGGGGTTCGGTTTCTACCACCGCGAGTTCGGGCTGCCGTACGCGTTCGGCAAGTACGACCAGATCTTCGTGCCCGAGTTCAACGCGGGAGCCATGGAGAACGCCGGCGCGGTGACGTTCCTCGAGGACTACGTGTTCCGCTCCCGGGTGACCGGTTACCGCTACGAGCGGCGCAACGAGACGATCCTCCACGAGATGGCCCACATGTGGTTCGGTGACCTCGTGACCATGCGGTGGTGGGACGACCTGTGGCTCAACGAGTCGTTCGCCACCTTCGCCTCCGTGCTCGCCCAGGTCGACGCGACGCAGTACACCGAGGCGTGGACGACGTTCGCCAACGTGGAGAAGTCGTGGGCGTACCGCCAGGACCAGCTGCCGTCCACGCACCCCGTGGCGGCGGACATGACCGATCTGGAGACGGTCGAGGCCAACTTCGACGGCATCACCTACGCCAAGGGCGCCTCGGTGCTCAAGCAGCTCGTCGCCTACGTCGGCCGCGAACCGTTCCTCGCGGGTCTGCGCTCGTACTTCGCCGAGCACGCGTTCGGCAACGCCGAGTTCGACGATCTGCTGTCGGCGCTGGAGGAGTCCTCCGGTCGGGACCTGTCGGGCTGGGCCGACCAGTGGCTGCGTACCACCGGCATCAACCCGATCTCCGTCGACGTGTCCGCCTCCGGCAGCGGTGCGGGTGCCCGCATCTCGGAGCTGACGGTGGTCCAGGGTCCCGCCGCGCCGGGGGCTGGCGAGCTGCGAACCCACCGCCTGGGGGTGGGCCTGTACAACCGCGACGACTCCGGCGCGCTCGTGCGGACCGCCCGCGCCGAACTCGACATCACCGGCGAGCGGACCGTCGTCGCCGACCTGGCCGGTCAGCCGGTGCCCGACCTCGTCCTGCCCAACGACGAGGACCTCACGTACTGCTCGGTCCGCCTGGACGAGCGGTCGCTGGCCACCGTCCTGGACTCCCTCGAGAACATCGTCGACCCGCTCGCGCGGACGCTGTGCTGGTCGGCGCTGTGGGAGATGACGCGGGAGGCGCGACTGCCGGCCCGCCGCTTCGTCGAGGTGGTCTCCCGTGCCGTCCCGCGCGAGTCCCAGATCGGCGTCGTCCAGCGGGTGCTCACGCAGGCGCAGACCGCGTTGGCGCGTTACGCCGACCCGGATTGGGCGGCCGCGACCGGGTGGGCGACGTTCTCCGGGGCGATGCTCGCCGCGGCCCGGAGCGCCGAGCCCGGGTCGGATCACCAGCTGGCGTTCCTCACCGCGCTGTGTGTGTGCCCGATCGGGATCGACCAGCAGCGTGTGCTCGGGACGCTGCTCGACGCGGGTGCCGAGGAGGCGGGGCTGCCCGGCCTCGTCGTCGACACCGATCTGCGCTGGACCGTGCTCACGGCGCTCGTCGCCGCGGGTGTCGAAGGCACCGACCGCATCGACGCCGAACTCGCCGCCGACGACACGGCCGGCGGGGCGCGCCGGGCCGCCACCGCCCGGGCGGCGCGCCCCTCTGTGGCCGCGAAGGAGGAGGCGGAGGAGCTGCTCCTCACCACAGGCGCTGACGCCCCGACCAACGCGATCGTGCGTGCCACGCTCCTCGGGCTGGATCTGCCCGGCCACGAGCACCTGCTCACCGGGCTGTGCGAGCGCTATCTCGACGACGTCACCGCGTTGTGGAAGGCGCGCCCCGGCGACCTCGCGCAGACCGTCGCCGAGGGGATCTTCCCCTCCTGGGCGGTCGACAGCGACACGGTGAAGCGGTTCGAGCAGGTGATCGCCGACGAGTCGCGGCCTTCGTCGCTGCGTCGGATCATCGCCGAGCAGACCGCGGACATGACCCGCGCGTTGGCGGCCCGCGCCGTCGACGCCGCCGAGGCCGACTGACCGGCGTTCAACCCGCCGGGCCACAGCCGGATTGAGGCCCCGGGGCACGGAGCCGTGAATCAGGCGGCGTCTAGGTAGAGGTAGTCCTCCCAGTACGGGCCGATCTCCCGCAACTGCGAGACGAGCCGCCACGTCCGACCGCGCGGGGCGACGAGCGGAACCTTGAGCTCCCAGCCCAGCTCGGAGAGGAGCTTGTCCGCCTTGCGATGGTTGCACGGGGCACACGAGGCGACGCAGTTCTCCCAGTTGTGCGCTCCCCCGCGGCTGCGCGGGACGACGTGGTCGACGGTCGTGGCCTTGGCGTTGCAGTAACCGCAGCGGTGCCCGTCCCGGTGCATGAGCGCGGCGCGGGTCATCGGCACCTGCGAGCGGTACGGGATCCGGACGTACTCGCGGAGCCGGATCACGGAGGGCACGCGCACCGATGTGTCCACCGACCTCACGACGACCTCCACCGGATGCTCGTGCACCACGTCGGCCTTCCCGCCCAGCAGCATCACCACGGCTCGGCGGGCCGGGAGGGCGGTGAGCGCCTCGTAACTGGCGTTGAGCAGCAGCACGCGCGGCGCCGACGCGAGCGGGACCGGCCGGTCCGGGACCGGCTCCAGCCGCTTGGGGGTCCGCGACCCCCGTTGTCGGTACTCCGAGTTCTCGCGCACTGCTGTGCCCATGGTCGGTCTCCGCTCGTCTGCTCCGAGCCCAGTGCATCATCGGTAACCGGGCCCGTAGTGAACCTCGCCTGCAACGATGATGCACCTTTGGTGAACTCTTCGCGCGGTTTACCGGCGGCCGGGCTGGTGGAGTGCGCCCCGCAGGGCGCGGCGGGGTGGGGCCCAGCGTGTCGAGGTGCAGCCCAGCGGGGCGCGGCGCGGCGGAAGTGGCACCGAACGCGCCACGTGACGCCGCGCTCTCAAGGCCGCGCCGGTCTGATCGCCGCCTCACCGAATTTGGGACGTAACCATGTCGCTCCGGAGCCCGGATCACCACCCTGGTTACGTCCAAAACTGCCATGCGTACGTCCATATCGCCGCAAGCGTCGCGGTGGGCGGGTGCGGGTTCGGCGCGGCGCGACCACCTGCGCGGGGGCCCGCGGGTGTCCGCCCCGGCGGCCCGCAGGTGACCACGCAGGCATCATGGAGGGCATGAGCAGCAGCACGTTCTATGACGAGGTCGGTGGGGCGGAGACGTTCCGAAAGATCGTCCACGAGTTCTACCGCCGCGTGGCGGACGACCCCGTGCTGCGCCCGATGTACCCCGAGGAGGACCTGGGCCCCGCCGAGGACCGCCTGCGGATGTTCCTCGAGCAGTACTGGGGAGGCCCCACCACCTACTCCGAGCAACGCGGGCACCCGCGACTGCGGATGCGACACAACCCGTACGTCGTCGACCGCGCCGCCCACGACGCATGGCTCACCCACATGCTCGCGGCGGTCGAGACGATCGACCGCGACACCCTGGGTGACCAGCACCGCGCCGCGTTGGTGGACTACCTCACCCGCGCCGCCGCGATGATGGTCAATACCGCCGACGTGCCGTGACCCCCTCCCCCGCGCACGCCCGGCGAGCATGGGACGACATGGTCCTGTACCAGATCTACCCACGCTCGTTCGCCGACTCCGACGGTGACGGGACGGGGGATCTGCAGGGCGTCCTCGACCGCGTGGGACACCTCGAGGCGCTCGGGGTGGACGGGATCTGGCTCTCGCCGATTATGCGCTCACCGGGCGTCGACCACGGCTACGACGTCTCGGACCCACGGGACGTGGACCCGCTGTTCGGTGACGTCGCCACCCTCGAACGGCTGCTGGAGCGACTGCACGCCGCGGGCATGGTGCTGATCATGGACCTCGTGCCCAACCACACCAGCGCGGAGCACCCGTGGTTCGCCGACGCGGTCGCCGCCGGGCCGGGCAGCCCCGAGCGGGCGCGCTACTTCTTCCGCGACGGGCGGGGTGAGGACGGATCAGAACCGCCCAACAACTGGCCGTCCGTGTTCGGCGGGCCCGCCTGGAGCCGCGTCACCGAGCCTGACGGCACGCCCGGTCAGTGGTACCTCCACCTCTTCGCCCCCGAACAGCCGGACCTCGACTGGTCGCAGCCGGACGTCGCCGACGATCTCGAGGACACCCTGCGGTTCTGGCTCGACCTGGGAGTGGACGGGTTCCGGATCGACGTCGCGCACGGACTCGCCAAACCCGCCGACCTCGCGGACCTGCCCGACGACGTGGAGATCGCGCAGCTCGTCGTCGACACCCGTGACACACGCTGGGACCAGCCCGGCGTCCACGATGTCCACCGACGCATCCGGCGCGTCCTCGACGACTATCCCGGCACCGCTGCCTTCGGCGAGGTCTGGGTGGGCTCGGTCGAGCGGTTCGCGCGCTACCTCCGGCCCGACGAGCTGCACTTCGCGTTCCACTTCGCCCTCACCGGCGCCCCGTTCGAGGCTGCGGCGATCCGCGAGGCGATCGACTCCACCCTCGAGGCCGCCCGCGTCTCCGGCGCCGCCCCCACGTGGGCGCTGTCGAACCACGACGTCGTGCGCGAGGTGACCCGCTACGGCAACGGCGCCACCGGCACCGCGCGCGCCCGCGCCATGCTCCTCGTCGCGCTCGCCCTGCCGGGCATCACGTTCGTCTACAACGGCGCCGAGCTCGGCCTGCCCAGCGACTACTCCATCCCCCACGGCCGGCTCACCGATCCCACCTGGGAGCGCACCGGCCACGCCGAGACCGGGCGTGACCACTGCCGCGTCCCGATCCCGTGGGACGGCGACCGGCCGCCGTACGGGTTCTCGGACTCGCCGCGGACCTGGCTGCCGATGCCCGACGGGTGGGCGCCGCTGACGGTGGCGGCGCAGGAGGCCGACCCCGTTTCCACGCTGGCGCTGTACCGGCGGGCGATCGAGATCCGGCGGTCGTGGCCTCCCGCGGGCTCCTCGGCGATCGTGTGGGACGACGAACTTGACGGGTGTCTACTGTTTTGGCGCGAGGACGGGCCGGTCCTGTGCATGATCAATACATCGCGTCACGCGGTGCAGCTGCCCGACGGTGACGTGGTGCTCGCGTCGGGCCCCCTCGACGGGAGGAGACTGCCACCGGACACCGCCGTGTGGCTCCAGCGCTGACCATGAAGGGTTCGGGAAATGCGACTTTCCGGTAAGACGGCCATCGTGACCGGAGGGGCCGGCGGCATCGGCCGCGGCATCACGCGGGCGTTCGTCGCCGAGGGCGCGCGCGTCCTGGTGGTGGACATCAATGACGAGGCCGGGGAGGCGCTCGCCGCCGAACTCGGAGACGCGGTGCGGTATCTGAACTCCGACATCTCGGTGGAGGCCAACGCGGAGAAGATCGTGGCCGGCGCCGTCGACCCCTTCGGCCACCTGGACGTGCTGGTCAACAACGCGCACGCCTCCCGTCAGGCCCCGCTGTTGCAAACCACCGACGACATGATGGACCTGTCGTTCGGCACCGGCTTCTACCCCACGTTCTGGCTCATGAAGGCCGCGCATCCGCACCTGGCGGAGCGGGACGGCTCGGTGATCAACTTCGCCTCCGGCGCCGGGATCGACGGCAGCCCCACCCAGGCGTCCTACGCGGCGGCCAAGGAGGCGATCCGCGCGATCAGCCGGGTGGCCGCCAACGAGTGGGCTCGCGACGGGATCAACGTCAACGTCATCTCCCCGCTCGCGCTCACCGAGGGCGTCGAGGCGTACATCGAGGCGAACCCGGGGATCGAGAAGAAGCTGCTCGCGGGCACCCCCATGCGGCGGTTCGGCGATCCGCAGGCCGATATCGGCCGGGTCGCCGTGTTCCTGGCCAGCGACGACGCGTCCTACATGACCGGCCAGACGATGATGGTCGACGGCGGCAGCCTCATGCTCCGCTAGTCACCGGCCCGATCCGCCGGCCGTCCTCACGGCTGCAGACCGGCCGTCCTCACGGCTGGAGGCCGGCCCGCAACCTCGGCACCAGGACGTCGCGGACGGTGTCGGGGTTGCGTTCGACCACCACCCACCGTCGTCCCAGCTCGCGGGCGGCCACCGCCGTCGTCCCCGATCCGGCGAACAGATCCACGACCAGTTCGCCGGGTTCGGTGGCCAGTTCGACGATCCGCCGCAGCAGCGCCTCCGGTTTCGGCGTTCGGAACCCGTCGACCCCGGCCGCCCGCAGCTCGGCGCGGGCGGTGTCGGTGGATCCGACCTCCTGGGCCAGCCAGATCGTCTTGAGCTTCTTGATGCGGCCCAGCTCGAACCTGTCGCGCTGGTAGACGTCGACCCGGGGGCCGCTGCGCCCCCGGACGGTGCGGCACACCAGGTCCCCGACGCGCTCGCGGGCCCGGTCGCGCGACCAGCGCCACACCGCCGGCGTGAGGTCGCCGAACACCGGGAGGATCTCGACCAGGCCCGGGCCGGGCTCCACGGAGACGACGCCGGTCGCGGGGTCGCCGTAGAGCGGGTACGTCATGGTGGGCGTGGTGCGCGGGTTGAAGCGCTTGTTGGTGTTGCGCAGCGGCAGGAGCCTGAAGCTGACGCCGTCGCCATCCGTGAGCGGGAAGTCGGCGGGGTCGACCGCCGAGGCGACGCCGCCGGCGAGCCGCACGAGTTCGGGGTCCCGGGCGTACACCATGAGTCGGTCGTGGGACCCGGCGAAGAACCGGTCCAACTGACGGCCCTTGGGGTTGCTCTCCACCGTGAGGTCGGCGATGAAGGCGTCGGTGCCGAAGACGTCGTCGAGCAGGCAGCGGACGCGGTGGGCCTCGGCGTCGTCGAGGTGGACCCACACGGTCCCGGTGTCGGCGAGCAGATCGCGCGCCACGACGAGGCGGCTCTCGATGTAGTCGAGCCACTCGAGGCGCGGCATGTTGTCGTGGTACGAGTCGAACCGGCCGCCGCGGTTGTACGGCGGGTCGAGGTAGACGAGCTGCGCGGCGCCCGCGGGGGCGAGGTCGTGCCCGGCCAGGGCGTCCGCGGCCTCGGCGATCCGCGCTCCGTCGCCGACGAGGACGGCGCCGGCGTGCTCGCCGGGGAAGACCGCCTCGATCCGTGGGGATGGCCCCTGCTCCGCGGGAGCCGGGACGCGTCCGCGACCCGGCCACGAGACCGAGAAGCCCGGCGAGATCACCGCAGCGGTTCGAGGGTGAGGGCGTCCGTGCGGCGGAACGCCGTGCCGAAGCGGGCGTCCAGACGCAACCAGGCGCCGCGCTCGCTCACCCGGACCGGCTCGCCCTCGGGGGCGCGGCCCGCCTTCTCCGGGACGAAGCCGCACATCACCATCGAGAACACCGTGCGCATGTCCACGCCGACGGGGTGGTCGGTGTCCGCGCGAACGGTCAGCGCCTCCTGGTCGAGCAGTGAGGGAGGGAGTCCGGCCGGGCCGGCGTTCTCGCGCGCGGCTTCCCGCCCCGATTCGGTGAGATCGAGCAGGACCTGCGCGGGCACGTCCTCGACGCGCGTGAACCCGTCCGTGGGCGGCAGCAGCCCCTGCCAGGCGGAGACCAGCGGCATGCCGGGGTCGACGCGCCCCTCGAGGTCGCCGCGCGGCAGGACGTCGAGCTCGGTGAGCAGGTGGTCGGCGCCGCAGACGACGTCGCCACCGGGGCATGAACCGCCGAGGACACGGACGACGAGCGCGCCGAACGGGGTGCGGCCCCACACCCGCATCCGGTCCCCGCTCGAGGTGAGCCGGACGACGGCCGCCTCGTCGAGCCGCAGGAGCCGACGCAGGAGGGTCCGCAGGTCATCGCGGTCGGCCGCACCCGGGATGCGGATCACGCTCTCCCCCGGCGACGGGAGCGGCCCCGGCGCCGTCACGCCGGGTCCCAGTGCCGGAACTCCAGCAGATAGCCGCGCTCGTCGCGCGTGAACCGGCGGGGCCGCTGGGTGGCGAGGTCGAAGGCGGCGATGGTGGCGGTGCAGTCCACCTCGGGTGGCGCCGAGTCCGGAGTGGTGCGGGCGCGGACCTCGTGGCGCGCGACGAACATCGCCCCGCCGACCTTCTCGCACCACATCCGGACGCGGATCGGCCCGTCGGCGTGACGGATCTGGCCGCGGTACTTCACCGCCAGGTCGGTCATCACCGCACCGGCGGTGAGCGTGGCCGTGGGCAGGCCCTCGGAGAAGAGCCACGGGATCCGCGCCTCCTCGATGAGGGTGATCATCCGCGCGTGGTTGACGTGGTGGTAGAGGTCCTGGTCGGACCACCGGACGGGCATCGCCGAGGTATACACCCGACGTCCCGGCTCCCCCGACACGCCCAGCGGGCCGCCGGCCTCGTAGACGAGCTGGTCCGTCACCCGGCCGTCCCCTGGTCGGTGATCGCGGCCGGCTGCCGGGCGGCCTCCAGCACGTTGCGGACCCCGGACGGGATCTCCACGGCCGACGAGGTGGACGTGTCGTAGGCGACCATGACCACCCGCAGCGTGCAGCAGACCTCGCCCGCGGCGTCGTAGATCGTCTGTCGGATCTGGTACGAGGTGGTCCCGACGTGCTCGACCTCGATCTCCACGTCCACGGTCGTGGAGTCCCGCAGGACGGGCCGCAGGTGGTCGATCTCGGTCCGGCGGACGACCTGCGGGAGGTTGCCGAGGCCGAACGGCCCGAAGCGGCTGCGGATGAACAGGATCCGCGCCTCCTGGGCGTACTCGATGTACTTGATGTTGTTGACGTGCCCGTACTGGTCGAAGTCCGCCCACCGCACCTGCAGGGTGCAGCGGAACGTCCCGGCATCCGTCGCGTCGCGTGATGTCATCCCGCCTCCTCCCGGTGGCCGAGCAGCGCGGCGCGCTCCTCGGGGGTGATCTCCAGTGTGGTGGCTTCGTCCGCGGCCGTCACCACCATGACGGTGTCGACGACCGCGCACGGTTCGGGACCCGTCGACTCCGAGCCGATCGAGGTCCGCATGGTGTACGAGGTGCGGCCGACGCGCAGGGTCTGCACGTCGACCCACACCTCGGGCACGCCCATGGCGATGGTGCGACGGAAATCGATCTCCATCCACCGCGCCAGCGCGATCGGCACCCGCGACCCCGGCACGTCGAACTTCTCGCGGAAGAACATCATCCGCGCGTCCTGGGAGAACTCCTGGAACCGCACGTTGTTGACGTGCGAGCCCACGAAGTCGGAGATGCGCAACGGGATGCGGACCCGGTGCACGGCGCCCGGCGCACCGCTCTCGGCCGGAGCCGGAGCGGTGCCCGTGTCGTGGGTGGTCGGGGTCGCCATGGAGGTCAGCCCCGGGTGAGCTTGCGGTGGGTGACCCGGCTGGGGCGGGCCGCCTCGGGGCCGAGGCGCTCGACCTTGTTCTTCTCGTAGCCCTCGAAGTTGCCCTCATACCAGTACCACTGGCCCTCGGCGACGTTGCCCTCCCAGGCGAGGATGTGGGTACAGGTGCGGTCGAGGAACCAGCGGTCGTGCGAGATGACCACGGCGCAACCGGGGAACTCCTCGAGGGCGTTCTCGAGGCTGCCGAGGGTCTCGGTGTCCAGGTCGTTGGTGGGCTCGTCCAGCAGGATCAGGTTGCCGCCGACCTTGAGGGTCAGCGCCAGGTTGAGGCGGTTGCGCTCACCACCGGAGAGAACGCCGGCCTTCTTCTGCTGGTCCGGGCCCTTGAACCCGAACGCGCTGAGGTAGGCGCGCGAGGGCATCTCGTTCTGGCCGACCTCGATGAAGTCCAGGCCGTCGGACACCACTTCCCACACCGACTTCTCGGGGTCGATGTTGGCGCGGTTCTGGTCGACGTAGCTGAGCTTGACGGTGTCGCCGATCCGCACGGTGCCGGCGTCCGGCTCCTCCAGTCCGACGATCGTCTTGAACAGCGTGGTCTTACCGACACCGTTGGGGCCGATCACGCCGACGATGCCGTTGCGGGGCAGCGTGAAGGACAGGTCCTTGATGAGGATCCGGTCGTCGAAGCCCTTCTGGAGGTCGTTGACGTCCACCACCACGTTGCCGAGGCGCGGCGGGGTGGGGATCTGGATCTCCTCGAAGTCCAGCTTCCTGTGCTTCTCTGCCTCGGCCGCCATCTCCTCGTACTTGGCCAGACGGGCCTTGGACTTGGACTGGCGGGCCTTGGCGCCGGAGCGCACCCACTCGAGCTCCGCCTTGAGGCGCTTCTGCAGCTTCTGGTCCTTCTTGCCCTGGACCTCGAGCCGCTCGGCCTTCTTCTCCAGGTAGGTGGAGTAGTTGCCCTCGTAGGGATGCAGCTTGCCGCGGTCGACCTCACAGATCCACTGCGCGACGTGGTCGAGGAAGTACCGGTCGTGTGTGACGGCCATGACGGCGCCGGGGTAGGTGGCCAGGTGCTGCTCGAGCCACAGCACGCTCTCGGCGTCGAGGTGGTTGGTGGGCTCGTCGAGCAGCAGCAGGTCGGGCTTGCTCAGCAGCAGCTTGCACAGCGCGACGCGGCGCATCTCGCCTCCGGACAGGTTGGTGACCGGCGCGTCACCCGGCGGGCAGCGCAGCGCGTCCATGGCCTGCTCGATCTGCGAGTCGACCTCCCAGGCGTCGACGGCGTCCAGGTACTCCTGGAGCCGGCCCATCTCCTCCATCAGCTCGTCGGTGTAGTCGGTCGCCATCTCCTCGGCGACCTCGTTGTACCGGCGCAGCTTGACCATCGTCTCGCCGAGGCCGTCCTCGACGTTCTCCTTGACGGTCTTGTCGGGGTCGAGCTCGGGCTCCTGCAGGAGGATGCCGACCGTGGCCTCGGGGTCGAGGAAGGCCTCGCCGTTGGAGGGCTGGTCGAGCCCGGCCATGATCTTGAGGATCGAGGACTTACCGGCGCCGTTGGGGCCGACCACGCCGATCTTCGCACCGGGGTAGAAGGCCATCGTGACGTCGTCGAGGATCACCTTGTCCCCGTGCGCCTTACGAACCTTCTTCATGGTGTATATGAACTCGGCCATTCTACCCTCTCACCTGCACAAATAGGTCACATCACCGCGGGCGGGCCGCGGGCACGACCCCCATGTTACGTGTCCGCCCGCGGCCCCGGCGTCCTCGGCGGACGCCGCCCCCGCGCCGCGCCGCCCCTACAGGCCGGACGCCCCCACGAACTCGCCGTCCTCGGCCGGATCCGTGTCCAGCTCGTCGAGGTCCTGCGACCCGATCTCCATGGCGTCCTCGTCCGCCTCGGGCAGACCGCGCAGCCCCGCCTCGGCCCCGCCCTCGCCCGAACCCTCGCCGGGCCCGTCCGGCTTAGCGCGGCGCACCGTGACGTCCATCCGCGACAGGTCCGGACCCAGGGCGCTGACGCGCATCTCCAGGTCGCGCATGAGGTGGCCCTCGCGCTCGTACTCGTTGGTGAGCAACCGGCCGTGGACGATCACCCCGTCGCCCTTGCAGATCGACCCGGACGCCCGCTGCGCGAGCCGGCCCCAGCAGTTGGCCGAGAAGTACAGCGTGCCGCCGGTCTTCCACTCCCCCGACGTCCGGTCCTGGTAGCGGGTGTTACTGGCCACCCGGAAGGAGAACACCTGGTCGTCGCCGACGCGCCGGGTGGTGGGGTTGGTGATCACGGTTCCGCGGACCGTGGTCTGGGCTTCGTTCATGGGCTCACTCCTGTCACGCTCGGCCGACCGTGCGTCGGCCTCGTGACTGCAGGGTGCCCCACCTCGTCGTCGTCACCCCCCGGTCCCACCGCGCGCGGTGGTCACCCTGTGGAGAGGGGACGGGGTGTGGAGAAAAGTGGGTCGACGACGACGAGGACCGCGACCTCAGCGCCGGCGGTCGGCGCGGGCCATCTCCGAGAGCATCTCGTTATAGGCCCTGAGCTCGGCGTCGTCGTCCCGGTCCGCCTGCCGCTCCCCGCGCCGCGCCTCACGCATATCGCTCTGGTACCACTGCCAGGCCAGGGCCAGCATGACGATCACCAGCGGGATCTCGCCCGCCGCCCAGGCCACGCCGCCACCGACCCGCTGACTCTGCAACAGGTCCGGGATCCACGGCAGGCCGATGCCCGAGTACCAGCCCTCCGCCAGCACCGTGGGGTAGTTCATGAGCAGGATGCCGAAGAACGCGTGAAACGGCAGCGAGCTGAGCAGCACCATGAGCTTGTACATCGGCGAGAAGTGCCGCGGCGCCGCGTCCACGCCGATGATCACCCAGTAGAACAGGTAGCCACTGATGAGGAAGTGGACGTTCATGAACATGTGGCCCAGGTGCTCGGAGGCCAGCGTCTCGTAGAACCCGCCGAAGTAGATGATGTAGAAGCCGGCCACGAACTGCACCGACGCGACGATCGGGTGGGTGAGGAACCGCGAGATCGGGCTGTTGATGAACTCGACCAGCCACTCGCGCGGCCCCGGCGGGTTGCCCCGACCGGCCGCCGGCAGCGCCCGCAGCGCCAGCGTGAACGGGCCGCCCAGCGCGAGCAGGACCGGCACGAGCATCGAGATGATCATGTGGCCCACCATGTGGCTGGCGAAATCGGCCATCATGAACATCCCCATGCCCGAGCTGGTCGTGAGGAAGAGGATCACGCAGCCCGACACCCAGAAGGCGGTGCGGCCGGCCGGCCACGAGTCACCTCGCCGGCGCAGGCTGAACAGCCCCCACAGGTACAGGCCCAGCAGGATCACCGCGGCGAGTCCTAGGACGAGGTCGAAGCGCCACGTGCCGAACACGGTGCCGAACCCGAACGGGCCGGGCAGCTCGAAGCCCAGCAGCGCCTCCTGGCGGGTGGGCACGTACAGCGGCGCCGGCGGCGGGGTGCGGCCCAGCGACACGGACAGTCCGATGGTGCCCGCCATGATGACGGACTCGGTGAGGATGATTCGCAGCATCGTCGCGCGGTCCACCGGGGCGTTGGCGCCCGCGGACTCGATCCGGTTGATGACCCGGCGGCGCACCGCCAGGCCGAAGAGGGCGAGCAGGCACAGCACGAGCGCCTTGCACACAACCAGCAGCCCGTAGGTGGAGGTGAACAGGTCTGCGGGGTGCAGGCGCACGAGCGCGTTGATCACGCCCGACAGGCCCAGCGCGATGATCGCCACCGTCGCCACGACCGAGTAGCGACGCAGGGCCAGGGCCACCCGCGTGCCGCCGACCCACGTGTGGGCGATCACCGCGACGAGCCCGCCGATGTAGAAGGCGGCGCCGAAGAGGTGGATGATCAGCGAGTTGGTGGCGATGTCGTGCGCGGTGCTACCCGAGGCGTGGCCCGTGGCCGCGACCGGAAGCAGCGAGAGGGCGGTGACGCCGAGCCAGATGACCGACCAGCGCCAGCTCAGCGTGAGTCGCTGCCCGATCCCGGCGACGAGCGCGATGATCGCGGCCCACCGCCACGAGGACGCCACGTCGATCTGGTTGATCGCCACCAGCCACTGGTCCGGCGGCAGCGACTGGAAGAACGTGCGCCCGGAGACGTCGGAGAGGGTCAGCGGGATGAGCAGCGCCGCCGCGACCGCCCAGGCGATGTTGGCCCAGGACGAGATCTGCTGCATGCGGTAGCCGTCCACATCGAGCGTCTTGTCCTTCTGCGGCGGGGTGAAGAACGCCGCGAAGAGGGCGGCACCCACCGCCACCGACGCGAGCAGTTCGCCGATGGACCGCAGCGCCGGCAGTCCGGCCGTGGTCAGCACGCCCGGGTCGGGCACGCCCACCAGGTCCAGCGCGACGTCCCGCGACAGCGCGGAGAGCGGGATGACCACCGCGGCCGCCACCGCCGCGAGTAGCAGGACGAGCAGCACGATACTGCGGGCTCCGAGCCGCCCGGCGGTGGCTGGGGCGGTCTTCGACGACGTCATGACCACCATCGTAAGAACCCGGGCGCCCCCGGGCCGATTCGCCGGTGCCGGGACCACCCCCCGGATCGGCTACCATTCACCCGGCGACGCCCTCGCGGTGTGTCGTTGGCCTCCGTAGCTCAGTGGATAGAGCATCCGGTTTCTACCCGGCTGGTCAGGGGTTCGAATCCTCTCGGGGGCGCCCAGCGCATCGGGATCCGGGGACTCCGCCCATCGAGAAGAGCGTTTCGCACATTCCTACTCGGGCGATACGGGCGAAAAGCTCCTCTCGACGCGGCAGCCGGACGGACGCGGCAGCCGGACGGACGCGGCAGCCGAGCGAACGCGGCAGCCGATAGCCGATCAGCCCGCCGCCTCCCGCAGCCGGGCGAGCAGCGGCTCCGCCGCCTCCTCGAGGAACTGGTCGAGTTTTTCGTCGCCGATCTGGATCAGCGCGATGTCCGTGTACCCGGCCTCCCAGTAGGGCCGGACCTTCTCCACGATCGCGTCGAGGTCGGGCCCGCAGGCGAGCTGCTCCCCCACGTCCTCGGGCCGCACGAACTGGGTCGCGGCGGCGAACCCGGCGGTGGTGGGCAGGTCGGAGTTCATGGCCCAGCCGCCGGCGAACCAGCGGAACTGGTCGTGGGCGCGCTCGACGGCGGCCTTCTCCGACTCGGGGTCCCAGCTGATGGGGATCTGCGCGATCGCGCGGGCACCGTCACCGATCCGAGTCTGCCCCTCCAGGGCGTTCCACTTCTCGATGTAGCTGCTCTCGGGCTCGGTCGCGATGAGGTGGTCACCGAGCGGGCCGAGGTGCGCTAGCGCCTTCTCACCACCGGCGGCCACGCCGATCGGCACCCGCTTCTCCGGCAGGTCCCACAGGCGGGCGGAGTCCACGCGGAAGTGCTCCCCGGAGTAGGTGACGAGACCGCCGTCGAACAGTTCGCGGATGATCTCCAGCGCCTCGACCGTCATCTCGTGCCGCTCGTCGACGGACGGCCAGCGCTGACCCACGACGTGCTCGTTGAGGTTCTCGCCGGCGCCGATGCCCAGCATGAACCGGCCGTCGGACATGATCTGTACGGTCGCGGCCTTCTGCGCGACCACGGCCGGGTGGTATCGCAGGATCGGGCAGGTGACGTAGGTGCACAGGTCGACCCGTTCGGTGACGTGGGCGACGGCGCCGAGCACGCTCCACACGTACGGCGCGTGTCCCTGCGAGCTCAGCCATGGGAAGTAGTGGTCGGAGGCCACCTCGAAGTCGAATCCCGCCTGCTCGGCCTTGGCGGCGTAGCGCACGAGTTCCTTGGGGCCGGACTGTTCGGTCATGAGTGTGTATCCGAAGCGCGTCATGCCTGCCGATCGTGCGCGCGTGCGGCCGCGGGCGCCACCGGTCGCCGCGGCCGAGCGGCGGTGCAGGGTGCCCCCGGCGTGCCCGAGGACACACCGTGTGCGGTTGCCGCAGCGCGGTGAGACGGGCACCTTCGGGGGCATGAGTTCCGAGCGCGCACTTCTTCTCGACGTCGACGGCACGCTGATCGACTCGACCTATGTCCACGTCGCGACCTGGTACCGGGCGCTGGCAGAGGTCGGGGCGCCGGCGCCTTATGTAGAGGTCCATAAGCGGATCGGCAAGGACGGATCCACGCTGGTGTCCGAACTCCTGGAACTCGCCGGTGTCGACGACGACGAGCGCGATGACATGGCGAGCCGGGCCAAGGACCTGCACACCGAGTACTACGCCGAGGCGCCCCTGAGACTGCTTCCCGGTGGCCGTGAACTCGTCCGCGGAGCCAAGGAGCGCGGCTGGATCACCGTGCTCGCGACCTCGGCGGCGCCGTCGGAGTTCGCCCAGGCTCGCGAGCTGCTCGACGTGGACGATCACCTGGATGCGGTGACTTCCGGCGAGGACGTCGACCAGGCCAAGCCGGACCCGACCATCGTCGCGATCGCTCTCGAGCGCTCCGGCGTCGACGCCGAGAACGCGATCATGGTGGGTGACGCGACCTGGGACGCGATCGCCGCCGCCAAGCTGGGCATCCGCTCGGTGGCGGTCCGCACGGGAGGGATCGGTGACGCCGAGCTCACCGAGGCGGGCTTTTCCAGGGTCGTCGATGACGCCGCGGCCGTGCTCGAGCTGCTCGAGGCCGACGAGCTCTGACCGGAGCGCCCGGCGAGGCCCTCCCGGGACGCCGAGGTAGCGGGCGGTCGCAGACGCGGGACGCCGGGCCCTTATTCAGCGGGTTCGGGTATCAGTCGCGAGCGTCCGCCCAGCTGCTGGCCGCCTCGGCGCGGGTCGGCGTGCGCACCGGCAGCAGCAGGAGCAGGCCCACCAGCAGCACCAGGCCGATGCCCGCGATTCCCGCGCGGTCGGTCGCGAACGCCCACGTGAACAGTCCGAACAAGGCGGGGGCGAGGAACGAGACCGCGCGCCCGGTGGTGGCGTAGAGGCCGAACATCTGACCGTCGCTGCCCGCCGGCGCCAGCCTGGCCAGGAACGACCGGGACGCCGACTGCGCCGGCCCCACGAACAGACACATGAGCAGCCCGAAGACCCAGAACTTCGCGGGACCGTCGACGAAGAGCAAGACGGTCATGGTCGCGATCATCGCCACCAGCGAGCCGATGATCACCACCTTGGGGCCGACCTTGTCATCGACCAGGCCTGCGGCCGCCGCTCCCAGCGCCGCCACCACGTTGGCGGCCACGCCGAAGATGAGGACGTCCCCGGGCGCGAGTCCGTAGACCGTCACGGCCAGGATTGCCCCGAAGGTGAACACTCCGGCCAGGCCGTCCCGGAAGATCGCGCTCGCGATGAGGAACTTCACGGTGCGCGGATCACGCTGCCACAGGCGCTTCAGATCAGCCCAGAGGATGCGGTACGACGCGAGGAAGCCGGGATCGTCGTCGTCGACCTCACCGACGGCCCCGCGGGCGGCGGCCGGGCGGTGCTCCGGCACCGCCCGCAGCACCGGCAGTGCGAAGATCGCGAACCACACGGCGGCCAGCAAGCACACCAACCGGACGTTCATGCCGCCGTCGGTGGTGATGCCGAGCAGCCCGCGGTCGGGGCCGTCGCCGGCGATGAAGCCGAGGAACGCCCCGAGCAGCAGGAAGATCCCGCCGAAGTAGCCCATCGCCCACCCGAAGCCGGACACCCGGCCGACCGTGGCGGGGGTCGAGACCTGGCGCAGCATCGCGAAGTAGGACACTTCAGCGAACTCGAAGGTGATCGATCCGATCGCCAGCAGGGCCAGCCCGATGAAGAACCACGGATAGGGAGCGTCCGCGTCGACGAGGAACATCAGCGCGGTGAGCAACACCGTCGCGTACGTCCAGATCGCGAGCGACCGTCGGCGACGTCCGCCACGGTCGGCGCGTTGCCCCATCACCGGCGCCGTGAGCGCGATGACGAGCCCGGCGACCGCGACGGAGATCGACAGCCACGTCGCGGCCGACAGCGGTCCGTCGAGGTCCGCGCCCACCGAATCGGTGAGATAGACGGAGAAGACGAAGGTCACGATCACCGCGTTGAACGCCGCCGACCCCCAGTCCCACATCCCCCAGGCCAGGACCCGGCCGCGCGGGGTGCGCGTTGCCGCCGCCGAGGGCGTCACCGGGACCGGGGACGCTGGTGAGGACGGTTCGGGGTGGTTCGACTGGTTCACACCCGTCACGCTATCCGGCCGGCGGCGGGAGTCCCTGTGGCGACCCCGGCCGGTACGCTCAGGCTCGGTCCGCCAGCCCGCAGCCCCGAGGAGCCCCATGTCCCTGCCCGCACCCACCACGTCGAACCGAGCAGTCGTCACCGGCGCCTCCTCCGGGATCGGCATGGCGCTGGCCACCGAGCTGGCCCGGCGTGGACATTCGCTGATCGTGGTGGCCCGCAGCAAGGGCCTCCTGCACAACCTCAAGACGCGGCTCGAAGGCGAGTACGGCGTGAGCGTCGACGTCCGCCCCTGCGACCTCGGCAGCCCCGCCGAGCGCCAGCCACTGCTCGACGAGCTGGCCACGCGGGAAATCTCGGTCCTCTGCAACAACGCCGGCATCGCCACCTTCGGACCCGTGGCGTCGCTGGACCCCGCATACGAGAAACAGCAGATGCAGGTCAACGCGGTGGCCTGCCACGACCTCGTGCTGGCGGTCCTGCCCGGCATGGTCGCGCGGCGTTCGGGAGCGATCCTCAACGTGGGCTCGGCCGCCGGGAACATGCCCGTGCCCAACAACGCCACCTACTCCGCCACCAAGGCGTTCCTCAACACGTTCTCCGAGTCGCTGCGCGGCGAACTCATCGGCTCCGGCGTCAACGTCACCCTACTGGCCCCCGGGCCCGTGCGCACGGAGGAGATCGCCGAGGAGGACAAGACCTTCGTCGACCGCCTGGTCCCCGACCGCCTGTGGGTGGACACGGAGTATACCGCCCGCGTCTCGCTCGACGCCCTGGCCCGCAACAAGATGCGTGTCGTGCCCGGCCCACTGAGCCAGGTGATGTCCGTCGCCGGCAACTACATCCCGCGCGGGATCGTGGCGCCCGTCGTGGGCAGGTTCTACGCCAAGCTCGGCGAGGGCCAGCAGGGCGGCGCCTGATCGACCGGCGACAGTCGGGTGTGCCTGCGGCGATATAGTCGAACGATGCCCGAGTCGACCCCCGCCGAGACCGCCGCCCCGACGTCGTCACCGACGCCCCACCAGGAATCCAAGAACGATCGCATCGTCTGGATCGACTGCGAGATGACCGGCCTCGACACCTCCTCCGACAAGCTGGTGGAGATCGCCGCCCTGGTCACCGACTCCGATCTCAACGTGCTGGGAGAGGGCGTCGACATCGTCATCCACGCCTCCGACGCCGCCCTTGACGCCATGGTCCCCGTCGTGCGGGACATGCACGCCTCCTCCGGCCTGACCGAGGAGATCCGCAGGTCGACGGTGACTGTGGCCGAAGCCGAAAAGGCCGTTCTGGACTACGTACGGGCGTGGGTGCCGGTGGCCGGGTCCGCTCCCCTGGCGGGCAACTCGATCGGCACCGACCGCGGCTTCCTCGCCCGCGACATGCCCGAGCTCAACTCCTATCTGCACTACCGGATGATCGACGTCAGCTCCATCAAGGAACTGTGCCGTCGGTGGTACCCCCGCATCTACTTCGGACAGCCCGAGAAGGGCATGTCCCACCGCGCCCTGGCGGACATCAAGGAGTCGATCCGCGAGCTGCAGTACTACCGGGCCACCGCGTTCGTCCAGCAGCCCGGGCCGACCAGCGACGAGGTCAAGAAGGCCGCCGCCGAGCTGCCCGCGGTCGAGTAGTCGCCACCTGGCGATTTCCCGGCGAGGCCACTGAGAGGGTAAAGTCGTCAGCGCTGTCCGCGAGGGCAGCGGTGGTGGCTGTAGTTCAGCTGGTAGAGCACCAGATTGTGATTCTGGTTGTCGCGGGTTCGAGTCCCGTCAGCCACCCCGACCGCGATGGCGGGTGACACGCACCTCGGTGCAGGTCACCCGCCATTCGCATCTGCGGGGCATCCGCGGCTGGCCTCCGCCGTTCTGCGCGCCGACTACCAGCGGTTACGGGCCTGCTCCGCCCAGCCCACCAGCCCGTCGAGCGAGACCTCCGTGCCGTCGTCCAGGACTCCGGTTCCGCGCCACGTGCCGAACGCCTGATGGGTCTTCACCGCCAGCACCCCGAGTTCGGTGATGTCGCGGCGCATATGGAACGGCGTGAGCGTGGCATCCAACCGCTCACCCCGCACCCGCCACGGCCCGGCCGGGTCCGACAGGTCATAAGTCCACTGCAGGTCGTCGCCGATCTTGTGCATCCGGCCGTCGACGAGGATCCCGTTCTCGGTAGATCCGGTGCCGTCGGTCCACTTGCCGCCCACCTGGACAGCCCGCGTCGAGCCGTCCACCACGCCGCTACCCGCGCCCCAGTTCCAGGTGGTCGCGTACCGCCAACGGCCCCGCCCGCGGTCGAGGACCGCCCATCCGGCGCCGAGGTCATGCGTCGTGCCGTCGACGGTCACCGACCCGGTGACGGGATTGGCCAGATCCTTGAGGGTGTACTGGAACCGCCGCTCACTCCACGGGACCAGCACCGCGAGGCTGTCGTGCACCGGGCGGCCGACCCGCGCTCTGACCTGCAGATCCCCTGCCTGCACACGGATAAAGGTGGCGTCCTCGTCGTCGTCGACCTCGATGGACACCCGACCCCCACCCACGCCGGCCGTTGCGCGCAGGGAGCCGTCCCCCGGCTCGTCGCCGAAGCGCGGCCTGTGGAGCGGCCTGATACCGCTGCGGCTCACCTCCCGCCCCGTGTGCCGATCCAGCACGTAGACCGCGCAGTTGGCCAGATAGTCAAGCCCGGCGACCGTCAGACCGACCACGAACCGGTCGGTGACGATCCCCCAGTACTCCCAGCGCTTGGTCCGCCCCCAGCCGGCGATGTGAGTGCGATGCAGGGGGCGCCGGGACCAGCCCACGGCGTCCGGGTTGAGCCTGCGGCCGTGGGCCAGGTCGACGGGTCGGGTGATCTCGCGTTCGGCGGTCATGGGGTCACTGTCGCACGCGCGCCGCAGACCGCTGACGAGGGTCGGGCGAGGGACGCGGACGTCGGCGCGTGCGAGGAGGCGTGCGAGGGCGCGGTGGAGCGTCCGGACGCGGACCGCGGATGCGCGCCCCGGCGGCGTTTCCTATGGTTCGGATGACCGACCGACGCAAGGAGAGACTATTGCCCACACTCGATCTGTTGCTCGCGGCCGTGGGCGCTCTCGGGGTGGTGATCGTCGCCCTCTCCGCGCGGATGACCCGGTGGCCGGTGTCCGAGCCGCTGATCGCACTCGCCGGCGGTGTCGTCCTGGGACCCGCTGTCCTCGGTGTATTGGACGTTCCCGACATCCTCGCCGAGCCGTCGACCCTCCACAGCGGAGCGGAGATCCTCCTCGCCGTCTCCGTGATGGGCGTGGCCCTGCGCTACCCGTTCTCCGCCATCCGCGAGCACTGGCGGCGCCTGGCGCTCCTGCTGGTGGTGGTCCTTCCCGCGATGGCGCTGGTGTCGACGGGCCTGGCCATGTGGGCACTGGGCATCCCGTTCGCCCTCGCTCTGCTGTTCGGCACCGCCATCTGCCCCACCGACCCCGTCCTCGCGTCGGCGGCGGTGACCGGCGACGCCGCCGAGGAGGATCTGCCCGAGCACGACCGCCAACTGCTGTCACTGGAATCCGGGGCGAACGACGGCCTCGCGCTGCCGCTCGTCCTGGTCGCGCTCGCCGTGGCCACTCCACTCACCGCCGGGCAGGCCGCGACGGAAGCCCTCTGGCAGATCGGAGCCGCCCTCGTGGTGGGCGCCGTCGGAGGAGTCGCCGCCGCCAAGGCTCTCCACGTCTCGGAACGGCACCACGACACCGAGAAAGGGGCCATGCTCATGTACACCCTGCTGCTGGCGATCCTCGTCCTCGGCGTGTCGGGGCTGATCGAGGCCAACGGGGTGTTCGCGTCCTTCGTCGCCGGACTGGCGTTCAATCTCGCAAGCTCCGGTGGCGAACGCAAGACGGAGGTGGAGATCGACGAGGCCGTCAACCAGTTCGCCGTCCTGCCGTTCTTCCTCGCACTGGGCGCGATGATCCCGTGGGAGCAGTGGGGACAGCTCAGCTGGGGCGCCGTGTGGCTCACGGCCGGCGTCCTGCTGCTGCGTCGCCCACCACTGCTGTTCGCTGTGATGAAGCCGCTCGGGCTGAAGGTGCGTGGCGCCGCCTACCTCGGCTGGTTCGGCCCCGTCGGCGTCGCCGCGGTGTTCTACCTGACCGAGGAAGCCTCGCGGGCCGGTGCGGATCCGGTCCTCCTCGGCGCGGGCACCCTGGTCGTGGTGGCGAGCACCGTGGCGCACGGCATCACCGCCGCACCCGGCCGCGCGCTGTTCCGGGCCGCCGCCGAGCGCGAGCAGAAGACGACCTCGTCGTCGTTCCCGTCGTCGTCCTAGGCACCTCCGCGGCGCGGCGGCTCGCCGTCGGGTCCATCGCCCTCGACGCCGTCCTCGCCGCTCCCAGCGGCGCGGTCGTCGGCGTCGCGGTCATCGGCGGTGTGGTCGCAGCCTTCGGGGCTCGCGGCCCCGCGGCTGGCGGACTCCACCGCCCAGATCGCGATACCGATGGCCGGCCCCAGGGCCACGCCGAGACCGATGTTGCCGAGCGCGGCGCCGAACGCCACGCCCAGACTCAACCCGATGGCGATCCACACGCCCAGCCGGGATGAGTCCACGGGTCAGGCGCCCCGGTCGGCGTTGCCGGCCTTCCAGGTCTCCCACGGCACGTTCCAGTCGCCGAGACCGTCCCAGCCGGGCAACGTGTCGCCGACGGTTCCGGTGACCTCGAAGATGTCACCGCGCTTGGCGTTGTCGTAGAACCACTTGGCGTCCGCCGTGGTGACGTTGAGGCAGCCGTGGCTCGTGTTCTGGCTGCCCTGAGCCCACACCGACCACGGCGCGGCGTGGACGAAGATCCCGCTGTACGACATCCGCGTGGCGTACTGCACCGGCGTGCGGTAGCCCTCCGCCGAGTCCACTGCCACGCCGTAGGTCGAGGAATCCATGATCATCGAGGCGTGCTTCTCTCCGATGACGTAAGTGCCGTTGGGCGTCGGGGTGGCGTCCTTACCCATCGAGGTGGGCATCGTCTTGATGACCTCGCCGTTGCGCTCGACGGTGATCATCTTGGTCGAGTCGTCCACGCGGGAGATCACGGCGTCGCCGATCTCGAAGTTGCTGTGGGCATCCTGCTGTCCGTACATCCCGCCGCCGAGGTCCTCGCCGTAGATGTCCACGTGGACATCGATCTTGGTACCGGGTGCCCAGTACTCGGCGGGCCGCCAGCGGACCTCCTGGTCGGAGACCCAGTAGAAGGCGCCCTCCACCGCGGGCTCGGTGGTGATGTGAATGTTCTCCTGCGCCGCGCGACGGTCCGCGATGGGCTCGTCGAACATCACCGCGACGGGCTGGCCGATCCCCACCACGGAGCCCTCACCCGTGGTCAGGTAGGCGGCCGTCATGATGTTGGGCGTCAGCGTGGTGAACGTGGCGTTCTTGCGCGTCACGAGCCCGGCCTCGTCAGTGGCCGTGGACTCGACCGTATACTGCCGGCCGTAACCGAGCTCCTCGGTCGCGCGCCACTCGGTGAACTCCGGGTTGAACTCGCCCCGCACCTGCACGCCCTCCGGGTTGCGCACCACGACGGAGTCGAGCTTGCCGTCCTCGGCGGTGAGCACGATCGGCTCGGCGGTGAGCACGATCGGCTCGGCGGGGTTCGCGTCGGTGGCGCCGTCCGCGACCGACAGGTCGATCACCGCGGCGGGGTCCGCCGGCGCCTCGGCCACCGGGGTGTCCTCCGCCGTGCCATCGCCGATGGTGCAGCCGGTGAGGACCAGTGCGCCGGTGAACAAGGCGGCCAGACCGAGACGGGCCTTCGACCGGGCCCCGGTCGCTCTCCGCGCCGTCCGATCCGTTGTGCGCAGGTTCACTGATGGCCCCTTCCAACTCTCTCTTCCGCCCGGTCGCGGCCACGACCGGGGGATGTCTACACCAGTATGCCTGCCGGGCTGCCTGCACTCCATATCGAAACACCGGAGGGTGTCACATCACGGACCCCGCGAGTTGGACGCCAACCCGAACGCTGACCAGGCGATTTCGTGATCCGGGCGCGCGGCTGTTACTGTTTCTCTCGCACCAAGCAAGGCCGCGAGGCCAGCAGGACAAGCGCCATTAGCTCAATTGGCAGAGCAGCTGACTCTTAATCAGCGGGTTCGGGGTTCGAGTCCCTGATGGCGCACAGAGCGAAAGCCCCGGGTTTCACGACCCGGGGCTTTTTCGTGTGCGCGGGCCGCCGGGCCAAGCGGGTGCCCGCTCAACAACCAAAAGAGCGTTCCGCACACATCGCCCGAGTGGGAGTGTGCGAAACGCTCTTTTCGATGAGCCCGAGTCCGGGTCCGAGGCCGGACCCGACCGGACCAGCTCGGGGCCCGTGACGGGCGGCGGCGGGCTCAGAGGGCCCGGCGGGCCGCCAGGTACGCCTCGATGCGCTGCCGTTCCTTGCGCTTGTTGGCCATGGACACCGTGATCCCGCCGACGACCAGGGCGGCGATCCCGCCGAGCACCGCCAGAACGCGCGGATCCCGGAGGGCCGCGGTGGCGCGCTCCTTGCCCTCGGTCGCGAGGTTCTTGGGATTGACCCGGTCGATGATCTCGTCCAAGGTCGTCGCGAGATCGTCACGCGCCTTGGCGATATCGCCCTCGATGCTGTCGTAACTCCTGGACACGAGACCTCCGTCGATCGCTCGTCCGCGGGCGCCCCGCGGGTCTTGACCACGCCCACGCTACTGCACACCGACTCGATCCGCGCCCGAGCGCCGGTGCATCGGATAGGTTGGGAGGGTCCGACGCCCCGACTCGACCCCAGGAGCACCGGTGACCACACCACGGCTCGAGGTGGGCCAGCCGGCCCCCGCGTTCACCCTCCCCGACGCCGACGGCACGCCCACGTCGCTGCAGGATCTCCTCGCGGAGCACGGGAAGGTGCTCGTCTACGTCTACCCCGCGGCCATGACGCCGGGGTGCACGACCGAGACCGTGGACTTCGAGAACGCCCTCCAGCAGCTGCGGGACGCGGGCATGGGCGTCGTCGGCGTCTCCCCCGACGCGCCCGAGAAGCTGGCCCGGTTCCGGGACAAGCACGACATCACGTTCCCGCTCCTGTCCGATCCCGACAAGACGATGCTCACCGAGTGGGGCGCTTTCGGCGAGAAGAAGAACTACGGCAGGACCGTCATGGGCGTGATCCGTTCGACCTTCGTCGTGGAGTCCGACGGCACCATCTCGATGGCTCGGTACAACGTCCGCGCGAAGGGGCACGTGGCGATGATCGCCAAGCTGCTCGGCGTCGAGCTCCCCGAGCCGCAGCCGGCGGAGGGCTGACCCACCCATGCCGACCGAATCGTCCGAGCGCGCCCACGAGCCGTCACGGGATACCACCGACGAGGCCGTCCAGGACGAACCGAACATCCTCGTCCCGCGCCGCCGGCCGATCCAGGAACGCAGCCGCCGGAAGTTCCAGGCGCTCCTGTCGTCGGCCCGGGAAGTGTTGGTCGAGGTGGGCTTCGACTCGTTCACCTGCGAGGAGGTGGCGTCGCGCGCGGGCGTGCCCATCGGGACGCTGTACCAGTTCTTCGCCAACAAGTACGTCCTGGTGTGCGAGCTCGACCGCCAGGACGCGCACGGCGTGATCGAGGAGGTCGAGCGCTTCGCGCAGAAGATCCCCGCGCTGGACTGGCCGGAGCTGCTCAACGACTTCCTCGACCACCTGGCCGACCTGTGGCTCCGGGATCCGTCGCGGCGCGCGGTCTGGTTGGCCACCCAGGCCACCCCCGCCACGCGGGCCACGGCCGCGGTGAACGAGCGGGAGATCGCCCGGATGATCGCCAGCGTCCTCGCGCCGCTCATGCCCGCCACCGAGCGGGAGCGTCGCGCGTTCATGGCCGAGGTGTTGGTGCACGTGGCCTACTCGATGCTGAACTTCTCGGTCAGCGCCGGCCCGGTGCCCGGCGGCGAGGCGGGCGACACCGGCGGCTCGGCCGGCGGCGAGGACATGCACGACGCGACCGTCACCGAGCTCAAGCGGATGCTCACCGCCTACCTGTGGCTGGCGGAGAAGGAGGCCCAGGCCGACTGAGGCGGCCTCGCCGCTCCCCCGTCGCCACGCCCCGCCGCCAGGCCGCCCCGCCGCGGCGCGCCTACCCGCCCAGCGGCCCCTCGAGCACGACGAACGCGATCGCGGAGCCGCCGTCGTGGCTGAGGGAGACGTTCCAGCGCACGTCCTCGCCGAGGGTCGCGGCCACCTGGCGAGCCACCTCGCCCCCGAGCCGCACCGTCGGCCGGCCCCAGGCGTCGCACACCGTCTCGATCTCTGCCCAGCGCAGTAGGTCCGGCGCGATGGGCGGGGGCGCGCCGTACAGCGCCGCGGACCACGCCTTGACGACGGCCTCCTTCGCGGCCCAGCGGGCGGCGAGGTGGCGGGCCAGCGGGTCCTCGTCGCGGCGAGGTGTCACCGCCCCGGGCGGGGACGACGCCGCGGGCGACGCTGACGTAGGTGACGACGGCGACGACGACGAGAACCCGTCCGCCCGGTCGGCCCCGCGGGCCTCGGCGCGTTCGCGACACTGCCTCCGCTCGGTGGGCGAGAACGCCCGCGTGAGCCGCGTCCCCGGTTCGGCCAGAGACGCGGCGAAGGCGCCGAGGTCGACGATGTCGACCCCGACGCCTCTCACCCCGGTCGTCACCGCCCGGAGCGCTCCGCGGTCTCTGCGACCTCCGCGGCGACACCGGCTGACAGCACGCCGTCGGCGTCGACCCGGGCGGCCGGGTCGAGCAGGACCGCGGCCTCGCGCTCCTTGAGCTCGTCGCCCGAGCCCTCACCGAGGCGACGGGCCTCGGGGCGGGTGTAGAGCGCCTCGCCACCGTAGATCGCGTCGGTCAGGCGGCGGGCGCCCTCGCGCTCGCGGCGCAGGCCGACCTCGCGAATGCGCTCGGCCTCGTCCTCGCCGTACGCCGCGGCCACGGCCCGGTGGTAGGCCTCCGGGTGCACCACGGCGATGAGGCCGGAGACGTGCCCGAAGCCCAGCGAGGTGAGCAGGCCGGCCTTGAGGGGCAGGTCGCCGCCCAGCTGCAGGGTCTCGCGCAGCCACACCAGGTGCCGGTGGTCGTCCAACACGTCGTCGACGCAGTCCAGGGAGCGGTTGGGCGGGATGGTGCCCGACCGCAGCATCTGGGTGAGCCCGATGAGCTGGAACGCCGCGGCACCGCCCTTGGCGTGGCCGGTGAGCGTCTTCTGCGACACCACGAACAGCGGGTTGCCCTCGGACCGGCCGATCGCCTCGGCGAGACGCTCGTGCAGGTCCGACTCGTTGGGGTCGTTGGCCTTGGTCGAGGTGTCGTGCTTGCTCACCACGGCCACGTCGTCGGCGGTCAGCCCCAGCTGGGCGAGGCCGCGGGCGAGCGGCGAGCGCTTCCCGCCGCGACCGGCACCCAGCGCACCCAGCCCGGGGGCCGGGATGGACGTGTGCGCGCCGTCGGCGTACGAGCCGGCCCAGCCGACCACGCCCAGGACGGGCAGGCCCATGCGGGCCGCGACGTCACCACGGGCGAGCAGGATCGTGCCGCCGCCGGCCGACTCGACGAACCCGCCGCGACGACGGTCGTTGGCCCGGCTGTAGTACCGCTCGTCGATCCCCTTGGCCGCCATGGCCGCGGAGTCGGCGGTGGCGGACATGTCGGCGAAGCCCTGGATACCCTCGATGGACAGGTCGTCGAACCCGCCGGAGACCACGAACTCGGCCTTGCCGGCGCGGATCTTGTCGAAGCCCTCCTCGACGCTCACCGCGGTGGTGGCGCAGGCCGCCACCGGGTGGACCATCGAGCCGTAGCCGCCGACGTAGGACTGCATGACGTGCGCGGCCACGACGTTGGGCAGCGCCTCCTGCAGCGTGTCGTTGGCGCGGCTGCGGCCGAGGATGCCGTCGATGTACAGCGAGCGCATGCTCGTCATGCCGCCCATGCCGGTGCCCTGCGTGTTGGCGACATCGGCCGGGTGGACGTGGGCCAGCATCTCGGCCGGGGTGAAGCCCGACGAGATGAAGGCGTCCACGGTGGCCACGAGGTTCCACGCGGCCACCCGGTCGATGCCGGAGACCATGTCCGCGGGGATACCCCACGCCGTGGGGTCGAAGCCGGTCGGGATCTGGCCGCCGACCACGCGGGTGAGCGTGGTGCGGCGCGGCACGCGGATCTCCGTGCCGGCCTTGCGGGTGACCGTCCACTCCCCGTCCTCGCTCTGCGTGACGACGGTGTTCTCCGGGTCGTCCGAGAGGTAGGCACGGGCCTGGGCCTCGTCGTCCACGACGAAGGACAGGTCCTCCGGCAGGAACACCGAGGTGAGCTGCGGTGCGGAGTTGTCGAACATCTCGGCGCGGGCGTCGTCGGCGTACGTGCGCACGCCCACCCGGGCCAGGACCTCGTCGCGGAACCGCTCGGCGATGTCCGCCTCGTCGATCGCCTCGCCGGTGGCCGTGACGGTCCACCCCGCGCGCGGCGAGTCCTCCCACGTGATCAGGCCCGTCGACCAGGCCAGCTCGACCACGCCGGCGGCGGTGAGGTCGCCGGTGGTCTCCACCTCGAAGCGGGTGCGGGCGCTGCCGTAGGGGCCGACCTCGCCGGCGCCCACGATGACGACCATGTCCTCGAGCTCCTGGGTGACCTCGCCCCACTCGGGCCGCTCGTCGGCGGCGACCGTCGGCAGCGACGGCAGCGCGGCGATCGTGCCGGCCGCGTCCTCGGTCGAGGTCGTCGCGGAGGCGGTGGGCCGGTCCGCGGCGAGCGCGGCCATGTCGAGGTCCGCCGTTCCGAGCCCGCCGGTGAGGTCGACGGTGACCGGGGCGTCCCCGGCCGCGGAGCGGAAGTCCGGCGTGCACCAGCGCAGCAGCTCCCCGGCGATCCCCTCGGTGGACCACGTGGACACGCCCGCGGCCTCGACGGCCTCGACGAGCGGGTCGTTGTGGCCCATGAGTCCGGTGCCCCGGACCCAGCCGATGATCGCGTGGACGAAGGTGACCCGCTGCGACCAGGCCTTCTCCGAACCCCACTTGGCGATCATGGCGTCGAGGGCGGCCTTGGCCTCGCCGTAGGCGCCGTCGCCACCGAAGATCCCGCGGTTGGGCGAGCCCGGCAGGACGACGTGCAGGCGGGAGTCGACGTCGGTGTCCGCGCCGATCGCGCCGAGCCCGGCGACGAGCTTCTCCACGCTCCACAGCAGGACGCGCATCTCCGTCTCGGCCCGCGGGCCGGCGTCGGCCATCGAGCCCTGGACGCGCGGTGCGGCGAACGGGAACAGCAGCGTCGGCGTGAGCGCCGGCTTGAGCACGGTGGTCTGGCCACCGGCCGACTCCGCGTGCTCCGAGCCGACCCACTCGACCAGCGCGTCGACGTCCGAGTAGGAGGTCATGTTGGCGGGCAGGACCCACAGCGCCGCGCCACCGCGGGCGTGGGAGCGGTAGAGGTCCTTGAAGAACGCCAGCTTGCCCTGGTCGAGGCTCGAGGTGGTGGCCACCACGGTGGCGCCACCGGCCAGGAGGCGGCCGGTGACCGCCGCGGCGATGGAACCCCTGCCGGCGCCGGTGACGACGGCGACGTCGCCCGCGTACTCGCCGACGAACTCCTCCGCCGCGGCCTCCGAGATCTCCCGGAAGGCCGTGGCCAGGGCGTCGCGCCGGGCATCGGTCGCCCGGGCCGCCCACCAGCGGGCCTGCTCGGCGACGATCTCGCCCGCGCCGCGGAAGGCCTCCGCGGCGTCGGCCGGCAGGTCCGAGGCGGTCCACAGGCGGGCCAGGTCCTCGCGGGCCGAGGCCCAGCGGTCGTCCAGCAGGACGGCGCGGCCGGCGTCGAAAGCCGGGGCCACCACGCGGCGCCAGTCGGCGCCCAGCTCGGCGGCCACGAGGTCCGCGAGCTCGGAGTCCGGATCGGCGTCGGCCAACAGGTCGACGGCCTCCGGCTCGAGGTGCCCGAGCCGGGTGAGTAGGCCGCGCGCGGCCTCGGCCAGGACGCCATCGCGCCCGGTGAGCTCGTCGGCGAACTCGGTCAGCGCGGCGGAGTCGACGACCCCGCCGCCGCCGGCGCCCGAGGAGGGCATGGCGACGGACACGCCGTGCGCGGCGCCGACCGCCTGCACGGCCGCGTCGATGAGCGCGTCCAGGCCGGCGACGTCCTTGACGCCGGAGGCGTCGAGGGTCGCGAGGTCACCACCGCGGATCGAGGCGCCGTCACGGGTGCCCAGCGCGATCTCGGCGGTCACGTGGTGGGCCCAGCCCGCGCCGAGCTCCCACGCGCCGGTCACGCGCTCGGTGATGTACGCCGGGCGCTTGCCGGTGCGGCCGAGGACCGCGCGCAGGGCCTCCCCGACCGCGTCCGACAGGACGGGGCCGAAGGGGGCGTAACCGCGCGCCAGGCGGGAGACCTGGTCGGCCAGGGTCGGGAAGTCCGCCTCGGCGGCACCGTCGATCGCGCCCAGGCTCAGTTCGGTGCCCAGGTCCAGCAGCAGCTGGTTACGGCGCGAGGACACGCCGTCGCACAGCGTCTCGATGGAGTCGCCGGCGGCGATCTGCTCGGGACGGACCTTGGTGCGCAGCGCCACCAGCATTCGGGTGGCGGCGGGTGCGCCGAACTCCAGGTCGTCCGGGCGGGGAGCGCCGGGGGCGGCGGCAGCCGGGGCTGCCGGTTCGGATCGGTCCGCACCGGCCGTGCCGGGGGTGTTGACGGCCGGTGCGGGGTCTGTGGGGGCCGCCTGACCGGCGGCCGGGGTGGAGGCGGAACCGGTGTCGGTGTCCGTCTCGTCGTCGTCGCCCTCCACGCTGGGCGGCAGGGTGCCGTACAGCGTCGCCGAGTCGCGCTCGACGTTGATCACCTGGGCGCGCGGCCCGCGGTGGGTGGGCAGGTCGAGGGTCTTGGAGGCGAGGTTCGCGACGGTCGGGGCGTTCGCCACACCGACCTCGACGAACTGCTCGACGCCGAGGCCGCCACGCTCGATCGGCGTGAACAGCAGCTCCTGCGTCTCGATCCAGCGGACCGGGCTCGCGAACTGCCAGGCCAGCAGCTCCACGAGCAGCAGGCGGCCCAGTCGCGTGGGCGTGGCGGCCCAGGCGTCCCAGTTCGCGAGGACGTCGTCCAGGGCCTCCGCCGGCACGAGGTCGGCGATCTCCTGCACGAAGTCGCGCTCGAGGCTGAACAGGCGCGGCACGAGGTTCGGGATGTAGCGGCCGACGAGCACCGAGATGTCCACGTCCTCGGGGATCAGCGCGTCGAGGGTGGCCCGGAAGTCCGGGACGCCGCCGCGCAGCACCGTGGAGTGGAACGGCACGTCGATGCCGGGCACCAGGATGAAGGCGTTCTTGCCGCCCGAGCGCTCGAGCTCCCGGTTCACCGCCTTCTCCAGCGCGGCGCAGCCGGCGACCGTGCCGGCCAGCGCGTACTGCGAGCCCGCCAGGTTGTAGTTGACGATCTCGATGAACTCGCCGGACTCGCGGGCCACGTCGGCGACCCACTCCGCGATGTCCTCGTCCGAGATGCCCATCTGCGACGGGCGGATGGCGGCCATGCGGTAGTCCGAGCGACCCTGCGCGTCACGCGGGACCAGCTGGTGCATGGTCGAGCCACGCTGGAACACGATCTCCAGCAGCGGCTCGAGCTCCAGCACGCCGGAGATGGCGGCCAGGGCGTCGTACTCACCGATCGAGTGGCCGGCGAAGTAGGCGCCGTCGACGAGCAGGCCGTCGGCCTCGAGCTCGGCCCGCTGGGCGACCGCCAGGCACGCCATGGCGACCTGGGTGAACTGGGTCAGGTAGAGCACGCCGTCGGGATGCCGGTGGACCTCGCCGCGGACGGTGACCTCGGTCGGGTTGTCGCGGACGAGCGCCAGGATCGAGAAGCCCAGGGCCTCACGGGTGTGCGTGTCGGCACGGTCCCAGATCTCGCGGGCGGCGGGGCAGCGGGTGCGCCCCTCCATGCCCATCCCCTTGGCCTGGATGCCCTGGCCGGGGAACGCGTAGACGGTGCGCGGGGCCTCGGTGAGCGCGGTGGCGGCCATGACGGTGGCGCCGTCGACCGTGCACGTGACCTCGAGGACCTGCCCGCCGGCGTGGCGGCCGGTCTGCACGGCGCGGACGGTGATGTGGTCGCCCGGGCGGACCGGGGCGAGCATGCGGGCGGTCCAGCCGGCGATCCGCAGGGCGGGGGTCCTGCCGTCCGAGGCCCGCACGGCGTGCTGCGCGGCGGCCGAGAGCCACATGCCGTGGACGATCACGCCGCCGAGGCCGGCCAGCTCGGCCGCGGTGTCGGAGACGTGGATCGGGTTGTGGTCGCCGGAGACCAGCGCGAACGCGGTCATGTCGTGCGGGGCCGTGAGCGTGGCGGACACGCGCTGCTGGCGCGTGGTCTCCGCGGGCTCCGCGACGCCGCCGGACGGGGTGACCAGCGCGCCACCGGCCGGGCGGGGGTCGCCGACCTCGGCCCCACCGGTGCGCCCGCGGATGGCGAAACGCTCGGACAGGGTGCACAGGGGGGTGCGGGAGCCGTCGCGCGCCTCCGCGGCCACCTCGACCGACACCTCGACGACGCGGCCGAGGTCGGTGTCGCGGACACCGCCGGACCGGGCGACGACGACGAGGTCGGCCGTCTCCTGCGGCAGCGCCGCGTGCATGCGGATGCCGTGGTCCAGGTGGACCAGGTCGAGCAGCCCCTCGACGACCGTGCCGGTGCCGCGCGGGCGACGCGTCTGACCGAGTACGGCGAAGACGGTCGGCCAGGCGGCGCCCACGAGGGCGTCCGGGACTCCGGCGGACGGCATGAGCGAGGTGGGCAGGCTGCCGGCGGTGACGCCCGTGTGGTCCGTGGCCAGGGTCGGCTCGAAGGTGAACCGGGCGGTGGCGACGCCGTCGGTGACCTCGGGCAGCGCGTCGATCCGGGTGCCGCCCGCTCCCCCGCGACCGACACCGGCGGCGGTGGCCAGCAGGGTGCGCATGGCGGACTCGGCGGCGTCATCGGTGACGACGGGCGCGGCACCGGTGGCCACGGCGTCGCCCACGGTGATGGCGATGGTCATCTCGGCCGGGCCGATCGGCAGCGTCAGATCGACCGTCTGCCCGTCCGTGTCCGGGGTGAGGACGGCGCCGGAGACCGGGTGGCGACCGATGCCGTCGGCGTCGATCTCCCACGCGTGCAGGACGCCCAGGCGGTGGACCGGGTTCATGACGAGCCGACCGGCCCAGGTGACGTCGGGGCTGTTGAGCACGTCGGCGACGGGGCCGGTTGCGGTGGTGACGACGCCGCGACGGCGGCTCGACACGGCCTCGGTGGCGGGCATGTAGCCGCGGACCCGGTCGGCGGTGGCGGCCTCGAAGCGGTCGAGGAGCTCGCCGACCGGCTCATCGACGCGGGTGATGCCGGCCACGGCGGTGGTCCCGGGGATCACGCACACGGCGTCGGCGTCGTAGCGCGGGTCGTGGGCCTGCCACAGCGAGTCCGAGCGCCACCAGCGGCGCACGTCGGCGTCGACGACGGGCACGAACGGCACGGGCTTGCCGGGCATGCGGCAGATGTCGAGGAACTCGGCGGCGTCGGCCGGGTGCAGCACGGCGCTCGCGAGCTCGGCGTGGCGGGCGGCGAGGGCGTCGATCACCTCGGCGGGGCGTTCCATCGATTCCACGCGCGGGAACGCGGAGTGGATGCGCCCGCTGTCGGCGGCGTCGAGGCGGGCCTCGGTGCGCTGGACCATGCGGTGGAAGCGCTCGCGGATGGTCGGGTCGAGCCACACGGAGCGGGTGCCGTCGGCGACGGCGTAGGCGAAGTCGCCGCCCACGTCGAACGCGTCGTCATCCCGGGCGACCGACCCGTCGGCGCCGGGAGCGAGCGAGAGTTCGACGAACCGTCGCAGCCACTGCTCGTAGGTCATGGAGTCGAGGTCGCCGAAGTAGGGCTTGGCGGTGCCGTTGATCGCCGCGACGATCTCGTCGCGACGGGCGGCCACGGCCTCGGCGTCGCCGGCCACTTCGTCGAGGAGGCGTCCGGTACGCGCGGCAGTGTTGTCGATCTCGTGGATGTCCGCGCCGAGCTGGCTGCGGCCGGACGCCATGCCTCCCTCGGCCTGGCCCGCGCCCACCCAGGCGTCGACGCCCGTGGTGTCCACCAGCAACTGCTTGACCTGCGGGCTGGTGGTGGCCTCGAGGGTCGCCATGGCGGCGGTACCCACGAGGATGCCGTCGACCGGCATGGCCGGGTAGCCGTGGGCGTTGGCCCACGAGCCGGTGAGGTAGTCGGCGGCCCGCTCGGGGGTGCCGATGCCGCCGCCGACACACAGGACGACGTTGGGGCGCTCACGCAGCTCGCCGTAGGTCGACAGCAGGAGGGCGTCGAGGTCCTCCCACGAGTGGTGGCCGCCGGCGCGGCCGCCCTCGACCTGCACGATGACCGGCATGTGCGGGACCTCGGCGGCGATCCGCACGACCTGGCGGATCTGCGCGACGGTGCCGGGCTTGAAGCTGACGTGCCGCAGGCCCGCCTCGGTCAACTCCTCGATGAGGGCCACCGACTCGTCGAGCTCGGGAATGCCGGCGGTGACGATCACGCCGTCGAAGGGGATGCCCGCGGCGCGGGCGCGCTGGACGAGGCGCTTGCCGCCGACCTGCATCTTCCACAGGTACGGGTCGAGGAACAGGGAGTTGAACTGGGCGCTGCGGCCTGGCTCGAGCAGCTCGGCCAGGCGGCGGGTGTTCTCGGCGAAGATCGCCTCGGAGACCTGCCCGCCGCCGGCGAGCTCGGCCCAGTGGCCGGCGTTCGCGGCGGCCGCGACGATTTGTGGGTCCACGGTCGTCGGGGTCATGCCGGCCAGCAGGATCGGCGAACGCCCGGTGAGGCGGGTGAACGACGTCTCCACGTGGACGCTGCCGTCGGGCAGCGTGATGAGCTGGGGCTGGAACGCCGTCCACGGCCGCTCGATGGGCGGAGTGGCGCCCGGGGTGAACAGGTTGCGCAGGCCTCCGCGGGTGGCCGCGGCGACCACGCCGACGCCCTGACCGCGGACCACGGACCGGTTGAGGCGGGTCAGCGCCTCGCCGGGGCCCATGTCGAGGATCCACTGCGCGCCGGAGTGCAGAGCCTCGGCCATCTCCTCGACCCAGTCGACCGGCTCGATGAAGACCTGGCGCGCCAGGTGGACGGCGCGCTCCACGTCCAGCTCGCAGGCGCGGGCCCAGCGGGAGACGATCTCGACCGCCGGCGCCATCGCCGGGTGGTGGAAGCCGACCTCCACGTCGAGCGGGTCGAAGACGGGGGCGAAGACCTCGCCGCCGGTGAGCTTGGCCTCGCGGCGACGACGCGACTCGGCCTCGAGGTCGGCGCAGTGCCGACGCAGGTCCTCGAGGTCGTCCGGCCGACCGACCACGACGTGGCGGCGCTGCGCGTTGCGGATGGAGACCGCCGGGCGGATCGACGCGTCGACGTCCGAGAACAGCTCGTCGACCAGCGATCGCAGGGCCTCGCCGTCGATCCCGGACACCCCGACCATGGGGCTGGCCTGGCCACGGCGGAACAGACCCACGCGCCGCCCGACCAGGGTGGCGGCGGCACCGATGAGCTCCGCGACGGCCAGCAGCCGGTCGTCGATGGACCCGAAGGTCTCCACCGACTCCACGGCCAACACGCCCTGGGAGTGGCCGACCACGGCCGCCGGGGCGGTGTCGTTGACGTCGAAGCCCTCGGCCGCGAGGGCGCGCAGTGCACCCATCTGGGTGAGCAGGACCGCGGGGAGGGAGACCGCGGCGGCCGACAGGGAGGCGTCGTCGGGCAGATCCGCCGCGTCCTCGTCCTCGCCGGTGGTGGTGTTGGCCCACTCGATGGGCCGGAAACCGTGGGTCCGCACGACCGCGATCTCGTCGTGGACGGGCTCGGTGAGGGCGACGGAGGCGTCGACGAGGTCCTGGAGCTCGGGACCGATCCCCGTGCCGTCGATGAGATCGCTGAGCGCGTCGCGCCAGGCGATCCCCTGGCCGCCGAAGGCGAGCGCATAGGCCGTACCCTCACGGAGTTCGTCCGCGAGGGCGCGGGCGGCGCGGCGGGCCGCGAACCCGGTCTCGAGCGGGCGGGGGGTGAGGTCGCGGTCGTCGATCGTCACGTGGGGAACTCCTTGGCACTGCGTCAGGGACATCGCCGGAATCGGTGACCGGTTTCGGCGCAGCGCACAGATTGCCACACAAAGTTGAGGGACCCCTCAGATTGACCGGGTACGACCGACCGAATCGGCGGTCGGAACCCTCCCCCAGGCGGTGATGCCCGCCACAAAAAGACATGACGCGCGCCTCATATCTACAGGTGAGGGTGCCCTCAGGTTTGGTTGCGCGGCCGTTATCTAATCGTTATATCGAGTTCGGGGGCTCGCGGTGCCCACGCGGGCGTGTCGCCACCGTTCCGTGGCCGGGCGCCGGCGCTTCCGGGGCCGCGCTCAGGCGCCGCAGCGCAGCTCCTCCATCGCCCGGGCGTCGAGCCCTTCGGCCGCGCAGAGATCGGCGGCCAGCCTGCGCGGTCCCGACGACCACTCGACGTGAGCGGTCCGCGCCGCCTGACCGAACGACACGGTGACCAGGCCCCCGATGCCGGGCACCTCGTCGGGCGCCAGCGCCCCGGCCCCCACGCGGTCGACCGCCACCACCTCGGCGACGGTCGCCTCCCCGGGCGCGGGGATGAGCCGGAGCTGCACGCGGTGGCCGTCGAACGCCCCCGTCCAGACGGCGAACGTCCCCGTGCCGTCCGGCCGGAGCTCGAGGGTGCGGCCGTGCGAGAACCACCGGCCGGTCTCGCGCACGACGTCCGCGGGCGACAGGACCGCCGGGGCCGGGACGGACGCGCCCACCGGCTCGACGTGGGCCACCGCGGTGGGGGCCGCCGGGCCGGCCGGGGCGAGAGTCCGCGGGGAGGCCGCGACGGACGCCGCGCCGGCGGTGAGCGTCACGAGCGCTGCGGCGACCAGCAGCCGATTCGCGGTCCGCCCTCCTAATTCGTGCCTCATGGGATTACCCTAATCACACCAGCCACGTGATCGAGTACCCGACTTGCGTCGAAATGATCACCAAATGGCAACCGTCCGACTAGAAGTAGGGGACTCGGAGCACGGCTCACACCTGAGCATCCGACCGCTCCCCCGCTGAGGAGGAATCCATGTCCACACCCGCCGCCACGGGCGGTACCAGAAGACGCGAGGCGTTCTCGGGGCGCTCCGTGTTCGTGTTCGCCGCCATCGGCTCGGCCGTCGGCCTGGGCAACATCTGGCGCTTCCCCTTCGTCGCCTATGACAACGGGGGCGGCGCGTTCCTCATCCCCTACCTGGTCGCGCTGCTCACCGCCGGTATCCCGCTGCTGTTCTTCGACTACGCCATCGGCCACCGGTTCCGGGGCTCCGCTCCCCTGAGCTTCCGCCGCATGAACCGTTTCGCCGAGCCGATCGGCTGGATCCAGGTACTCGTGTCGTTCGTCATCGCGGTCTACTACGCGGTGATCCTCGCGTGGGCGGCGAGTTACGCGTGGTTCTCCGTCGACGAACGGTGGGGCGAGACCTACGAGGAGACCGCGACCTTCTTCACGGAGGACTTCCTCCGCGCGGGCTCCGGTTTCGGCCTCGACTTCGTCCCGATGATCACCGTCATCCTGGTGGTCGTCTGGGTGTTCACGCTCGGTGTGCTCATCGCCGGGGTCCAGAAGGGGATCGGCCGCACGGCCATGCTCTTCATCCCGCTGCTGATCGTCCTCTTCCTCGCACTGGTCGTACGCTCCCTGTTCCTCGACGGCGCGTTGGACGGACTCAACAACTTCTTCACGCCGAACTGGGGAGTGCTGACCGACCCGGGCGTGTGGATCGCCGCGTACGGGCAGATCTTCTTCTCCCTGTCGGTGGGCTTCGGCATCATGCTGACCTACTCGTCGTACCTCAAGCGCAGGTCCAACCTCACCAGCTCCGGTCTCGTCGTGGGCTTCTCCAACTCGGCGTTCGAGGTCCTCGCCGGTATCGGTGTGTTCGCGACCCTCGGCTTCCTGGTCTCCTCGGCCGCGGGTGCCGGCTGGGACGACGTCGGCGGCGGCCCGGGGCTCGCGTTCATCGCCTTCCCCGCGCTCATCTCGCAGATGCCCGGCGGCCCCATCTGGGGCGTCGTGTTCTTCGTCTGCCTCATCCTGGCCGGCCTGACGTCGATGATCTCGATCGTCGAGGTGGTCATCTCGTCCTTCCAGGACAAGGTGGGCGTCTCCCGACTCACCGCGGCGCTGGCCGTGGGCGGGCCAATGGCACTGGTCTCGATCCTGCTGATGCCCACCGAGACGGGTCTGCAAAACCTCGACATCATGGACAAGTTCGCCAACAGCATCGGCATCGTCGGCATCTCGCTGATCGCGCTGATCGTCGTGATGTTCGCCCTGCGCCTCGGCCCGACCCTGCGCGACCACCTCAACTCGGTCTCCTCGTTCCGGGTCGGACCGATCTGGATCGTGTGCATGGCGGTCATCACCCCGATCGTGCTGGCCTACGCGTTGTTCGGCGAGGTCCGCAGCCTCATCTCGGAGCCGTACGAGGGATATGACGCCGCCGTCCTCGGCGTGTGGGGCTGGGGCATGATCGCCACCATCCTCGTCCTGTCGGTCATCCTCTCGCTGCTCCCGTGGCGCGGGGCCCGTCACCTCGACGGCCCGCCGCCGACCGACGACGACCCGAGCGACGTCTACTACACGGATCAACTCGACCGGGTGGACAGCGCGAGTTCCACCGACCAGGGTGCCACCACCACGCGCACCGACGACATCCGCAAGGAGGGCTGATCGATGGACGCCGCAGCGATCACCATGATGGTGCTGTTCCTGCTCGTGATCTGGGGCGGCCTGGCCCTGAGCATCGGGCACTTCGTCAGGCACCCCGACGACATGACCGAGGAGCGCGGCCCTCAGCCGGGCACGACCTCCTGAAGTCGTCCGTCCGACCCCCGCGGCTCCGGTCCCCCACGAGGGAGGCCGGAGCCGCGTCGTGTCAGGAGATGGCCGTCACGAGATCCTCCCGGTCTCGACCCCGCCCCAGGCGGTCGGCCCGTCCGATCCGGCCGGGTAGTCGTCCAGCGGGACCACTCCGGACTCCCACGCCTCGATCACCGGGGTGAGGATCCGCCAGCACTCCTCGGCGACGTCGCCGCGGACGGTCAGGAGCCGGTCCCCGTCGAGGATCCGTCTGAGGACCTCCCCGTACGGGAGCAGGTCGCTGTCGCCGAGGTCGGTGTCGAGGCGTGCGTCCTCGAGCGCGAGACTGCCGCCGGAGGCGCTGGTCGCCAGGTCGAGTGCCACCCGGCCGGGCGCGATGCCCATCGTGAGCCGGCTCGGCGGGACCTCGCCCGCTAACGCCTCCGGGACGTGTGGCGGCGGCCGGAACGTCACCGTCACCCGCATCGAGTCCTCACCCAGTGCCTTGCCGGACCGGAGCCGGACGGGCACTCCCGCCCAGCGCTGGTTGCGGACCTCCAGCACCACCTCCGCGAGCGTCTCGGTCCCCCGCGACGGGTCGACGCCGTCCTCGTCGGTGTAGGCGACGACGTCGCGGCCGCCCGCCCTGCCGGCCGTGTAGCGGGCGCGGCGGGAGGACATGGTCGGATCGTCCCGCCACACGTGGGTGGACCGGAGCGTGGTGGCGAGGAGGTCGTGCAGTTCGGTGTCGTCGAGCCGCGCGGGCACCTCCATGGTGGCCAGGGCCATCACCAGCAGCAGGTGCGACTGGAGCATGTCGACCAGCGCCCCGGTCGAGTCGTAGTAGCCGGCGCGGCCCTCGAGGGCGAGCGTCTCGTCGGCGATCACGTCGATGCGCTCGACGTGCTCGGCGCTCCACACCGGCTCGAGGATCCGGTTGGCGAACCGCATCCCGAGGATGTTGAGGACGTTCGCGTCGCCGAGGAAGTGGTCGACGCGGTGGATGCGGTCCTCGGGGACGAGGTCCAGGAGGACCGCATTGAGGTCGCGGGCCGAGTCGAGGTCGGTTCCGAACGGTTTCTCCACGGCGAACCGCACGTCGTCGCGGAGCGGGCGGCCGCGCAGTCCCTCGCAGGCCGTCGCGATGACGGCCGGGGGCAGGGCGAAGTACAGGACCACCGGACCGTCGAGTCCGTCGATGAAATCGGCGAACGCGTCGGCGTCCGTCACGTCCAGGGCGACGAAGCGGGTCGTCGCCGCGATCCGGTCGGCCTGCTCCGGGTCGCGGTTCCGGGCCCGGAGGGCGGACCGGACGCGTTCGCGCCACTCGTCGTCGTCCATCCCGGAACGGCCGGAACCGACGACGGTGACGTCCCGGTCGGCGTCGGTGGCGAGGAGGGTGCCGAGCCCGGGCAGGAGGAGGCGTTCGGTGAGATCACCCCCGGCCCCCAGGATCGCCAGGGTGGGGCGGTCATTCGGTGACGTGGTGGTCGGCATGCGGTCGGGCCTCCCGGCGGGTCGTCGCCCGGCGGCTCGGTCCGGGCACTACTCGGCTGCCCGCCCGACGCTACCCGTGCGATCGTCCACCGGCCGGGCGCGACGGCAGTAGCCTCGGCGGCATGGACAGCGAGTCGAGCGACACGGCACCCGTCGAGGTGCGCCACCTGGTGCAGCAGTGGAAGCGCCTCGACGAGGTGCTGGCGGGCCTGAAGAAGGACGACTGGACGGCGGCGACGGCGCTGCCGGGGTGGACCGTGCGCGACATCGTGGCGCACATCGCCGGCACCGAGCACATGCTCGCCGGCGAGCCGGTCCCGGACATCGAGCTGCCGGAGTCGGCGCGCGAGCACGTCCGCAACCCCATCGGCGAGCTCAACGAGAAGTTCGTCCAGGAGGCCCGGTCGCTGGCGGTTGAGGACGCGTTCTCCGATTTCCGGGAGGTCGTCGCCGAGCGCACGGAGCAGCTCGCGGAGCTGTCCGCCGCAGATCTCGAGGCGGAGACGGACTCCCCCGTCGGCCGCGTGCCGTACCGGCGCTTCATGGGGGTGCGGGTCTTCGACTGCTGGGTCCACGAGGACGACATCCGGCAGGCGCTGGGCATGAAGCACCATCTCGGCGGTGACACCGGGCGGTTCGCCGTCGAGGAGATCGTGAGGGCCCTGCCGCGCATCGTCGGGAAGGGCGCCGGCGCCCCGGACGGGTCCCGTGTCCGGTTCCGCGTCGTCGGTGAGGACGACGCGGATCTGCCGCTGGCCACCGATGTCGTCGTCGACGGGCGCGCGGCGTTGGCCGACGTGGACGACGCCGCGCGGCCCACCGTCGAGCTGGTCTTCGACACGGCGACCTTCGTGCGCGCGACGACCGGTCGCATCACCGCCGAGCCGGGTCACGGCGTGGAGGTCACCGGGAACGAGGATCTGGGTCGGGCGATCCTCGGATCGTTGGCCTTCACCATCTGAGCCCTCGGGAGATGGTGACGACGACGACGAGCTCAGCAGCCGGAGGGCCCGGCCACACGCCCGGTCCGCACATCGTCGTCATGGGGGTCTCCGGCGCCGGGAAGTCGACGGTCGCGCGGGTCATAGCCGATCGGACGGGAGCGGAGCTGGTGGACGCCGACGACCTGCACCCTCCCGGCAACAGACGGAAGCTGGCGGTCGGCGAACCCCTCACCGACGACGATCGCTGGCCGTGGCTGGAGGCGGTCCGCGACCGCATGCGGCGTCACGACCACTCGTGCGGGCCGGGGGTGCCGGCTTCGGACCTCGGCCTCGTCGTCGCGTGCTCGGCGCTGCGCCGCGCCTATCGCGACGTGTTGCGCGAGGTCCGCCGCCCGGTGTTCTTCGTCGAGCTCGGCACGGATCCGGAACTCATCTCCGCCCGGCTCGCCGCCCGTCGCGGGCACTTCGCGTCCGATCGGATCCTGGAGTCGCAGGTGCTCACGCTGGAGCCGCTCGGGGCCGACGAGTACGGGGTGGTCTGCCCGATCTCGCGGCCGGCGGACGAGATCGCCGAGGACGTGTTGGCCGCGCTGGCGGGATGAGGAGGCGGTCGGCCGCGCCCGACGGCGGTCAGCTCCGGTTCTGCCGCGCCCACCCCGGGACGTCTGCGAGGACGGATCCGTCGCCCAGCGACGACCCGGTGATGACGCTCATGCTGCCGTCGCTCTCGAGGATGACGGCCGCGACGTCGCCGAGGTCGCCGACGCCGGAGGAGCGGATGGTCTGGCGGATGTCGGCGTGGGTGAGGCGGTGGCGGGCGATCTGGTCGTCGAGGAAGACGCCGTCGCGGACGAGCAGCGTCGGGTCGGCGGTGAGGACGGCCCGCCCGGCCCGCGACCTCCTCAGTCGCGAGACGACGTACTGCAGGACGACGAGCAACGCCATCGCGATCGCGCCCTCGGTCCAGGACACGTCGGAGCTGAGGATGATGGTCGCGAGGGTGGAGCCGAGCGCGACCGTGACGACGAAGTCGAACGCGTTGAGCTGCGTCAGGGTGCGCTTGCCGAACACCCGCACCACCAGCACGAGGAACGCGTAGGCGGCGGCGCCGACGAGCAGGACGCGGAGGACGTCAGGCCAGTTGTCGAACCACATGCCCGCACCGTACCGACGAGCCCGGTACCGACGAGCCCCGTGCCGGCGGCCCCGCTACCTCTCCGCCATCGGGGTGGCGAAGTGCTGGACGTAGAGGTGCGCCTCCGGGAGGCCCTGGTAGGCAGCCGTCCGCATGCAGACACCCACGCGGGTGAAATCGGGGTCGAGGATGTTCTCCCTGTGGCCCGGGCTCTGCATCCACTGGGCGACCGGGTCGGGGCCGCCCGTGGACGAATAGAAGAGGTTCTCCGCGGCCCTGTGGTAATCGACGCCGGCCTCGCGGATGAACGTGCCCGGGCCGCCGCTGCCGTCAGGCGCGTGATGCGCCCAGTAGTCCCTCGCGATCATGTCGTCCGCCTTCGCACAGGCACTGTCGCGGAGCTTCTCGCTCGCGTCCAGTGCCGGAAGCCCGTTCTCGCTGCGCTGCGCGTTCGTCCGCTCCTCCACCGGGGACGGTGCCGCCGGGGGCTCGACCGGCGCCGCGCCGCCGGGGTCCGCCCACGGGAGTCCCCCGTTCACCGCGAGATCCGACTCCGCGCAGCCACTCATCACCGACGCCACCAGGATCAGCGACGCGGCCGCTGCTCTCCCGACTGTCCGGTTCGTCATCCTGATCACCCGATATCCTGATCACCCGGTCCGAGTGGAAAGACCTGTGCGCCCGGGGAGACTTGAACTCCCACGTCCGTAGACACTGGAACCTAAATCCAGCGCGTCTGCCAATTCCGCCACGGGCGCGTCACCCGGGGGTACCGGGCGAGATGAGCTTACCGCGTGGTCAGCGGTACCGTGGAGGCGTGTCCGACACCCTGAGTTCCCGCGCGACCGGAGGCGGCTCCCGCGCGACCGGAGCCGAGGCCGCGTCCGCGGATCCGGCACCGGTCACGGTCAAGCACCGTCCGGCGTGGATCGCGTTCGTCATCCTCGGCGCGATCGTGTGCGTGGGGATGGGCCTGTGGCAGCTCGCGCGCTACCAGGAGGCCAGCGGCACGGTCCAGAACCTCGGGTACACGTTCATGTGGCCGTTCCTCGGTGGCTTCCTCATCTACGCGTACCTCAAGTACGTGCGGATGGAGGCAGCCGAGGACGACTGGGCCTCCGTCGCGGAAGGTGCCGCGGGCGCACGGGGCGCCGACGATGACGACGACGACGAGCCCGACCACCGCGCGAAGGACCTGCCGACCGGCGGGAAGAACGGGTCGGGCCGGGACCGCTTCGGCGTCCTGACCGAGATCCCCGCCGACCTGCTTCCCACCCGTCGTCCCGCCGCGGACGAGGGGGCCCGTGACGAGGGCCTGGACGCGTACAACGCCTATCTCGCCGAGCTGGCCCGGAAGGATCGGGCGGCCGGCGGCAACCACCAGGAGAGATCCGCTTCATGACCGCCGCAGCCACGCCGCAGACCGACAACCGCAGGCCGGATCCGGGTGGGAAGGTCGCCGGTGCGCTCAAGCGTTACCGCGTGCTCGCCTGGATCACCGGTGTGTGGCTGCTCGTGCTCACCGTGGAGATGATCTACAAGTACCTCATCCTGGCCGACTCCTCGGACGCGCCGGAGTGGTTCACCTACATCGGCCAGGCGCACGGCGTGTTCTACATCCTGTACCTGTTCATGACGCTGGACCTGGCGATCAAGGCCCGCTGGCCCGCGTCGCGCACGCTGCTCACGGCCCTGGCGGGGACGATCCCGTTCCTGTCGTTCTGGTTCGAGCACAAGCGGACCCGCGACGTCCACGCCGAATACGCGATCTGACCCTCCGGCGTCGCCCGGGGCGTGAATGCGGTCAGCCGCGCGCGGCGAGCACCCGCAGCGCCGGAGCCAGCGCACGCAGCGCCCGGCCGCGGTGCGAGGCGGCGTCCTTCTCCCGCGGGCTGAGCTCCGCGGCCGACCGGTCGGAGCCCTCGGGCAGGAACAGCGGGTCGTAGCCGAACCCGCCCTCGCCGCGCGGCTCGCGGAGCACCCGCCCGGGCCAGCGGCCCTCCTGCACGACCTCGCCCTGCAGGCCCTCGTCGGTGCCCTCACCGTGCACTCGTGGGTCCCGGGCGGCCCGAGCCACTCCGGGCACGCCCGGCCCGACCAGCGCGCACGCCGAGACGAACGCCGCGCCCCGCCGCTCGTCCGGCACGTCCGACAGCTGCGCGAGCAGCAGGGCGTTGTTGGCGGCGTCGTCGCCGTGACGGCCGGCCCAGCGCGCGGAGAGCACGCCCGGCATCCCGTTCAGGGCGTCCACGGCCAGGCCCGAGTCGTCCGCCAGGCACGGCAGGCCGGTCGCCAGCGCCCCGGCGCGCGCCTTGATCAGCGCGTTCTCGGCGAACGTGGCGCCGGTCTCGGGCTCCTCCGGGAACTCAGGCACCTCGTCCAGGCCCACCGGCTCGATGCCGACGACGCCCTCGGACTCCAGTACCCGGCGCAGCTCGGCCAGCTTCTTGGCGTTGCGGCTCGCGACCAACAGACGGACGGCCACGGCTACCGCCCCCGGTTCCGGGCGGCCGGCGGGCTGGGCAGCTCGCCCGGGTACGGCGCCGCCAGCGCCTCGCGCTGCAGCTCGAACAGGCGCTCGCAACCGGCCTGCGCCGAGTCGAGCATCGCGTCCAGGACATCGCGGCCGAACGCGGCGCCCTCGGCCGTGCCCTGGACCTCGATGAGCTTGCCGCCGTCCGTGCACACCACGTTCATGTCCACCTCGGCGCGCGAGTCCTCCTCGTACGGCAGGTCGCACAGCACGTGTCCGTCGACCACGCCGACGCTCACCGCGGCGACCGCCCCGGTGAGCGGGTTGCCCGTGACCGCGCCGGAGGACTGCAGCCACGTGATCGCGTCGGCCAGCGCCACGTACGCGCCGGTGATCGCCGCCGTGCGCGTGCCGCCGTCGGCCTGCAGGACGTCGCAGTCCAGGGCGATGGTGTTCTCCCCCAGCGCGGACAGGTCGATGCACGCGCGCAGCGAGCGGCCGACGAGGCGGCTGATCTCGTGGGTGCGGCCGCCGACCTTGCCGCGCACGGACTCGCGGCCCGAGCGCTCGTGGGTCGCCGCCGGCAGCATCGCGTACTCGGCCGTCAGCCAGCCCAGCCCCGATCCCTTGCGCCAGCGCGGCACGCCCTCGGTGACGCTGGCCGTGCACATGACGCGGGTCTGCCCGAAGGTGACGAGCACCGACCCCGCCGGATGCGAGGTGAAGCCCCGCGTGATGGTCACGTCGCGCAGCTCGTCGACGCCGCGTCCGTCTGCCCTGCTGAAGTTCGAAGAGGTCACGACCGCCGATCCTAGCGGGCGCTCCCCTAGACGGCGATCCGCAGATCCGGCTCCGCGAGCAGGATCTCGCCGTCGAACTCCGCGGCCGCCTCGGCCCGGACCGCCTCGTGGTCGGTCCACGGCGGGATGTGGGTCAGCACCAGCCGGCCCACCGCGGCCCGCCGGGCGGTCAGCCCCGCCTCGGAGCCCGACATGTGGATGCCGGGCGGGCGCCCCTCCTCGTGCGTCCACGACGCCTCACAGAGCAGGACGTCCGCGCCGACCGCGAGCTCGACCAGGGCATCGCAGTACGCGGTGTCCCCGCTGTACGCCAACACCCTCCCGTCACCGGACTCCAGGCGAAGCCCGTACGACTCCGGCGGATGCTCCACCCTCTCGGCCCGCACGTGCAGGGCCACCTCGTCGTCGTCGCCCCTCATCGCCACCTCGGGCGTGACGTCCCACGTCGACACGTCGAACGTGTCCGACAGGTCGTCGACCGCTCCCGGCTCCTCCGCCGACGCCACCCCGATCCGGTAGGCCGTCCCCGACGGCCCCACCAGCGGCACCCGACCCGCGCCCCGTGCGCCGGGGCCGAAACGCCGCAACACCAACAGGCTCGGCACGTCCAGGCAGTGATCCGCGTGCAGATGCGACAGCAGGATCGTCGCGTCCTCGGGCGCGACGTGCCGCTGCAGCGCGCCGAGCACCCCGGGCCCCATGTCGATCACCACGGGCGCCAGACCGTCGACCTCCACGAGGTACCCGGACGCCGGCGACGTGGGTCCGCCGATACTTCCCGAGCAGCCGAGGACAGTCAGAAACATGGGCACCATCGTGCCACGCCGCACCGCGTGTCGTGGCGACAGTGGCCGTGCGCGCGCCGCGTGTGACAGCGCATCACCGGGCGTCCGCCCGGCCCACCGCCACCAGCCCCGGCCCCAGGAACCGCGACGCCACCCGCCGGAACGCGTCCGGGTCGCCGGTGACGAGATACTCGCGCCTCGGCGGGTCCGCCGAGTCGTGCGGCCGCAGCAGATCCTCCGCCGTGAGCACCCGCAGCACGTCCTTGGCCGTCTCCTCCGCGCTCGAGACCAACGTGACGTGATCGCCCGCCGCGAGCTGCACCACCCCGGACAGCAACGGGTAGTGCGTGCAGCCCAGCACCAGGGTGTCCACGTCGGCGTCCCGGATCGGGGCGAGATAGGCCTCCGCCAACCCGAGCACCTGACGGCCGCTGGTGATGCCGCGCTCGACGAACTCCACGAACTTGGGGCACGCCACCGACGTCAGCTCGATCCCGGCGGCCGCCGCGACCGCGTCGTCGTACGCCCGCGACGCCACCGTCGCGCGGGTCGCGATGACCCCGATCCGACCCGAGCGTGTGGTGGCCACCGCGCGCCGCGCCGCCGGCTGGATGACCTCGACCACCGGCACCGGGTAGCGCTCACGCGCGTCCCGGAGCATCGCCGCCGACGCGGTGTTGCACGCGATCACGAGCGCCTTGACGCCGCGGTCGACGAGCTGGTCCGCCACCGCGAGGGCGTGCGCGCGGACCTGCGCCAGGGGCAGCGGACCGTACGGCCCGTGGGCGGTGTCCCCGACGTAGACCACCGACTCGTCGGGGAGCTGGTCCACGATCGCGCGGCCGACCGTCAGCCCCCCGGCGCCCGAGTCGAACACGCCGATCGGAGCCCGCCGGTCCGGCCGGCTCACCTCCGCGGTCCGGCGGGACGCCCCGCCCGGCCGGCGGTGAGGTGCCGCGACCCGCGGTCGCGGTCGCGCCTGAGGCCGTACGCCGACGCCACACCCCCGACCGCGCCGCCCAGGTGGCCCTGCCACGACACGCCGTCGAGCATCGGCGACAGGCCCGCCAACGCCTCGAGTCCGTAGTAGAAGCCGATGACCAGGCCGATCACCAGGTGCAGGATCCGCCGCGAGAAGAAGCCGCGGACGATGACGTAGAAGATGTAGCCGAACACGATGCCGGACGCCCCGATGTGGACGGTGCCGGCGCCGCCGAGGAGCCAGGACACCACACCCGAGGCGAGCCACGAGATCAGCGTGACGCTGAGCAGCGGCCGGATGCCCGACAGGGCGATGATCGAGCCCAACACGAGCAGGGCGATCGAGTTGCCGATGAGGTGCGCCCAGTCGCCGTGCAACAGCGGTTGGAACACGATGCCGAGCAGCCCGTCGGTCGACAGGGGCTGCACGCCGTAGTCGTCGAGCGTCTGCCGCGGGCCGACGAGCTCCACGATGACCCTGTCCGCGGCCTCGACCACCCACATCAGGGCGACGAACGACCACAACAGGACCAGGGCCGGCCACCGCCGCGGACCCGGGTCCGCCGGCCGGGCCGCTCCGGTGCCCGGCCAGGGCGATCTCGGGTCACGGTTCACGGTGTTCTCCTCACTGCCCGGTGCACTACTGCCCGTCCAGGGCGGTGCACAGGGAATCCTGCATGAAGGTCAGCCAGTGGTAGACGTCCAGCTGGGCCGACCGGGGGTCGTCGTCCGGCACGTACTCGGGGATGTCGGTGGCGGGTGTCCCGTCCGTCGAGCCGGCCTCGAGCAGGACGGCCCCCAGGCCCAGGCGCACGTCGTTGAGGCAGCGCATCCACGCCCCCGCCTGGTCGAGTGTGAGCGACACGGTGCCGCCGCGCGAGGGCAACGAGCGCAGCACCACACCCGCGCAGTCGAGCTTCGCGTCGATGATGGCCGGCTCGTGGAGCATGCGCATACCCGAGTTGTGGGCGCGCGCGACGGCCGCCCGGTCCGCGTCGGACCCGTCCCGGCGATCGGCCGCCTCCGGCCGGTGGAAATCCGGCAGCAACCGCGCGAGCGGCGCCTCGGCCGGGAGCTGGGAGTGACCGCTACGCATACCCGTGATCTCCGCCAGCTCGTCCCGCGGCGCCGAGTCACGACGCTGTTCGAGCATGTCCACGATGTTCGACACCAGCGCGTGCAGGATCTGCACCTCGTGGCTCTCCATGACGGACTTGATGCGCGCCCCTCCCAGGGACGACTTCCGCTGCCAGGCCTTCACCGGCTCACGCCTCCCGCTGCATCGTGGCCCACAACCCGGCCTCCTGCAGCTTGCGGACGTCGTTCTCCACCTTGTCGCGGCTGCCGGACGAGACCACCGCGCGGCCGTCGTTGTGGACCTTGAGCATCAACTCGTGTGCCTTCTCCCGGCTGTAGCCGAACACCCGCTGGAACACGAACGTCACGTAGCTCATGAGGTTCACCGGGTCGTCCCACACGACGGTCAACCAGGGATTGTCCACCCCGCCGTCGAGGTCCGCGTCCGTGGTCTCCACGGGCGCGGCCGACGGCATCGCCATCACCGGGACGGTGCTCCTGACGGCCGCAAGCGGTGTCGTCACAGGGTGCATGGTTCCCAGGATACGGATTCGCGGCGGGTCGGCCACGCCGTAGAGTCGGCCCCGTGACCTCGACGACCACCTCCCCTGTCACGCCCGGCTCCGGGCGACCGTCCACCGCCCTGCTCACGGACAAATACGAGCTCACCATGATCCAGGCGGCCCTCGCGGACGGCACGGCCGACCGGCCGTGCGTGTTCGAGGTGTTCGCCCGGCGCCTGCCCGCCGGACGCCGCTACGGCGTGGTCGGCGGCACCGGACGCCTCCTCGAACGGCTGGCCGACTTCCGGTTCGACGACGAGGAGATCGATGCCCTGGCCGACTCGCTCGACGAGCGGACCGCGGACTGGCTGCGGGCCTTCCGCTTCACCGGCGACGTCGACGGCTATCCGGAGGGCGAGCTGTTCTTCCCCGGCTCCCCCGTCCTGAGCATCCGGGGCGGCTTCGCCGAGTGCGTCGTACTGGAGACGCTCGTGCTGTCCGTGCTCAATCACGACAGTGCGATCGCCTCCGCCGCGGCGCGGATGAACTGGGCCGCGGACGGTCGGCCCATCATCGAGATGGGCTCGCGGCGCACCCACGAGGAGGCCGCGGTGGCCGCGGCCCGCGTCGCCTACCTCACCGGCTTCGACGCCACCTCCAACGTCGAGGCGACCCGACGCCACGGGGTGCCGTCGGCCGGCACCTCGGCCCACTCGTTCACCCTGCTGCACACCGGTCCCGACGGGCCCGACGAGGCGGCGGCGTTCCGGTCCCAGGTCCGCGCCCTCGGCGTCGGCACCACGCTCCTGGTGGACACCTACGACATCACGGCCGGGGTCGAGACCGCGATCGAGGTGGCCGGGCCCGAGCTCGGCGGCGTGCGGATCGACTCCGGGGACCTGGGCGTCCTCGCCCGTCAGGTCCGCGACCAGCTGGACTCGCTCGGCGCCTACAACACCCGGATCGTCGTCTCCGGCGACCTCGACGAGTACGCGATCGCAGCGCTGCGCGCCGAACCCGTCGACGTCTACGGGGTCGGGACCAAGCTCGTCACCGGCTCGGGCGCCCCCACCGCGGGGATGGTCTACAAACTCGTCGAGGTCGACGGGATCCCCGTGGCCAAGCGTTCCGCGCACAAGGAGTCCCTCCCCGGAGCCAAGCGCGCGATCCGCCTCCACCGGCGCACCGGCACCGCGGTCGAGGAGGTACTCCTGCCGTTCTCCGCGGAGGCCCCCGAGGAGAACGGGCTGGAGAAGCGCGAACTCGTGATCCCGTTGATCCGGGGCGGGGAGATCGTGTCCGGGCTGCCGACCCTGGAGGAGTCTCGCGCCCATCACTCGTCGGTCATGGTCTCGCTGCCGTGGGAGGGGCTCGCCCTGAGCGAGGGCGACCCCGCGATCCCCGTGCGGGTCGTGCCGCCGGAGGCACTGCCCGGCGCGTGACCCGGTGTCCGGGCGGGCCGCTAGGGTAGCCGCGTGACCGACTCGCTCCCCTCCGTCTCCGACCTGCTCGCCACCGCGGTCGAGAGCCTGGGTGGCAGCGAGCGGACGGGCCAGCTCGCGATGGCGGAAGCCGTCGGCAATGCGTTGGCCACCGGCGAACACCTCGCCGTCCAGGCCGGCACCGGCACCGGCAAATCCCTCGCCTACCTGGTGCCCTCCCTCCGCCACGCGGTCGCCACCGGCGGCACCGTGGTGGTCTCCACGGCGACCATCGCGCTGCAGAACCAGCTGGTCGACCGGGACCTGCCCCGCCTGGCCGCAGCGCTACGCCCCGAGCTGGGCGTGAGCCCGCCCCACGCGATCCTCAAGGGCCGCGGCAACTACCTGTGCCTGCACCGGGTGAGCACCGGGCCGGTCGACGAGGCCGACCCGGAGGAGATCGAGACCGAGGAGCTGTTCGACCTGCCCCTCGGCGGCGAGTCGACCGCCGCGCGCACCCCCCGACAGGCCTCCACGCGCGACACCGGACCAAGCTCCTGGCTCGGACGGGAGATCGCGCGGCTGCACGACTGGGCCCAGGAGACCGACACCGGTGACCGCGACGACCTTCCCCGTGGCGTCTCCGACGCGGCGTGGCGGCAGGTGTCGGTGACGAGCCGGGAGTGCCTCGGGCAGGTCTGCCCCGAGTTCACCGAGTGCTTCGCGGAGCTGGCACGCCAGAAGGCCGGCCAGGCCGACGTCGTGGTGACCAACCACGCCCTCCTCGCGATCGACGCGATGACGGACGTGTCGGTCCTGCCCGAGCACGACGCCGTGGTGATCGACGAGGCCCACGAGCTGTCGGACCGGGTCACGGGCGTGACCACCGCGGAGCTCACCGGAACCGCCGTCATCCAGGCCGCGCGCCGGGCGGCCAAGCTTGTGGACCAGCAGACCGCGGACCGCATGGTCGCCGCCGGCGAGGGCCTGGCGACTCTGCTCGAGATCTGCCCCGAGGGGCGCTGGGACCTCCTGCCCGAGGGAGCCGACCTCGCCCTGGCCGCCGTGCGCCACACCGCCGAGAACTGCCGCAGCGCCGTGCCGGGCCCCAAGCCCGGGGAGGTCGCTAACGATCCGCAGGGGGCCTCCGACCGGCAGAAGACCCTCGCCGCGCTCGATGAGATCGCCGACGCGGCCGACCGGATGCTGTCCTCCTACGAGAAGCCGGTCACCGAGCGCGTCGAGATCGTGTGGATGAGCGTCGAGGACCGTCGCGGTCGGATCCTGCGGGTGGCGCCCCTGTCCGTCGCCGGACTGCTGCGCGCCCGGTTGTTCGCCGAGTCGACCGTCATCCTCACCTCCGCGACGCTCACCACCGGGGGGAGATTCGACGGACTCGCGGCCACCTGGGGCCTGCCGCCGGCGTCGTCCGCGCGCCCGGACACCGCGAGCGCCGTCGCGCTCGAGCCGCCGTCCGACGACGACGCGAGCTCCCTGCGCTGGACCGGCCTCGACGCGGGCTCGCCGTTCGACTACCGCCGCAACGGCATCCTCTACGTGGCCGCGCACCTGCCCGCGCCCGGCCGGGACGGAACCTCACCGGCCGCCGAGGACGAGCTGGTGGACCTCATCACCGCCGCCGGTGGCCGCACGCTCGGCCTCTTCTCCTCGATGCGCGCGGCCAAGGCCGCGGCCGAGCTCCTGCGCGAGCGCCTGGACACCCCGGTGCTGTGCCAGGGCGAGGACTCGACGGCAAACCTCGTCGCGCAGTTCGCCGACGACGAGGAGACGACCCTTGTGGGGACCCTCTCGCTGTGGCAGGGCGTCGACGTCCCCGGGCGGACCCTGTCCCTCGTCGTGATCGACCGCATCCCGTTTCCCCGGCCGGACGATCCACTGCTCTCCGCGCGACAGCGTGCGGTGGGGGCCCGCGGGGGGAACGGATTCCTCGCCGTCGCCGGTAACCACGCCGCCCTCCTGCTCGCCCAGGGCGTCGGCCGCCTGCTCCGACGCACCGAGGACCGCGGCGTCGTGGCCGTGCTGGACTCCCGCCTGGTCACCGCCCGGTACGGCGGTTACCTGCGCGCCTCACTGCCCCCGTTCTGGCAGACCACCGACCGTGACGTGGTGATCGGTGCGCTGGAACGCCTCCGGAACGCCTGAGAGGTCGGCGGGCGCCCGACGGGACACCGCCGCGGCGCCGTCAGTGCGCCCGTCATCGGTCGACCGCGATCACCGTGAGCGATCCGGGGGCCACCTCGGTGTAGCCGGCGTCCACCACAGCGGCGACGCCCGGCGTGCCCGCGGCGACCGACTCGGACAACGAGCGCCAACGGGACCGGTCGGCCTCCCGCACCGCCACCGGGCGTCCCTCCGCGATCCACCGGTCGAGGCGAGCCCTGTCCATCTCCGCGATGAGCAGCATGACGCCGTGGCCGACCTGGGCGGCGGCCTTGCCGACGGACATCTCGAGCGCCCCGTCGATCCACACCACCGGCGTGCCCGCGGGCGGCGCCGCCGGCTCGTCGCGGGCCAGGTCGGTCCCGCCGATCTGCAGCTTCGCCAACCGCGGGTCGACCTCGTCCACCGGGCCGGGAACGCAGGCGCGCGCCGCGCACCGTTCGACCTCGTGGGTCACCCCGGGCACCTCGAGCGCGGCCCGCCACGGGGCGCCCCGCGCACGCCGCGCGATCTTGCGCATCCGGGCGTCCAGCCAGTCGGCGTAGGGCCGGTGCCACGGCCCGCCCGGAGCCACGCGCTCGTCCAGGCAGACGGCGGCGACGGCGCCGGCCACCGCCTCCAACAGCGGGGTGCGGGCCGGGGGCTCGTTCTTCGGCAGGTGCAGGACGATGGGCATCGACCGCACCGTCGAGCGATCCTCGGGGTCCTCCGCACCACGCGACCCCGCCCGCAGCCGGGCGTGGCACCAGTCGAGCGCCGCGCCGGACGCCACCCCGCCGACGGCGTCCGGGGCCTGCCCGCCGACCGTGTCAGGCGCGTCAGATGTGTCAGGCGAGTCGGTCACGTGAGCGGAACGCGTCGGTACGTCCCCGCCGCGGTGTCCGCGGCCTCGATCTCGTCGCGGGTGATCCCGAGGACGAACAGCACCGTGTCGAGGAACGGCTTGGACAGCGACGCGTCCGCGACCTCGCGGAGAGCGGGCTTGGCGCAGAACGCGATGCCGAGACCCGCGGTCGTGAGCATGTCGATGTCGTTGGCGCCGTCCCCGACGGCGACGGTCTGGCTCAGAGCGATGCCGAGCTCGTCGGCGAACGCGCGGAGGTACGCCGCTTTCGCCTCGCGGTCGACGACCTCCCCGATCACGCGGCCGGTGAGATGGCCGTCGACGACCTCGAGCGTGTTGGCCTTCGCGAAGTCCAGACCCAGTTCCTCGACGAGGCCCGAGATGACCTGGATGAAGCCTCCGGAGACCACACCGCAGCGGATCCCCAGCCTCTTGAGGGTCCGGATCGTGGTGCGGGCGCCGGGTGTGAGGACGATGCTCGCGGCGACCTCGTCGAGGACGGTGGCCGGCAGCCCGGCCAGCGTGGCGACCCGCTCGTGCAGCGACTGGGCGAAGTCGAGCTCGCCGCGCATGGCGCGTTCGGTGACGGCGCGGACCTCCTCCTCCTTGCCGGCGTGCGCGGCGAGCATCTCGATGACCTCGCCCTGCACCAGCGTGGAGTCGACGTCGAAGACCACGAGCCGCTTGGAACGACGGCTCAGGCCCGCCCCGTCGACGGAGATGTCCACCCCGTGCGCGTCGGAGAGCGGGGCGAGCGTCTCCCGCAGTCGGGCGTCGTCGGCCGCGTCGCGCTGGGCGGTGGACACGTGGAGCTCGATCCCGGTGACGGGGTAGTCGGCGATGCCGCGGATGATGTCGATGTTCGCGCCGATCGAGGCGAGCGAGCCGGAGACCGCGGAGAACGCCGACGCGGTGACCGGGCTCCCCAGGATCACCACCGCGTGGGTGGACGGCGGCGCCGCGGGCGCGATGTCGTCGAACTGCACGTCGAGGTGCATCCCGAGGTCGTGGACCTGCTCGGTGAGTTCTCGAACGACCGCGACGACGTCGGCGTCCCGGTCGACCCGGACCATCAGCCCCAGGGACAGGTGCCCGTTGACGACGACCTGTTCGACATCGACGAGGTCGGCGTCGTGGGCGGCGAGGACGGACATGACCCGCGCGGTGACTCCGGGCCGGTCGGGCCCCGTGACGGTGAGGAGGGCCGGGGTGCCGGAGGTGCTCACGTGTGCTCCTGACGAGTGATCGTGGTGGGCGGCTGCTGGGTGGTGCGGTGGGCCGACAGACGGGAACCCCGCCGGTGGACGAGCCAGCCGACGGGGTTCCCGGGACCTGTGCCCGTGGGTGAGTACGGGCGGGTGGTCAGCCCTTCTGCGGAGAGGTCCCGCGCTCGGCCACGTCCTTGACGGCGTCCGGGTCATGGGCCTTCCTCCGTCCGCCGACGTGGGCCTCGGCACGCATTCGCTCGCTCATGTGCGGGTAGTGCAGCTCGAACGCGGGACGCTCGGAACGGATCCGCGGCAGCGACACGAAGTTGTGTCGCGGCGGCGGGCAGGAGGTCGCCCACTCGAGGGAGTTCCCGGCTCCCCACGGATCATCGACGGTGACGATCTCGCCGTAGCGCCAGCTCTTGACGATGTTCCAGACGAACGGCAGCATCGCGATGCCGAGGATGAACGAGCCGACGGACGAGATCTGGTTGAGCACGGTGAAGTTGTCCGTGTCCAGGTAGTCGGCGTACCGGCGGGGCATGCCCTGGTTACCCAGCCAGTGCTGCACGAGGAACGTGGTGTGGAAGCCGATGAACATCAACCAGAAGTGCCACTGGCCGAGCTTCTCGTCGAGCATACGACCGGTCATCTTGGGGAACCAGAAGTACACGCCGGCAAAGGTGGCGAACACGATGGTGCCGAAGAGCACGTAGTGGAAGTGCGCCACAACGAAGTAGGAGTCGTGCACGTGGAAGTCAATCGGCGGCGCGGCCAGCATGATGCCGGTCAACCCGCCGAAGAGGAAGGTCACCAGAAATCCCAGGGCGAAGACCATCGGCGTCTCGAAGGTGATCTTGCCCCGCCACATCGTGCCGATCCAGTTGAAGAACTTCACGCCCGTGGGCACGGCGATGAGGAATGTCATGAAGGAGAAGAACGGCAGCAGCACCGCGCCGGTGACGTACATGTGGTGCGCCCACACGGCCATGGACAACCCGGCGATCGCCAGGGTCGCGAAGACCAGTCCGGCGTAGCCGAACAGCGGCTTACGGGAGAACACCGGGAGCACCTCGGAGATGATTCCGAAGAACGGCAGCGCCAGAATGTACACCTCGGGGTGTCCGAAGAACCAGAACAGGTGCTGCCACAAGATCGCGCCACCGTTGCCCGGATCGTAGATGCGGCCACCGAACGTGCGGTCGTAGAACAAGGCCAACGCCGCGGCGGTCAGCAGCGGGAAGACCAGTAGGATCAGGACCGACGTCACGAGGATGTTCCACGTGAAGATCGGCATCCGGAACATCGTCATGCCCGGCGCGCGGAGGCAGATGATCGTGGTGACGAAGTTGACGGCACCGAGGATGGTGCCGATACCGCCGATGCCGACGCCGAGGATCCACAGGTCCGCGCCGACGCCCGGCGAGTGGATCTTGTCGGACAGCGGAACGTACATAGTCCAGCCGAACGACGCCGCACCACCGGGGGTCAGGAAGCCGGACAGCAAGATGACGCCGCCGGCGGCGAACAGCCAGTATCCGAGCGCGTTGAGACGCGGGAAGGCCACGTCCGGCGCGCCGATCTGCAGCGGCATGATGTAGTTCGCGAAACCGACGACGATCGGGGTGCCGTAGAGCAGGAGCATCACCGTGCCGTGCATGGTGAACAGCTGGTTGAACTGCTCGTTCGACAGGAACTGCATGCCCGGGAAGAAGAGCTCCGCCCGGATGAGCAGGGCCATGAGGCCGCCGATGAAGAAGAAGATGAAGCAGGTGACGATGTACATGATGCCGAGCATCTTGTGATCGGTCGTCGTCAACATCTTCCACACGAACGAGCCCGGCCGGGCGTTGCCCGTGGGTTCACCCGGTGGGTGGTCGAGTTCGTCGTGGACCGGCTTGGGGGCCACTGCGGTCATAAGGGTCCTCCTGAACGCCTCACCCGACGTCGCGGGTCGAACCACCGACCCCACGTCGAACGCATAGGAATAGTGCGCGAGAGCAATCCTAACCCTCGGCTGAGAGCGACGCCCACCCGCCCCGTCGTTCTCGTCAGCGGTGGTCACCCCCGTTAACCGCGGCGCGGACCGGGGTGCGGACAGGGGTGCTCGGAGCGCTTACGGGACGCTGGACGACCTCGGTGGGAACGGCCCCGGTGGGCCCATCTCCTAGGCTGTTGTCCCATGACCGATTCCGTTCCCGTCCTCCGCCGGCGCCCCGGGCGGGGGTATAAACGGCGTGCCGTCCGGGCCGCGGCGCCGCTGGCGGCCGGTCTCGCCCTCGCGGCGTGTGGCCCCTCCCCCGTCGACATGGTCGAGCACCCCGTGACGACGACGCCGTCACGGATGGCCGGTGAGGAGCTGCAGCGCTCCGCCGAGCCCGAGGACTCGTGCGCACCTGCACCGGTGCCCACGGAGTTCCCCGGCGCGGGCACCCGCAGGGTCGACACCACCGGCCCGGGCGCGGACAGCGTGGCGGTGCCGCGGTCGCCCGAGCGCATCCTCGCTCTCGGGGTGGGCGCGGTGGACACCGCCTGCGCGCTGGGATTGCAGGACCTCGTCGTCGGCACCTCCGGGTTGCCCCGCGACGCCGACGTCTACCTACCCGCTCCCCTCGTGGCTCTCCCGACCATCGAACTCGGCGACGACACGGACGCCGGCGCGGTCGCCGACGCCGCGCGCGACCTCACACCCGACCTCATCGTGCTGGCGGGGTCACAGGACCTCGATCCCGCGGTCGTCGACGCGCTCGCCGACGTGGCGCCGACCGTCGTCTACTCCGGCGACGTCCTCGAGTGGACCGACGCGACCGAGTCCGTGGCCGACGCCTACGGCCGACCGCGGGCGGGCGGCGACCTGTTGCTGGACGTCATCGACCGGGCGCGGTTCACCGCCGGGGCGACGACGCCGTCGGACTCCTGGGTGTCCCTGGTCTCTGTCGCCGACGGCTCGGGTGCCGGGGCGCGGGTGCAGGACGCCGACACACTCGGCTCGCTCATGTTGGAGGCCGTGGGCGCCGGGCGCCCGCCCGCGCAGCGCACCCGGGACGGCGAGCGGGTGCCGCCGCTGCCCGAGTCCCCTCCACTGGGTGATGAGCTCGACGGGGACGTCATCTTCGCCGTGGTGGGCGGTCGGCCCGATTCCGAGGAGGCGGCGCGGGAGGTCTTCGCCTCGGATCGGTGGATGGAGTTGGACGCGGTGGGCGCCAACCGGGTGTTCGTGGTGGACCGTGCCGTGTGGGAGGGCGCCGGTCCGGTCGCCGCCCGTGCGGTCTTGGAGGACATCCGGGGGTCGATTAACGGCATCGCCCCCGACGGCTAGTCGCGGACCCGCCCCCGACGGCTAGTCGCGGACCCGCCCCCGACGGCTAGTCGCGGACCCGCCCCCGACGGCTGGTCGCGGCCCCAGCCCCCGACGGCTGGTCCCCGGACAACGACGGAGCCCCTGCGACCGCGATCGGTCGCAGTGGCTCCGCTGCGTTCACTGATGGCCGGGTCAGAAGTCCCAGTCCTCGTCCTCGGTGGCCTCGGCCTTGCCCATGACGTAGGAGCTGCCAGAGCCGGAGAAGAAGTCGTGGTTCTCGTCGGCGTTGGGGCTCAGCGCGGACAGGATGGCCGGGTCGACGTCGGTCTCGTCCTTGGGGAACATGCCCTCGTAGCCCATGTTCATCAGCGCCTTGTTGGCGTTGTAGCGCAGGAACTTCTTGACGTCCTCGGTCCAGCCCACCGGGTCGTAGAGGTCCTCGGTGTAGTCGGCCTCGTTGTCGTACAGCTCGAACAGCAGCTCGAACGTGTAATCCTTGAGCTCGTCCCGCTCCGTCTGGGTGAGGTGCTCGAGACCGCGCTGGTACTTATAGCCGATGTAGTAGCCGTGCACGGCCTCGTCCCGGATGATGAGCCGGATCACGTCGGCGGTGTTGGTGAGCTTGGCGCGCGAGGACCACCGCATGGGCAGGTAGAAGCCCGAGTAGAACATGAACGACTCGAGCATCACCGAGGCGATCTTGCGCTTGAGCGGATCGTCCCCGGAGTAGTAGCCGAGCACGATCTTGGCCTTCTTCTGGAGGAAGGGGTTCTCCTCGGCCCAGCGGAAGGCGTCGTCCACCTGCGGGGTGGAGCACAGAGTGGAGAAGATCGTCGAGTAGCTCTTGGCGTGGACTGACTCCATGAACGCGATGTTGGTGAGCACCGCCTCCTCGTGGGGGGTCGACGCGTCGGGGATCATGCTCACCGCACCGACGGTGCCCTGGAGGGTGTCCAGCAGGGTCAGGCCGGTGAAGACGCGCGTGGTGAGCTGCTGCTCGTACTCGGTCAGGGTCTGCCATGACGGGATGTCGTTGGAGACCGGCACCTTCTCGGGGAGCCAGAAGTTGGTGGTGAGCCGGCCCCACACCTGGTCGTCGACCTCGTCGGGGACGCGGTTCCAGTTGATCGCCGACACGCGGTCGACGAGTTTGGGCTGGATGCCGGCGGCGGGGCTGTGGGAACCCGGAGCGTGCAGCTCGGCGGTCATCGGTTCTCCTCCTGAAGGCGGGTGGGGGTCGTGGCACGCGGCCGGGCCCGTGGGGTCAGAGCATGCACGAGACGCAGCCCTCGACCTCGGTGCCCTCGAGCGCGAGCTGGCGGACCCGGATGTAGTACAGGGTCTTGATGCCCTTGCGCCACGCGTAGATCTGCGCGCGGTTGACCTCGCGGGTGGTGGCGGTGTCCTTGAAGAACAGCGTCAGCGACAGCCCCTGGTCGACGTGCTGGGTGGCCGCCGCGTAGGTGTCGATGATCTTCTCGTAGCCGATCTCGTACGCGTCCTGGTAGTAGTCCAGGTTGTCGTTGGTCAGGTAGGGCGCCGGGTAGTAGACGCGCCCGATCTTGCCCTCCTTGCGGATCTCGATCTTCGAGGCCACGGGGTGGATCGACGACGTGGAGTTGTTGATGTAGCTGATCGACCCGGTGGGCGGGACGGCCTGCAGGTTCTGGTTGTAGATGCCGTACTTCTGCACGTCCGCCTTGAGCGCGCGCCAGTCCTCCTGGGTGGGGATGGCGACCTCGGCCTCGGCGAAGAGCTGACGCACGCGGTCGGTGGCCGGCTCCCACGTCTGGTCGGTGTACTTGTCGAAGAACTCGCCGGAGGCGTACTTGGACTCCGGGAAGCCGGCGAACCAGGTGCCACGCTCCCGCGCGATCAGGTTGGAGGACCTGAGGGCGTGGTAGAGCACGGTGTAGAAGTAGATGTTCGTGAAGTCGACGCCCTCCTCGGATCCGTAGTGGATCCGCTCGCGCGCGAGGTAGCCGTGCAGGTTCATCTGCCCCAGGCCGATCGCGTGCGACTCGGAGTTGCCGCGCTCGATGGACGGCACCGAGTTGATGTGCGTCTGGTCGGACACCGCGGTCAGACCGCGGATGGCGGTCTCGATGGTCCGGCCGAAGTCGGGAGAGTCCATGGCCTTGGCGATGTTGAGCGAGCCGAGGTTGCAGGAGATGTCCTTACCCACATTGGAGTAGGTGAGGTCCTCGTTGAACTCCGACGCGGTGGAGACCTGGAGGATCTCCGAGCACAGGTTGGAGTGCGTGATCTTGCCGGCGATCGGGTTGGCCCGGTTCACGGTGTCCTCGTACATGATGTACGGGTAGCCGGACTCGAACTGCAGCTCGGCGACGGTCTGGAAGAAGTGCCGGGCGTTGATCTTGGTCTTCTTGATCCGGCTGTCCTCGACCATGTCGTGGTAGTTCGCCGAGATGTCGACGTCCGCGAAGGGCTTGCCGTAGATCCGCTCGACGTCGTACGGCGAGAACAGGTACATGTCGTCGTTGCGCTTGGCGAGCTCGAACGTGATGTCCGGGATGACGACGCCCAGCGAGAGGGTCTTGATGCGGATCTTCTCGTCCGCGTTCTCCCGCTTGGTGTCGAGGAACTTGTAGATGTCCGGGTGGTGGGCGTGCAGGTAGACCGCACCCGCGCCCTGGCGCGCGCCGAGCTGGTTGGCGTAGGAGAAGGAGTCCTCCAGCAGCTTCATCACGGGGATGACGCCCGAGGACTGGTTCTCGATGTGCTTGATCGGCGCGCCGTGCTCACGCAGGTTGGACAGCAGGAGCGCCACGCCGCCGCCGCGCTTGGACAGCTGCAGGGCGGAGTTGATGCTGCGACCGATGGACTCCATGTTGTCCTCGATGCGCAGGAGGAAGCAGGACACTGGCTCGCCGCGCTGCTTCTTGCCCGAATTGAGGAACGTCGGGGTGGCCGGCTGGAAGCGGCCGTCGATGATCTCGTCGACCAGCTGCCGGGCGAGGGTCTCGTCGCCGGCGGCGAGGGTGAGCGCCACCATGCAGACGCGGTCCTCGTAGCGCTCGAGGTAGCGCTTCCCGTCGAAGGTCTTGAGGGTGTACGACGTGTAGTACTTGAACGCGCCCAGGAAGGTCGGGAAGCGAAACTTCTTGGCGTAGGCGTGGTCGAAGAGCTCGCGCACGAAGTTGCGCGTGTACTGGTCCAGGACCTCGCGCTCGTAGTAGTCCTTCTCGACGAGGTAGTCGAGCTTCTCGTCGAGGTTGTGGAAGAAGACCGTGTTCTGGTTGACGTGCTGGAGGAAGTACTCCCTCGCCGCCTGACGGTCCTTGTCGAACTGGATGTTCCCGTCCGCGTCGTAGAGGTTGAGCATGGCGTTGAGCGCGTGGTAGTCCAGACGCTGGCCCTCCCCCGCCTCTCCCGCGGTGGTGCTCTCAGGGTTCACGGTTGGTGCTGCCAAAACTCTTCCAATCCCTCTCGGACGCGGATGACGTCCTCGTGTGTGCCCATCAACTCGAAGCGGTAGAGGTACGGCACCTCCAGCTTGCGCGCGATCACGTCGCCCGAGCGACCGAAGTCCGCTCCGAAGTTGGTGTTGCCGCCGGCGATGACTCCCCGGCAGAGAATTCTGTTGTGCGCGTCGTTGAGGAACGCGACCACCTGACGCGGGACCGCGGCCCCGCTACGACCGGTGACCTCGAGGCTGCCCCCGTAGGTCGGGACGACTAGAACATATGGGTCCGACACCATCGGCATGGGCTCGGTCTTCCGCACCGGTATGCGCAGTGCGGGAAGACCGAGCCGGTCGATGAATCGCTTGGTGTTCTCGGAGATGTTGGAGAAGTAGACGATCCTCACCGGCTCCTCGGCCGGCAGCGGAGCCGCCATCGACGCCCCCTTGTCACAGGAACTCGAAAGGTGTTCGTGCCCTCGGGCCGTCAGGCCGCCACGGAGGCGAGCGCCTTGATGCGGTCCGGGCGGAAGCCGGACCAGTGGTCGGAACCGGCCACCACGACGGGCGCCTGGAGGTGCCCGAGGGCCATCACGTACTCCCGGGCCTCATCGTCCACCGAGATGTCGACGACCTGGTACTCGATGCCCTGCTTGTCGAGCGCCTTGTAAGTGGCGTTGCACTGGACGCACGCGGGCTTGGTGTAGACGGTGACCATGTGTGTCAGGACCTCTTTCGGCACGGCGCCCGGGCGGCGCGAGGGGGCTCTTCTGGTGGCGGCCTTCCTGTCCGGGTTCTTCAGCCCGGACGAGGGGACGGCCGTGTGTCTGTCGGTGGTCGTGCGCCGAATCGCATGGATGGCATTCATCGGTGCTGCAACACCTCCCAACACTACCCCTAGTGGCGAGAAGGTCAACTGACCACAACATTTTGGTCTTACATCCCTGGAATTCCCAGGTCGTGATCCCGCCTTATGGGATGCCCCGGCATCGGCGTGGAACCGGGGACACCGGGGCCCTCATCGGCGGGTGCACCACCCCATCGTGGCATCCCGGAGCGCGTTCCGAAACACGGTTTCGGCAACCCACAACGCGCCCCCAGAGCCCTCACAACGCGCCGCCGGTTGTCCCCATCCCATCCACAGGTTGCCCACCATTTCGCCCGCTCCCGCACCCCTCGACGCCACCCCCGGCGATCGGTTCACCGGGCTGTCACGGGCGCCGGGCGGGGCATCCTGAGGCCGCCCGGGAAGGCCGTGGGCCACCGCGGGCGCGGAGGACGAACCCGGGCCCGGGCGGACGTCCCACCCGACGGCAGGGCTCAAGCGGGAGCGGGGCGGGGCGGGGAGGGGTCGGTGGGCGGCGGCGCGACGTCGGTCCTCCGCCTCGCCGTGTGGGGGCGGGGCACCGCTGTCGACGGGGACGACGACGAGGGCCCGCCTCCGGCGAACCGGAGGCGGGCCCTCGGGGGTGCGTGAGAACTCACGCGGTCGACTCAGCCCTGGCGGGCCTTGAACCGGGGATCCTTCTTGTTGATCACGTAGGTCTTGCCGCGACGACGGACAACCTGGGCGCCCGGCTTGTTCTTCAGCGACCGAAGGGACTTGCGGACCTTCATGTGGCGCTCCTTAGGCTCTCGGGGCGGCCGCGATGGCCGCCGACACGACTGGGAATCACTGTGCGACACGTCCGGCCACGGGGGTCGGATGTACGACACACAACTGGTCCATCGTAACGGACCACCCGGCAAGAACTCCAACCGGCGAGGGACCGCACCCCGGACCGCGCACCGATGTCACGTGGACGTCACACGCGGTTTCTAAGCTGACCGCATGAACCAGACGCCACCCGACGCCAGTGCGCTGCGCGCCTCCATCATCGCCGAACTCGGCGTGCGGCCCGATATCGACCCCGCCGACGAGGTCGAGTCGCGGGTCGCCTTCCTCGTCGACTACCTGCGCTCCACACCCGCCTCCGGCTTCGTCCTGGGGATCAGCGGCGGTCAGGACTCGACGCTCGCGGGACGACTGTGTCAGCTCGCGGCCGAACGCCTCCGCGAGGAAGGGATGGAGCAGGCACGGTTCATCGCGATGCGTCTCCCGTATGGTGTGCAGGCCGACGAGGCCGACGCGCAGATCGCCCTGGAGTTCATCCGCCCGGACGCATACCTGACGGTCGACGTTCGCGCAGCGTCCGACACCGCCGCCGAGGCCGCCTCCACGGCCCTGGCGGCACTCCCCGACCAGGCGGGGCCGATCCGGGACTTCGTCCGAGGCAACATCAAGGCGCGTGAGCGGATGATCGCCCAGTACGCTGCGGCCGGGCAGGTGAACCACCTCGTCGTCGGCACCGATCACGCCGCCGAGGCGGTGACCGGCTTCTTCACCAAGTACGGCGACGGCGGCGTCGACCTGACCCCCCTGACCGGTCTCACCAAGCGCCAGGGCGCCGCGCTCCTGCGCCACCTCGGCGCGCCGGAGTCCACCTGGAGCAAGGTCCCCACAGCCGACCTGGAGGACGACAGGCCCGGCCTGCCCGACGAGGTCGCGCTCGGCGTCACCTACGCGCAGATCGACGACTACCTCGAGGGGCGCGACGGCGTCCCGGCCGACGCCGTCGCCCGCATCGAGTCCCTGTTCCTCGGCTCACGGCACAAGCGCACCGTCCCCGCCACGCCGCTCGACACGTGGTGGCGCTGACCGGCTCGGTGCCGACGATCGCTCAGCCCAGCAGCGACCACACCGTCTCCAGCGCCTCCGCCGTGCCGGGCACGTCGAAGGCCTGTGAGGTGAACACCGCCGCGGACCGGCCGGCGCGGCGGTCGACGTAGCCGATCGTGCCCAGTCCCCCGGCCCAGCCGACCGTCCCGTCCGGGCGGACCTCGACCTGGAACCCGTATCCACATCCGGGCTCCAGGAACCCCTCCGCGGACGCCTGCTGGAGCTCCGTGAGGTGGTCGGAGGTCATCAGCCACACGCTCTCCGCGCCTAGGAGCGGGCCGCCGTCGACCAGCGCGTCCAGGACCGCCAGGTAGTCGCGCACCGTCCCGGCGAGCCCGCAGGCGAGGGAGTCGAACACCGGGCGGCCCGTGAACCTGGACGCGGTGTCGACCGGCGCCACCCGGCCGTCGGGACGGAGTCCGTACGTGACGATCAGGCGGTCCGGATCAGCCGTGAACCCGGTGTCGGCCAGGCCGAGGGGTCCGGTGACGTGCTCGGCGACCAACTCCCCCACCGACACGCCGGTGGCGCGGGCGAGCAGGACTCCGAGGATGTCACTGCACGTGTGGTACCACCACCCGCCACCCGGCTGTCCGGCGAACGGGAGCTCGGCGAGCCTGCGCAGGTACTCCCCCGGCGGGACGGCCGGTGCGTACGGGCCGGGCGCGACCCCCCGGGCGGCCATGGCCTCGCCCAGGTCGGGGTTGCGTACCGGCCACCCGACGCCGGCGGTCATCGTGAGCAGGTCGCGGACCGTCACAGACCTCTCGGCAGGCACCGTCCGGTCCAGCGGCCCGTCGGGTTCGGCCAGCACCCGCGGCCGCGCGAGCTCCGGCAGCTGCGTGTCCACCGGATCGTCGAGGGCGATCACGCCATGCTCCACGAGCCGCATCGCGAGGATGGCCGCGATCGGTTTGGTGTTGGAGGACAGCGGGAACACCGCGTCCTCGGGCATCGCGGGCCCGCCCATGGACCGCGCACCGCCCGCGGCGAGCCATGAGCATCCGTCCTGCCGGACGCCGCAGACGTACCCTTTCAGCCGGCCGGCGTCGACGAACTCGTCGAGCACGGCGGCGATCTCCCGCGGCTCCGCCATGTACCGACACTACGTCCGCACGCCGCGCCGCGGAAGACGGCGAAATGACGAGATCCCGGGCGGTGGTCTCCGACCTCCCGGGATCTCGTCCTCGGTGGAGCTAAGGGGACTCGAACCCCTGACCCCCACACTGCCAGTGTGGTGCGCTACCAGCTGCGCCATAGCCCCGTATCCATTTCTCCGCCGTTCCCCTCTCGGTGACCGGCCCGACTTAAGTTACACCACCACGGTCCGGCCTTCCAAATCGGCCCCGGCCCCGCCGGAAAAGGCGAGGCCGGGGCGCCAAAACGGTGGGCGCATGGCCCGCGGGACCGAGGAGGGTCAGGCGACGATCTCCTGCAGCCACGCGGCGTTCGCGAGGTCCACGACCTCACCCTCGAACGCGACGGTCGGGGTCGACACGCGATCGGTGATCTCCCGGATGGTCTGCTGGGCGTTGTCTGCGCTGTCGGAGGCCTTGTCCATGCCGCCGTTGGTCTCGACGTTGCCGATGCACTCGACCGTGTCCGGGTTCGCGCCGGCCTCCTCGGCGGTCCCGGCGAGCTCCTGCGCCGAGCGGTCGCCACCACCCTCGGCGGGCTGCTCGGCGAAGAAGGCGTTCTTGACGTCGAAGAACACGGGCAGGGAGTCCTTGGCCGCGACGCACTGGACGGCCGCCAGGGCACGCGTGGAGTACTCACCCGACCCCGACTGGCCGTTGAGGAAGTTGAGGGTGTGGAACTCGACCCGCAGATCCCCGGCCTCGACGGCCTCGGAGATGGACTCGCCGTACTGCGCCTCGAACGAGCCGCAGGCGGGGCACATGTAGTCCTCCCAGACCTGAATCGTGGGTGCGTCCTGCTGGCCCACGATCACCACGCCGGTGTCCGTGATCTCGATCTGCTCGTCGGCGGTCTCACCGAACGTGATGGGGTTGGCCTCGCCGCCCCTCTGGGCCATCCAGACCACTCCGCCGAGGACCACCACCGCGACCGCGATGAGCGCGACGACGGTGATGATCATCCCGTTGTTGGACTTGGTCTGCAGCACTTTGGTGCTCTTGTTGGGCTTGGCGTTCACGTGTCCGCGGGCCTTTCTCTACTGGGAGACCGTCGACCTCTTCCGGGTGACCGGCACTAGGGAGAGGGTACCGAAGCCGTGGTCGCCGGCCCCCTGGGTGCGCCCGCCGGTGCCGTCAGTGAGTCAGGGGAAGCCCTTGTGGTGCCGAACACGTGCACGTAGAATAGAACACGTATTCGAGATGAGCGGCGGCATCGCCGCACAGTCGACCACGGGGGGTGGGGCATGGACGGCGACACCGGGCGCACGACCGGCGGCCCCGCGTCCCCTCCCGGCCCTGCTGACTCGTCCGGCTCTGCCGGCTCGTCCGGCCCTGCCGGCTCGACCGGTGGCGGCGCTGCTGCGGCGTTGACGGGCTTGACGGCGGCGGCGCGGGAGGGGTGGGCGGCGGAGAACCGCGCGGCCGCGCAGCGCCTGGTCGCCTGCTACGCGCTGTTGCAGGAATGTTGGCGCGAGTACGGGCACGGTATCGACGGCAGCCACGAGGCCCGCCCCGGCCACGCTGTTGTTGACGGCCTTGTCGCCGCGGCCGGGTATGTGGTGGCGGCGATGTCGATCTCCGCTAGGCGGGCGGAGAAGATGCTGTCCTTCTCGTGGGAGCTGCACACCCGTTACCCGGCGATCCTGGAGGCGATGGCCGCCGGCCTGATGGAACAACGCGTCGCCGAACTGCTCGCCCGGCAGATGTCCACCGTCCGCGGCGATGTTCTTGAGCAGATCCAGCGCCAGGTCGTCGAGGACTACCTGGGCGGTGTCGCCGCCGGTATCCGTCTGGGCGACAAGGCCCTGCGCGATGAGATCGATGCGGTCATCGGCCGCCACGACCCCGACGCCATCCGCCTACGCAAAGAAGACGCCAGCCGCACTCGCGGCGTGCGCATCGGCAAAGGCGTCGACGGCATGTCCACCGTCTCGGCCCTGTTGGCGACCGAGGAGGCCGCCGTGCTGGCCGAGGCCCTGGATCAGCGGGTCGCCGACCCCGACACCGACCCGGACGCCCCGACCGAGCCCGAGCCGCACTACTCGAAGGCCGAACGCCGCGCCGACGCCCTGATGTCCCTGATCTGCGGCGACACCCCCACCCAGCCCAACACCACTCCCGGCAACACCGACACCGACGGTGACGCCGGCCCGGGCGGCCCGAGCGCCCCCACCGGCCGCAGCGGCAATGGCGGCGGTCAGGCTCCGGTGTTGCGGCCGAAGGTCACCGTCATCGCCACCGGCGACAACGGCCGCGACGAACACGGCGCGCGAGTGGAGTTCACCCGCACCGGCGAGGCCGCCCTGCAGACCCTGCTGGAGATGCTCGCCACCTCAGATGGCGCCTCGTTCGAGCAGGTCGACCCCCGCATCGGTGCCGCCGACGACACCAGCGCGGCGCTGAAATACCGGCCCGGCGCCGAGTTGGCGCGCCGGGTCCGGCTCCGCGACGGCACCTGCCGCCACCCCGGATGCGCGGTCCCCGCCGACGACTGCGATTTGGATCATGTGGTGCCGTTCAACCACGCCGACCCCGCAGGCGGCGGCCACACAGTCGAGGCCAACCTGGTGAGCCAGTGCCGGCGCCACCACCGGTTCAAAACCTTCTCCGACTGGACCTACCAACTCCAACCCGACGGCACCCTGATCGTGACCACCCCCGACGGCACCACCATGCTCACCCGACCCGACGGACCCCTGGCCCAATACCGGCGCGAGCACCAACGCGACGAAGCCGATGCCTGGGCGCGTCAACAACGCCGCAACCCCGCCCCCGTCTTCGGGGCCGGGATCCTGGACGAGGCGACCTACTTCGCCCGCCGCGCCCAGCGCCTGGCCCGCGAACGCGCCCGCGCCACGGCCCGCAACACCACCGACGCCGGCACCACACCAACCGAGCCCACCGCCGACACCACCCCAGGCCCGGACTCGATCTCTGCCACGCGCGAGCGGAAGACCCCCGCCGCGGCCAGCCGCTGGTGGCAACGCAACAAACCCACCGACAGCGCCCTGGAAAAAGCCATCCTCCACGCCCTCCACGCCCACCTCGACGAACTCCTCCAACCACCACCACCCTTCTGACCAAGTGGTAGCGGTCGGCGTGCGGACGGGCTCGGCATTGATCGTTGCGAGCAATACCCTGAAATGCACTGAACCCCCGGTCGTCGAGACGACCGGGGGTTCAGCCCGATTGTGGAGCTGCCGGGAATTGAACCCGGGTCCTCCGCAGCATCGGCAGGGCTTCTCCGTGCGCAGTCCGCGTTGGCCTCTACTCGGATCTCGCCCTCATGCGGACGTGTTGGCGATGACGATCCCAGTCACTGTGAGATGTCCCGACCCACCCCGTGACCGGGTGAGCCGGTGATCCCTCTAGATGATGCCGGGTTCCGGGGCGAGAGCGACCCCGGGCCGACAGACTACGGGCTCGCTATCAGGCAGCGAGGGCGTAGTCGCGCTGATTGGTATCGGCGCGTAATTGGTTGCCACGACGCTTACGGTGGTCTCTGGCCTGCACCGGCACGCTTCCCCTGCGTCAGCTCACGTAGTCGAAACCACATCAGCCCCTCAGGAGCCGCCGACTCTGGCCGACGGACCTCTAACCATACCCCGGGCGGCCGTCTGACACCAGGGTGACGTCCGTCTCCCCTCAGCCGAGCGTGAGCAGGACGATCGCGACGCAGGCCAGGCCGAGCCCGGCAAGCTGGACGACGCGCATCCGCTCGCCCCCGTGCGTGACCGCCAGCGCCACGGTGAAGGCGGGGTACAGGGCGGCGATGACGCTGACGAGGGAGAGCATCCCCGCCTGGGAAGCGAAGTAGAACGCACCGTTCGCGATGGCGTCGAACACGGCGATCACTACGCCGATCGCGATAAGGCGGCGCGGGAAGCGGAACGACTCACGCGCGGCCACGGCTGCGGCGAGCAGCATCACCGTGGCACCGACCCGCGAGGCCGCGACCGGCCAGAGCCCCTCGCCCGCGGGCACCCGGGACAACAGGACGAAGAAGGCGGCGAACGCCGAGCCCGACACCACCGACATCGCGAGGAGCGGCGCGGTCAACCGCCCGTGCGGGGCGGACGAGCCGTCGCCCGCACCCTCCAGGGACACTAGGACGGTGGCAACGAGCGCCAACGCCATCCCCGCCATCGCCGCGGGCCCGGGCCGCTCCCCCGCTGCCAACCCGAAGGCCAGTGGTCCGGCGGCGGCCAGGACCGCCGTGATCGGCGAGATGACGCTCATCGGCCCCCGGGACAACGCCACGTAGAACGTCCACACCGCGGCGCCGGATGCGAGCCCGGACGCCAACCCCCACCCCAGGCCCGCCGGCGTAGGCGACCCGCCGGCGACGAGCGCAGCGGCCCCCACGAGCACGATCGAGACGGGGTAGGCCACGCTGACGACGCGCAGGGCCCGCGCGCGGCGGGACGCCACGCCACCGAGGTAGTCACTGATGCCGTACGCCACCGCCGAGGTCGACGCCAGCGCGACCGGCATCACGCCCGCATGCCCTTGATCTTCCTACCCAGTTCGCGGACCGCTTCGCGCTCGGCCGTCCGCCGGGCGATGTCCTGCCGCTTGTCGTGGGCCTGCTTACCCCGCGCGACGGCCAGTTCGACCTTGACGCGACCGTTCACGAAGTAGAGCGACAACGGGACGAGCGTTGCGTTCCCGTCCCGTACCTTGCCGACGAGCGAGTCGATCTCCCGGCGGTGAAGCAGGAGCTTCCGCGCCCGCTTGGGGGCGTGATTCGTCCAGCTCCCGTGCGAATACTCGGGGATGTGGAGCCCGCGGAGCCACACCTCGCCGTCGTCGACCGTCGCGAACGCGTCGACCAGCGAGGCCTTACCCTCCCGCATGCTCTTGATTTCGGTGCCCACAAGGGCGATGCCGGCCTCGTAGGTGTCCAGGATGTGGAAGTCGTGCCTGGCCTTGCGGTTACTCGCGACGATGCTCCCATCGGAGCCGAGGGAGGACGCGCCCTTCTTCTTGTTCTTCTTGGCCACGTCGGTTCACCTCCTCGTTGCTGTTGCGCAGCCCCCAGAGTCTAGACGAGCCGCCGGGGGCGGCGGCCGTCAGTGCCGGACCGTCAGCCTCAGGGTCGCCCACGCCGTCAACGCGGAGGCCGCCGCACCGGCGACGACGAGCCCCGGGGCGAGCAGCAGGATGTCGGAGGTCGTGATCCTCTCGACGAGATTGGCCCGGTACGCCTCGTCCAGCACCCTGTCGAGGAACACATTCTTGGCCACCAGCAAACCCCCGACCGCCAGGACGGCGCCGGTGATCGCCGCGATCACCGCCTCGAGCACGAACGGCAACTCGGTGTACCACCGGCTCGCGCCCACCAGGCGCATGATCCCGACCGCGGTGCGTCGCGTGAACGCCGCGATCTGGGTCATGTTGGCGATGAGCAGGACGGTCGCCACGAGTTGGACCACCGCAATGGCGAACGCCGCGTTGCGGATGCCGCCAAGGACCGAGAAGACGCGCTCGACCAGCTCACCCTGCCCTTGCACGACCTCGATGCCGGAGACGTCCGCCAGCTCCACCGCGACGTCCTCCGCCCGCGTCGGGTCGGACAGAGTGAGGGTGAACCGCGAGCCGAGGGCGTCCGGCGACGTCGACTCCACCAGAACCGGGTCGGTCGAGGCGAACAGCTCGACGAACTCGGAGTAGGTCTCCTGCGGGTTCTTGTACTCCACGGACGCCACCCCCGAGGTCTCCTCGAGCTGCTCCCGGATGCCGGCGCATTCCGCCGCACATTCCGGATCCTCGACGGAGATCGAGCGGTCCACGTAGACGCGGAACTCGTTGAGGTAGTCGTACTTGGCCTGGCTCGCGGACGCGGTCATCGCCACCAGCAGGCCGGCCCCCAGCATCCCCAGCGCGACGGCCGTGGTGATGATCATGGCCAGCGTCATGGACAGGTTCCGGCGCAGTCCCTGCGCGACCTCCGACGCGATGAATCGGACGGCCATCAGCGATCCACCCCGTAGGTCCCGCGTGCGTCATCCCGCACGACCGCACCGTCGACCAGCTCCACGACCCGGCGGCGCGACCGATCGACGATGTGGTGGTCGTGGGTGGCCATGAGCACCGTGGTGCCCGTCCTGTTGATCCGGTCGAGCAGCAGCATGATGTCCTCACTGGTCTCCGGGTCGAGATTGCCCGTCGGCTCGTCCGCGAGCAGCAGGACGGGACGGTTCACGAACGCCCGGGCGATGGCGACCCGCTGCTGCTCTCCCCCGGACAACTCGTGCGGCCGACGGTTCGCCTTGGTGCCCAGCCCGACCATGTCGAGCGTCTCCGGGACCACCTTCTCGATGGTCCGGCGGGACTTGCCGATGACCTGGAGCGCGAACGCCACGTTCTCCGCGACCGTCTTTCCCGGCAGGAGACGGAAATCCTGGAACACGCAGCCGAGCGAACGCCGCAGTCCGGGCACGTCCGAGTTCTTCATGCGTGTGAGATCGTGGCCGGCCACCACCAGCCGACCGGAGTCGAGCCGGTCCTCCCTCAGCAGGAGGCGCAGGAAGGTCGACTTACCGGAGCCGGAGGCGCCGATGAGGAAGGCGAACTCGCCGTCGTCGATCTCCACGCTCACGTCGGACAGAGCCGGACGCGGCACGGACGCGTACGACTTGGTCACACGGGAAGCACTGATCACACCAGTAGCGTAGCGCCACACTTGTCACCTGATGGCGCCGCTGGCCGAACGCCGTGATCGCAGGCGGGACCACCGAGGACCCGCCCGGCGGCCGAGCAGGCGGCGTCACCCCTCGAGAGCGCCACCGCTCGGGACGGAGGTCGGACCGCCCTCGGGTGTCTGCTGACCGGTCTGCTGTTGCGACTGCTGCTGGGGCTGCTCCTGCGGTACCTGTTGCTGCGGCGCCTGTTGCTGCGGTGCTTGTTGCTGCGGTCCCTGCGTCTGCTCCTGCCTGGTGGGGGTCGAGCCCGCCGTTCCGCGCAGACCACCCAGGCCCGGGCTGGTGGTGGCGGTGCCCTCGGGTCCGGTGGTCGCCGTCCCGGTCGTCGGGGTCCCCGTCTGATCCGGCCCTGTCGTGGGGGTGGGATCGGTCGTGCCCGTGATCTCCGACTGCCCGGTCTGTTCGGACGATGACTCGGCCGGTTCGGTAGGCGCACTGGTCGCGGGCGGGGCCGGCGGACCGAAGGCGACGACCGGCTGCTCCCGGACGAGCAGATACAGCACCCCGGCGACGACGAACGCGCCGAGAAGGATCGCTGTCGTCCGTGACATCGACAGGAACTCCCCGAGCAGCGCCACGATCGCCGGCTTCGGTCGCCGGGAAGGAGCGTCGGGCGGTGGCGTGCCGCCCAACCCCAACGGATCGGGCTGCTCGCGGGCGGACGGGTCCTGGCGCAGCACGGGCTCCTGTCGCGTGGCGTCATCCTCCCGGGTCATGTCGGCGTGGCGGGGCATGTCGGCGCCGGGGGTCATGTCGGCGCCGCGGGCCGTGTCGGCGCCGCGGGTCGTGTCGGCGCCGGGGGTCATGTCGGCGCCGCGGGTCACGTCGTCATCTCTGTGCCGTGCCATCAGACGCTCCCCTCTCCGGTCTGCGGACGGAGCATCCCGGCCCGGATCGCCGCCAGCGCCTCCGGCTCCAGGACGATGCCCTCCTGCCTGAACCGGCGCAGGATCACTGCGCGCATGCGCCGGCCGACCTCCCACTGCATCCCCGGCTTGGTGCGGGCGAGCAGCCGGATGACGGTCTGCTCCAGCTTGATGGACTGCACGCCCATCACGGTCGGCTCGTCGAGCACGTACTCGCCCACACGGTCGTCGTCGACGATGTCGCGGCACACCTCGGCGAGCACCTCATGCGCCTTGTCCATGTCGGCGTTGTTGGGTACCGGCACGTCGATGATCGCGCGCGCCCAGTCCTGCGACTGATTGACGGCGGTGACGATCTGACCGTTGGGGACGATCACGGCCTCACCGTCCAGCGTGCGCAACCGGGTGATGCGAAGAGTGACGTCCTCGATCGTGCCGGCGGCCACGCCGGTCGCGGTCGTGAGCTCCACGATGTCGCCGTACCCGTACTGCCTCTCGGCGAGGACGAAGAAGCCCGCGAGGAAGTCCTGGACGATCTTCTGCGCGCCGAAGCCCAGCGCTGCGCCGAGGACTGTCGCCGGCGCGACCAGGGCGACGAGGTTCACGCCGAAGCGCAGGAGGATCTGGATCCCGAAGAGGACGTACAGGACGGCGACGGCGACGTAGGAGAGCACCTGGATCAGCGAGTGGAGGTGCTTGGACTCCTCGGACCACAGCTCCTTGTCCGCGTTCTTGGCGTCGATCCGGCCGGTCCACATCCGGGCGATCTTGCCGATCACGCGGGTCAACAGGGCCGCGCCCAGAACGAGGAGGACGACCTCCAGACCCTCGTTGCTCAGCCAACGGCCGATTCCGCTGAAGTCGGTCTGGACCCTCACTAGGCGTCGGCCCCCTCCCGCATCCGCCACCGGATGCCGGCCTCGATGAATCCGTCGATGTCACCGTCGAGCACCGCCGACGGGTTGTTGACCTCGTGCTCTGTCCGGAGGTCCTTGACCATCTGGTACGGGTGCAGCACGTAGGAGCGCATCTGGTTACCCCACGACGCGTTGCCGCCCGAACCGAGGGCGTCCATCGCGGCCCGCTCCTCCTGGCGCTTGCGCTCGAGCAGCTTGGCCTGCAACACCTTCATGGCCGCGACCTTGTTCTGCAACTGCGACTTCTCGTTCTGACAGGTCACGACGATCCCCGTGGGGACGTGGGTGAGACGCACCGCGGAGTCGGTGGTGTTAACCGACTGCCCACCGGGGCCGGACGAGCGGTACACGTCGACGCGGACCTCGTTCTCCGGGACCTCGATGGAGTCGACCGTCTCCACCACGGGAAGCACCTCGACCTCCGCGAAGGAGGTCTGACGGCGCCCCTGGTTGTCGAACGGCGAGATGCGCACCAGGCGGTGGGTGCCCTGCTCGACCGAGAGGGTGCCGTACATGTACGGGTCCTTGACGATGAAGGTGGCGGACTTGATGCCGGCCTCCTCCGCGTACGAGGTGTCGTAGACCTCGACCTTGTGGCCGTTCTTCTCCGCCCAGCGCACGTACATCCGCATGAGCATCTCGGCGAAGTCCGCGGCGTCGACGCCGCCGGCGCCCGCGCGGATGTTCACGACGGCCTCGCGCTGGTCGTACTCGCCGCTCAGCATCGTCTTGACCTCCATGGCCTCGACGTCCTCACGCAGGCTCGCCCGCTCGGCGTCCGCCTCCTCGACGGCGTCGCCGCCCTCCTCCTCCGCGAGCTCGTACATCAGCGGCAGGTCCTCGATCCGCTGCCGCAGATCGCGGCAGCGACGGAGGTCCGCCTGGATGTAGGACAGCTCGCTGGTGACCTTCTGCGCCCGGTCCTGGTCGTTCCACAGGTCCGGGTCGGCGGCCATCTGCTCGAGCTCGTCGACGCGGCGGGCGAGCTCGTCGATGTCGAGGACCTTCTCGACGGTGGTCATGGTCGCGTCGAGGGCTGCGATGTCGGCGGAGACTTCAGGGTGCACGGGATCCGAGTCTACGCGGCCCGGGCGTCGCCCACCGTTTCCCCGCCCGTCGCCCCGACGTGACCCGCCACACCACCTGTGGTCGCCCGCCCCGGGTAGCGTCGACAGCCGCGGACCCGCTGCCGCCCGTGGTCAGCGCGCCGCGACCCCAGCGGAGGAAGTGCATGTCCATCGACACCGGCCGCCCGCGCCCCGTGCCCGACGAGCCCACCGAGCGACTGTCCGACGTCGACCTGGCCGCCCGCCTCGTCGTCGACGCCGGCACCCTGGCGCGCCGCCTGCGCGAGGACGGACTCGACGTCCGGCGCAAGACGTCCGTCTCGGACGTCGTCACCGAGGCGGACGACGCCGCCGAACGACACATCACCACGCTCCTCGCCACCCACCGGCCGGACGACGGCGTCCTCGGCGAGGAGGGCACCCTCGTCACCGGCGGCCACGACCGCCGGTGGGTCGTGGATCCCGTCGACGGCACCTACAACTTCGTCTCCGGCTCCGACTACTGGTGCTCGGCAGTGGCGCTCAGCGGCCCCGACGACTACCTGCTCGGCGCGGTCCACCGCCCCGTCACCGGCGAGACCTTCGTCGGCGGTTCCGAGATCCCCACCCGCCGCAACGGCGTCCCCGTGACCCCGCTGACCCCCGGCGACCTCGCCGCCGGCAGTCTCGCCACCTACCTCCACCCGCCGTTCCTCGCCGATCCCGCCCTGGCCGAGCCGTTCCACCGCGTGAGCCGGGGCGCGGCGACCATCCGGATGCTCGGATCCGGATCGGTCGACCTCGCGTCGGTCGCCTGCGGCGTCCACGCGGTGTGGTGCCAACACTCCTGCCCCGAGTGGGACTGGCTGCCCGGCCGCGCGCTCGTCGACGGCGCGGGCGGGGTCTGCACGACCGTCGAGGTCAACGGCTACGACTGGTTCGTGGCGGGCCGCCCGGACGCCGTCGACCAGGCGGTCGCCCTGCTCCGCGGCTGACCGGACCCACGCCGACCAGCGGTGACGAGAACTTCGGGGGAAAGTGTGGCGCTCGGAACTTACTCCGAAGTAAGGTGTTGGGGACCACACCGTCCACCGTCCGTCACGAGAACAGCTGGTGATGATGAGTAAGAACCCCACGACCCCGTCCACGACAGGACGCGCGGAGACCTCCACACCGGGCAAGAACCCCACACGCATCGATGCCATCGGCGCCGCGATGCGTGCGTTGACCACGATCACCGGGTCGGAGTTCGCCGAGCGGTTCGGACTGCGCCAGAAGGTCGACCGGGTGACCTACGAGGCCACCAAGACCGGATTCAAGACCCTCGGGGCCGCGACCAAGTCGTTCAAGAAGGTCTCCGGCGGCGGCGCCCCCAAGCGCCTCCCCGACGCCGACACCGAGTCGCGGCCCGACCTGTTCGACCTCACGCTGGACGACGACCAGCAGTTGATCTCCCAGACCGTGCGCGAGTTCGCCACCGAGGTCATCCGCCCGGCCGCCCACGACGCAGACGCCGCCGCCGAGGCACCAGCCTCGCTGCTCGAGCGGTCCGCCGAGATCGGCGCCACCATGCTCAACGTCCCCGAGGAGTTCGAGGGCATCGCCTCCGAGCGCGGCGTGGTGACCAACTCCCTCGTCGCCGAGGCCCTGGCCTACGGCGACATGGGCCTGGCCCTGCCGATCCTCGCGCCGTCCGGCGTGGCCACCACCCTGACCCAGTTCGGATCCGACACCCAGCAGAAGTCCTACCTGCCGGCGTTCGCCTCCGAGAAGGTCCCGGCCGCCGCCGTCGTAGTGGCCGAGCCCCGGCCGCTGTTCGACCCGTTCGACCTGAAGACGACCGCCACCCGCACCCCCGGCGGCTTCACGCTCAGCGGCGTCAAGTCGATGGTGCCCACGGCCGGGAGCGCGGAGCTCTTCGTCGTCGCCGCCACCCTCGACGGCGCGCCGACCTTCTTCGTCGTGGAATCCGACACCGACGGACTCGTGGTCGAGGCCGACCCGTCCATGGGACTGCGCGCCGCCGGCCTGGGGCGCCTCGTCCTCACCGACGTGGCGGTGCCCGCCGACGCGATCCTCGGCGGCCCGGACGTCTCCCCCGGGGACCGCGCCGCCGCCTACGCCGACGTGATCCGGCTGTCGCGCCTCGGCTGGGCGTCGCTGGCCGTGGGCACCTCCCACGCCGTCCTCGACTACGTCACCCCGTACGTCAAGGAGCGCCACGCGTTCGGCGAGCCCATCGCGCACCGCCAGGCGGTCGCGTTCGCCGTGGCCGACATGGCCACCGAGCTCGACGGCATGCGCTTGGTCACCTGGCGCGGCGCCTCCCGCGCCGAGCAGGGGCTGTCGTTCGCCCGCGAGGCCGCACTGGCCCGCAAGATCGCCGCCGACAAGGGCATGAAGATCGGCCTCGACGGTGTCCAGCTGCTGGGCGGACACGGCTTCACCAAGGAGCACCCCGTCGAGCGCTGGTACCGCGACCTGCGCGCGGTGGGCGTGGCCGAGGGCGCGGTGGTCCTGTGACCCTCGCCTTCCCCGCCACCCTCCCGAACCGGACCAAGGACAACCAGCGATGATCAACCTCGAACTACCCAAGAAGCTCCAGGCGGGTGCGAACCAGGCCCGCCAGGTGGCCACCCAGATCTTCCGGCCCATCTCGCGCAAGTACGACCTCGCCGAGCACGAGTACCCCGTCGAACTCGACACCCTCAAGGCCATGATGGAGGCCATGGAGGACGCCGGCCAGGCCGCCTCCGGCGCCACGATGGGATCCGGCGGCGCGCCCAAGCGTGAGGGTGTGTCCAACGGCGGCAACATGAAGTCGCTGCTCAACATCATCGAGACCTGCTGGGGCGACGTCGGCCTGACCCTGTCCATCCCCCGCCAGGGCCTGGGCAACTCCGCGATCGCCGCCGTGGCCAATGACGAGCAGATGGAGAAGTTCGGCCGCGTGTGGGCCTCGATGGCCATCACCGAGCCCGACTTCGGCTCCGACTCCGCCGCCGTGTCGGCCACCGCCCGCCTCGACGGCGACGAATACGTCCTCAACGGCACCAAGATCTTCGTGACCTCCGGTGCCCGTGCCGACCACATCGTGGTGTGGGCGACCCTGGACAAGAGCAAGGGCCGCGCCGCCATCAAGTCCTTCGTCGTGCCGCGCGACCACCCCGGCGTCTCCGTGGACCGGCTCGAGCACAAGCTCGGCATCCGCGCCTCGGACACCGCGCAGATCACGTTCACCGACTGCCGCATCCCCGCGGAGAACCTCCTGGGCGACCCGGAGATCCGCGTGGACAAGGGCTTCGCCGGCGCCATGCAGACGTTCGACAACACCCGCCCGCTGGTCGCCGGCATGGCGGTGGGCGTCGCGCGCGCCGCGCTCGAGGAGATCCGCACGCTCCTCGAGGAGGCCGGCATGGAGATCGACTACGACCGGCCCGCCACCAGTCAGCCGGCCGCCGTGGCCAAGTACCTCGAGCTCGAGGCCGACTGGGAGGCCGCGTACCTGCTCACGCTGCGCGCGGCGTGGATGGCCGACAACAAGATGCCCAACACCAAGGAGGCGTCGATGTGCAAGGCCAAGGCCGGCCGCACGGGCTCCGCGGTGACCCTGGGCGCCGTCGAGCTCGCGGGCAGCTACGGCTACTCCGAACGCAGCTTCCTGGAGAAGTGGTCGCGCGACTCCAAGATCCTCGACATCTTCGAGGGCACCCAGCAGATCCAGCAGCTGGTGATCGCCCGGCGCATCCTCGACCTGTCGAGCGCCGAGCTCAAGTGAGCTGAGCCGCCCGCCGGGCCGACAAGACCCGCCGGTTCAACGAGAAGAGCGTTCCGCACACCCCCACTCGGGAAACGTGTGCGGAACGTTCTTTTCGATGGAGACGGGGGCCGCGCCGGGCGTCGCAGGGAGGCCGCGCCGGGCGTCGCCGACCGTCTCCGGGCCGTCAGGCCATCTGGAAGCCGCTGCCGGGCCAGTTGCGCGCGGTGGCGTCGGCGACGATCGCGTCGAACGAGTACCCCAGCGCGGGGAGGAAGAACGGCGACTGCGCCGGGTGCAGGCACGAGGGCAGGACCGGGCCGAGGCTGCCGGCCGCTCCGGCCGCCGGCGGCATGTGGCCGCCCGAGACCAGGCCCACGAGCCGGCCGTCGCGGGTGATGGGCCCGCCGGAATCCCCGTAACCGGCGCAGGCGTGGCTCCAGAACCTGTCGCCCTCGCGCTGCCAGGTGATGCCGCACGTGTGGCCGGTCGACAGGCCGTCCTTGCAGACGACGTCGCCGAACTGCGGCGCCGGGGCGCGGCCGACCACGCCGGCCTGCCGGACGGGGAACGCGACGCCCGGGTCCAGGCGGATGACCGAGTAGTCGAGGATCTCGTTGCGGGTGGCGACGGTGCCGATCACGCCCGCGCCCTGGTTGTCGCGGAGGATGACCGGGACGTTGATCCGATCGCTGCAGTGGGCGGCGGTGAACGCGACCGGGATGCCCGCGGCGTCGTAGCCGGCGGCCGTGATGGTGCATCCGGCCACTCCCCCGACGAGCACGGGGGTCGCGCCACCGACGGGCACCGCCGCCTGGGCGGCTGCGGGCGCCATCAGCGTGGCGGCGCCGGCCATCACGGCCGTCGCGGCGAGTTTCGCCAGACGGGTGAACCTCATGAGCGTGTCCTTCCCACCCCTGGCGGAATGCCCGGGTCTACGCCCCGTCAGACTAGCGGCCGGGGCCCCGCCGTGCACGACGCACGCGCCCGTCACCGGCGCGCCTCCCGAATCCGGGTGCGACGCCACCGGCCCAGCGGCACACAGGCGGTCAGTGCTCCCCGACAGTGATCCGGATGGTGGGACGTCGGTCGTCGGCACCGCCGACCTGAGACCAGATAGCGGCCACGATCGGTTCGAGGAACAGTTCGCCGACCTGCCCCATGAGGGTGCGCACCACCTGGACCTTGTCCGAGGAGCGCGTGGAGGCGTGGCCGCCGCGGCGGAGGCTCTCGACCTCCCTGGTGGTGAGGTCGACGATCGCCGCGAGCAGGGGAGCACCCCGGCCGTCGGGCTCGATGAGGGCGCGGTTGATGTACTTCACGAGCATCGGGTTGCGCTCGAGCATGTCGCGCACGGCGGCGTCGCGGGCCGCGACCACCTCCGCGGGGGACCCGGTGTGCGCGACGGTCGCCAGCGCGTCGACGACGTGCTCGACCACGAGGTCGTCCACCGCGCGGCGCAAGCCCTCTTTGGTGCCGAAGTGGTGCTGGATCAGCCCGATGGTCACGCCGACCTCCGCGGCGACGCGGCGCATGGAGACCCGGTCCTCGCCGTGGTCCGAGTACAGCTCCAGGGCGGCGTACCGGATCCGCGCGCGGGCGGTGAGGTCGCCGTCGGCGGAGCGCGGCGGGCCGGGGTCGACCGTCCCCGCGCCGTCGCCCGACCCGGGTCCCGCTGAATCCACCTCGCCCATCTCGCACACCTCTCGCCGGGACGTGCGGTGCCCGAGGCGACCGCCGGAATGACGACCATACACGTGCATGCCATGCAGTTGTATGGTGGTGCTCGTCAAGGCCACACCGGCCCCCACCTCACCCTGGAGTCGCCCCATGTTCGAGCCCGCCCCCTTCCGGTCCCCGTGGATGACCGACGATCTGGACGCCCTGCGCTCGCACACGCGGGCGTTCCTGGAGAAGGAGACCGCCCCGCACCTCGAGCGGTGGGCCGAGCAGGGTGCGGTCGACCGCGAGTTCTGGAACAAGGCCGGCGACGCGGGACTGCTGTGCATCTCGATCCCGGAGGAGTACGGGGGCGGCGGCGGGTCGTTCGCCCACGAGGCCGTCATCGCCGAGGAGCAGACCCGGGCGCTGGACGACGGCTGGGGCAACTCGGTCCACAGCACGATCGTCGCCCACTACATCCTCCAGTACGGCACCCAGGAGCAGAAGCAGCGTTGGCTGCCCAGGCTCGCGACCGGCGAGATGGTGGGCGCCATCGCCATGACCGAGCCCGGCGCCGGGTCGGACCTGCAGGCCCTGCGCACCACGGCCACGCGCGACGGCGACGACTTCGTGGTCAACGGCTCCAAGACGTTCATCTCCAACGGCATGCACTGCGACCTGCTCGTCATCGTGGCCCGCACGGGCGGGGAGGGCGCGCAGGGCCTGTCCCTGCTGGTGGCCGAAACGCCCGGACTGGAGGGCTTCAACCGTGGCCGCAAGCTCGACAAGATCGGCCTGAAGTACCAGGACACGATGGAGCTGTTCTTCGACGACATGCGTGTGCCCGCGGGCAACATCCTGGGCGGCGAGGAGCAGGTGGGGCAGGGCTTCATCCAGCTCATGCAGCAGCTCCCGCAGGAACGCCTCATCATCGCGGTGACCGCGGTCGCCGCCGCCGAGACCGCCGTCCGTCTGGCGACCGACTACGCCAAGGAGCGCGAGGCGTTCGGCAAGCCGATCCTCAAGTTCCAGAACCTGCGCTTCGAGCTTGCCGAGTGCAAGACCGAGGCGCTGGCCGCCCGCACCCTGCTGGACCACTGCATCTCGTTGCACCTGGGGGGCGAGCTCGACCCGGCCACGGCGTCCATGGCCAAGTACTTCTGCACGGACAAGCAGTGCGAGATCATCGACCGATGCTTGCAGGTCTTCGGTGGCTACGGCTTCATGACCGAGTACCCGATCGCCCGAATGTACGCCTCGGCGCGCGTGCAGAAGATCTACGGTGGGACCAACGAGATCATGAAGGAGCTCATCTCCCGGACGCTCTAGAGGTCCGCGACAATCTGGCGCACGGCGTCACGGCCCGCCCGGTTGGCCCCCACGGTCGACTGGGACGGGCCGTAGCCGATGAGGAACAGCCTCGGCTCGTCGAGCGCCCGTCCGTCGGCGACGCGGATGCCGCCCTCGGTCGTCCGGAGCCCGAGCGGGGCGAGGTGGGCGATCGCGGGCCGGAAGCCGGTGGCCCAGAGGATGGCGTCCGCCGGTTCGAGCCGCCCGTCGGGCATCCGCACGCCGTCGGGCTCGATGCGGGTGAACATCGGGTGGCGCACGAGGACGCCGCGCGCGTCGGCGCGGTCGATCCACGGCGCGCGGTACATGCCGGTGACGCGGATGACGCTCTCCGGCGGCAGCCCCCTCGCCGTGCGCTCGGCGACGCGGTCGATGGCGGCGGAGAAGTTGTCCGGCGGCGGGCCGGTCTCCCACTCGATCTCCCGCCGCGTCACCCACAGGGTGTCGGCGACGAGGGAGATCTCCTCGAGCAGCTGCGTCGCCGAGATGCCGGCGCCGACGATCACGACGCGCTGTCCGGCGAACTCGTCGGCCGAGACGTAGTCGTGGACGTGGAGCTGTCGCCCGCGGAAGGTCTCCTGTCCGGGGTAGTACGGCCAGAACGGCCGGCTCCAGGTGCCGGTGGCGTTGATGACGTACTGGGCCGCCCAGGTCCGTGGGGCGCCGGGGCGGGGGGCGCCGGTCGGTTCGGTGACGACGACGAGGTGGTCTCCGGCCGGGTCGTCCCGCCCGGGGACCGGTCTGCGTACCGAGCGGACGCGGACCGGCCGCCGGACGTCGAGGTCGTGGCGGGCCTCGTAGTCGGCGAAATAGCGGGGCAGGATCTCGCGGCTGGGCGTGTCCGGGTCGACGTCGGGGACGGGGTGGTCCGGGAGGGCGAAGATCCCGTTGACCGTGCGCATGGTGAGCGATTCCCAGCGGTGCTGCCACGCGCCGCCCGGGGCCTCGTCGGCGTCGAGCATGACGAGGGTACGGTCGCTCCGGTCCTCCCCCGGGCCCCGACCGGCCGGGACGAAGCCACGGCGTCGTAGGTGGTACCCGGCGGACAGGCCGGCCTGCCCGGCTCCGATGACGACCACGTCGACGGGCGCGGCGGGCGTCCCGGGTTCGTGTGTCACGCCCCCCATGGTCGGCCATCCGGGTCGTCCGCGTCGACGAGGGGGCGCCGTGCACAGCCGGTAAGGCCCCGCGGCCCGGCCCCGCCTGTCACGTCCCGTCGGTCAGGCCCCGTCCGGAAGCGCGGTGAAGTCGGATTGCCGGCCCTCGGCGAACGCGGTGAGGGCCTCGGAGTTGGCGGGGCCGCCCATGAGGTCGGCGAAGCACCGGTTCTCCCGCTCGCGCGCCTCGGCGATCTGCCGCGCCAGGGGTTCGGTCATCGTCTTCTTGACCGCCCGCAGGCTCGAGATGGGGAGGCGGGCCAGCCGGGTCGCGTGCGAGTGCGCGGTCTCCTGCAGGTCTCCCGGGGCGCACAGTCGCCACACGAGGCCCATCTCGTGGGCCTCGCGGGCGCTGATCCACTCGGAGGACAGCAGCGCCCACGCGGCGTTCTGCCTGCCCACGAGCCTGGGGATGAGGTAGCTGGACGCGGCCTCGGGAGCGACGCCCAGGCTCGTGAACGGGCACTTGAGCCGGGCGTCGTCGGCCATGAACACCAGGTCGGCGTACCCGATGATGGTCATGCCGATGCCGAGCCCGAGGCCGTTGATCGCGAGGATCAGCGGCTTGTCGAACGCGGCGAGCGCGTCGATGAGCCCCAGGAAGCCGTGTTCGCCGGGGACGAAGTCGGGATTGGTGACCCGCTCCCCCAACTCGAGCAGGTCGGTCCCCGCGCTGAACGCCCTGCCCGCGCCCGTGAGCACCACGACCGCGACCGACGGGTCGGCGGCGGCGTCGTGCAGGGCGACGGTGATGGCGTCGTACAGGGCCTCGTTGAAGGCGTTGAGCGCGTCGGGCCGGGCCAGTGTCAGGGTGCGGACCCGGTCGGCGTCGCGGATCGCGAGGATCTCACCCTGCGCGCCGTCGCCCTGCGAGGCGTGTCCGGTCGCGGAGACGGTCTCATCGGTCACGGTGGGCTGATCGGTCACGGCGGCTCAGGCCCCGGCCACGGCGGGGCCCTCGAGGTACACGCTCTTGAGCTCGGTGTACTGGGCCAGTCCCTCGGGCCCGAACTCTCGTCCCACGCCGGAGGCCTTGAATCCGCCGAAGGGGGCCGCGAAGTCCATCGTGTAGGTGTTCACGCCGTACGTGCCGGTCCGGACTCGCCGCGCGATCGCCAGTCCGGCCTCCCGGTCGGCGGACCACACGGTACCGGCCAGCCCGTACTCGGAGTCGTTGGCGATGCGGACGGCGTCGTCGACGTCGTCGTAGGCGATGACGGACAGGACGGGGCCGAAGATCTCTTCCTGAGCGATGCGCATCGAGTTGTCCACGCCCGCGAAGACGGTGGGCCGCACGTACCAGCCGGTGTCCAGCCCGTCCGGACGCCCGGGGCCGCCGGCGAGCAGGGTCGCGCCCTCCTGCTGACCGATCTCGATGTAGGAGTTCACGCGCTCCTGCTGGCGCCGGGCCACCATCGGGCCGATCTCGGTGGCGGGGTCGAGCGGGTCGCCCACAGTCATCGACCCGATCCCGTCGGCGATCGCCCGGGCCACCTCGTCATGACGCTCGCGGCTCACGAGCACGCGGGTCTGCGCCACGCACGCCTGTCCGGAGTTCATCACGCCCACGAACTTCAGGCCCTCGACCACGGTCGTCACGTCGGCGTCGTCGAGGACGATCGCGGCGGACTTGCCACCCAGCTCGAGCGAGCAGCGCTTGAGCTGTTCGCCGCAGATGGCGCCGATCCTCCGGCCCGCGGCGGTGGATCCGGTGAAAGCCACCTTGTCGATCGCGCGGTGCCGGACCAGGTGCTCGCCCACCTCGCGGCCGCCGGCGACGATGCTCACGACCCCCTCCGGCACCCCGGCCTCGATGAGCAGGTCGGCCAGCAGGTAGGTGTCCAGCGGGGTCTCGGGGGCCGGCTTGATGACGATCGTGCAGCCGGTGAGCAGGGCGGGGATCAGCTTGGACAGCACCGTGAACTGCGGCACGTTCCACGGCGGGATCGCGGCGACCACGCCGACCGGTTCGTGACGCACGAGGACCTCGCCGCCGAGGGCCCCGGGGCGGGTCTCCTCCCAGGGGAACTCGCGGGCGATCTTGAGGAACGCCTCGATCTGCATCCACGGGGCGGGCGCCTGCGCGAGCTTGCTGAACGAGATCGGCGATCCCATCTCGGTGGAGATGACGGTCGCCATGTCGTCGAGGCGGGCGGCGTACAGCTCGGACAGTCGGGCGACGACCTCGATCCTCTCCCCGGGGCTCATGCGCGGCCAGGGACCGTGGTCGAACGCCTCGCGCGCCGCGGCGACGGCGGCGTCCATGTCCGCCACCGAACCCTCGGGCACGCGCGCCACGACCTCCTCGGTGTGCGGACTGACCACCTCGATGACGTCGTCGGTGGCCGGCGAACGCCACTGCGTCCCGATCAGCAGGGCATCGCGGTCGAGTGAGGTGGTCATGGCAGATCTCCTGGGAGTCGGGGCGGACGTGGTGCCCGCACCGGACACCCGAACAGACACGTGTCCACCATACGAGCGTCCGGGGTTCCGCGGGGCGGGAACGGCGCTGTGGGTTGGAACGGCGCTGTGGGTCGGAACGGCGCTGTGGGTTCGAACGGCGCTGTGGGCTCAGAACACCAGCACCGGCTTGACCACCTCGCCAGCGGTGACGTCCGCGACGGCGGTGTTGATCTCGTCGAAACGGTACGTGGTGACGAGCTCGTCGAGAGGGAGGGCGCCGGCGGACTGCATCGCCAACAGATCGGGGATCATCGTCTGCGGGTCCGAGTCGCCCTCGATGCAGCCGCGGACGATCTTGCCGTTCTGCATGAGATCGACGGCGTCGAGCTCGAGCCGGGACTCGCCGAGGCCCACCACCACCAGCGTGCCGCGGGGCGCGAGGGCGCGGACCGCCTGCGCGATGACGCCCGACACCGCGGTGGTGTCGACCCCGGCGGTGGCCCCGCCCGCGGTGAGCTCCCTGATCCTGTCCACGAACGCCCCGTCGGGCAGGTCGGTGGGGTTGACCCCGACCGCACCGTAGCGGACGGCGCGATCGAGCCGGGAGTCCTTGGTGTCGACCGCGACGATCGTCTCGACCCCACGTGCGGAGGCCGCGGCGACCGCCGCCAGACCGACCGCGCCCACGCCGTAGACGACGAGGCTCGACGCCGGGTCGGGGTCGATCGTGTTCAGAACGGCCCCGGCACCGGTCTGGAAGCCACAGCCGAAGGGTGCGGCCACCGCGAGGTCGACGTCGGGGTCGATGACGACGACGTTGTCGGCGTTTCCGATCGCCAGCTCCGAGAAGCTGGACTGCCCGAAGAACGACGCGGAGACGTCCGCGCCGTCACGGTGGAGCGTCGTGCTGCCGTCCGTGCGATAGCCCATGTAGTTCAGCGCCATCGTCTGCTCGCAGTACCCGACCCCGCCGGAGCGGCAACGGTCGCACTCACGGCACGAGCGGAAGCTCATCACCACATGGTCGCCGACCGCGACGCCTTCGACCTCCGCGCCCACCGCCTCCACGACGCCCGCTCCCTCGTGCCCGAACACCCGGGGGAACATCTCCGCGGGGAGCATCTCCTTGATGGTCAGGTCCGTGTGGCACAGCCCGACGGCCTTGACGCGGACCAGGATCTCGTCCGATCGGGGGTCGTCGATGTCGAGCTCGACGAGACGGAACGGCTCCCCCGGCCCCTCGACGATGGCGGCGCGGGTCTTCATACCGGTGTCCTCCAGGGTCCGCATCGCGTCCGGCGGGTTCGACGCCGGGCGGGCGCGCGGCGGTCGCCGACGCGGATCGGACACTAACTCAGTGGCCGCGCCCGACGGGGTTCCTCCCGAAATCGACTCAGGCCCGGCTCCCTGGGGGAACCGGGCCTGAGTGCGTGGTAGCGGGGACAGGATTTGAACCTGCGACCTCTGGGTTATGAGCCCAGCGAGCTACCGAGCTGCTCCACCCCGCGTCGATCATCCGGGTGATACCGGGTGACGTGAGACCGTCCGGCGGCCGAGTGGTTTCCCTCTCGACTCCGCCTCGGTCAGATAAGACCTTAGCAAAAAGCGACCGGGAACCACGAATCGGCGGCGGCGCCAGACGGCAGCGGCGCCAGCGGCACCGCCGCGCGACGGCGGCGGCCCCGGAACGACGAAGGGCCCCTCCGTGAGGAAGGGCCCTTCGTCGTGCGTGGTAGCGGGGACAGGATTTGAACCTGCGACCTCTGGGTTATGAGCCCAGCGAGCTACCGAGCTGCTCCACCCCGCGTCGATTGCGTCTATGACACTACGTGCCACTGAACGGACAACGCAAATCGGTGAACGGGACACGACCGCGACATGACGTGACGTGACAGGTGGGGACACACCACCGCCGAGGCGGGGACCCGCCCGGCGGTACGACGACGCCTTCACCGACAAAGCGCCCGGGCCGGTCCCGCGGGGAGACCGGCCCGGGCGGGCGGAGACGCGTCGTCAGTTGCCGTTGCCGAGCGACTGGTAGGCGTCGACGGCGGCCTGCAGGTCCGCGAGCGCCTGTCCCAGGTCGGAGAGGTCTCCCCCGCTCTGGGCCGAGCGGACGGCGTTGAGCGCCGTGTTGAGCTCGCGGACCGCGGCCTCACGGGAGGCGTCATCGCCGCCCCCGCCACCGCCGCCGGCGGGCGCGGACGGGCGCGGGGCCGTGCCCTCGGCGGGCCGCGACGTCCCGCCCTCCGCCTCGGCTTCGGCCTGGCCTGTCTCGTCGATACGCACCGCATCGGGGTCCGTCTCGATACCGACCTGCTGCAGCGCCTCGTACAGGGTGGGCGCGTAGCCGACGGCGCGGTCGTAGCTCACCATCACGCGGAGCAGACGCGGGAACGCGGAGTCCTGGTCCTTGCGCTGGGTGTAGATCGGCTCGACGTACAGCACGGAGTCGTTGGACAGCGGGAGCGCCAGCAGGTTGCCCTCGGTGATCTCCGCCGTCTCACCCCACAGCCGGCGGTCCTCGGCGATCGCCGGGGAGGCGATCATGATGTCCTGAGCCTGGTTGGGGCCCTGCGAGAGCGGCTCGGTGGGCCGCTGCACGCGCACCGTGATCTGCCCGTAGGTCTCGGGGTCCGAACTCGCCGACATGTGCGCGGCGAGGAATTCGCGCTCGTACCCCCGGAACGCGGAGATGAGCTGGAACGACGGCTCGTCCGACTCCGGGTCCGTCGGGTCGGAGGTCACCACGTAGTACGGCGGCTGGGCCGGCCCGTCCCGGTCCACGGTCTGGGCCCCGGCCGGACCACCGGCCGTCCCGGGTGCGGGAGCGGTCCCGGGGCCGGCCGCCGGCGGGGTCTGCGGGTTCTGGATGGACGACGTCACCGTGGGATCGGACGGCACCGACCAGAAGGCGTCGTTCGTGAAGAACTGGCCGGGGTCGTCGACCTGGTACTTGGCCAGCAGCTCGCGCTGCACCTTGAACAGGTCCTCCGGGTAGCGCAGGTGCTCCTCCAGCTCCTCGGAGATCGCCTCGCGCGGCTGCACGATGCCCGGCAGAGCCTTCATCCAGGTCTGAAGCACCGGGTCCGACTCGTCGAACGCGTACAGGTCGACCGTGCCGTCATAGGCGTCGACGGTGGCCTTGACCGAGTTGCGGATGTAGGAGACCTCCTCGTCCGGCAGGACCCGACCACTCGCGTCGTTGAGAGAGTCCGAAGTCATGGCCTCCAGCGAGCTGAGCTCGGCGTAGGGGTAGGTCTTGAGCGTCGTGAAGCCGTCGACGATCCACTTGATGCGGCCGTCGATCACCGCCGGGTACGTGTTGGTGTCCGTGGTCAGCCACGGGGCCACCTTCTGCACCCGGTCCCTCGGGTCGCGGTCGTAGAGGATCTTCGACTCGTCGCCGATGAGGTTGGACAGCAGGATGTTCCGCTCGGCGAACTTGAGCGAATAGGCGATCCGGTTGACCCAGCCGCCGACGGGCACACCGCCCTCACCCGTGTAGGTGTACTGGGTCGTGTCGGTGTCGTACTCACGGGGGCCGTCGCCGTTGTCGCCGACGATCGCGTAGTCGGGATCCGACTGGGCGATGAGCGGACCGTAGTAGGTCCGCGGCTGGGTGACCGGGATCATCATCTCCTGGCCACTGGAGATGGCCTCCAGGTCCGAGACCTGGAAGTTGGGGAGGCCGCCCCGGTCCGAGCCGGCGTCGTCGGCGATCTCGTTGACCCGGTTGGCCGGAGCCGCGACGAACCCGTTGCCGTGCGTGTACACGGTGTGACGGTTGATCCAGTCGCGCTGGTTGGCCTGCAGGGACTGGGGGTCGAGCTCACGCGCGGCCACGAGGAAATCCTGCATCTCGCCGTCGATCGTGTAGCGGTCGATCCCCAGGGTCTCGGGGAAGCCGTAGAAGTTGCGCAGCTGGTGCAGCTGGGTGAACGTCGGCGACAGGACGTTGGGGTCCAACACGCGGACGTTGGACAGCGTGGTGATGTCCGTGGCCGCCTCCCGGGGATTCGGATCGGCCGCCCCCCAGTTGTCGATGTAGGTGACCCGGTCCTCACCGATGTCATACGCGGCGCGCGTCGCCTCGATGTTCCGGGCGATGTACTCCCGCTCCTTGACGGCGCGGTTGGGATTGACCGAGAACTGCTCCACGGCCAGCGGCCAGGCCGACCCCACCACGAGGGCCGAGAACAGGAGCAGGACCGTGGCCAGCGCGGGGATACGCAGGTCCCGGATGACGATGGCGGAGAAGAACGCGACCGCACACACCAGTGCCACCGAGAACATGAAGATCTTGGCCGGCATGAGGGCGTTGACGTCGGTGTAGCTCGCACCCGTGAACGTGGCGTTCTCGCTGAACAGCAGCTCGTACCGGTCGAGCCAGTACGCCGCCGCCTTGGCGAGGACGAACAGGCCTGCCAGGCTCACCAGCTGGATGCGGGCCGCCCGGGTCAACGCACCCTCGCGGGCGCCGGGCCGGAGGCCGCCGAAGATGTAGTGCGTGAAGAGGTTGGCCAGGAACGCCAGCACGATGGCGACCATCATCCACGTGACGATCGCGCGCCACATCGGCAGCTCGAACGCGTAGAAGGAGATGTCGAGCCCGAACTGGGGGTCCGTCTCACCGAACGGCGTCGAGTTGAAGAAGGCGAGCACCGTCTGCCAACCGGTCTGTGCGACCGAGCCGGCCAGGACGGCGAGCACGGCCGGGATCCAGAACACGGTCTTGCCGGGCGAGGCGCCCATGGCCGCGCGGTAGCGGGCCAGCGCGTCCGGCATCCCCGGCTGCGAGACGAACACGGGGCGGGCGCGGTAGGCCAGCAGGATGCCGGCGGTCACCGCCAGGCCGACCAGGAGGGCGACCACGACGAACACCCCGAGCCGCGTGAGCAGCTCGGTGCGGAACACGCTCGTGGCGTCGACACTGCCGAACCACAGCCAGTCCGTATAGGCCGTGTTCAGCCGCGGAAGGACCTGGATGACGAGGATGAGGACGACGACGGCGACGGCGACGGCCCGACCGCGACGCGAGATCGCGATCGGCCGACCTGGGGGGTTGCCGGGTGGGCGGACGGACACCTGGGATGCTCCTGCACTGCTGGGGCGGACATGCTCGTGGGCCCCACCTTACGGAAAACCCCCGCCTCAGCCGCAGGTCGGTGGCCGCCCCCCGGAAGCGGCCGTCTCCAGCGCCTCCACCGCGCCGCCCAGGGTCGACACCTCGATGAGCCGGATGCCCTCGGGAGGATCCTGCACAGCCTCCGCACAGTTGGCGGCGGGCACCAGGAACTCGCTCACCCCGGCCTCGTGGGCGGCCCGGATCTTGTGCCGGATGCCGCCGATCGACCCGACAGTCCCGTCGGGCAGGATCGTGCCCGAGCCCGCGACCCGCGCCCCCCCGGTCGTCTCCCCCGGTGACAGCTTGTCCACAATCGCCAGCGCCAGCACCAGGCCCGCCGAGGGGCCGCCGACGCCCGGGTCCACCGTGATGTCCACGTCGGTGCCGTCCGCCGGGGAGTCACCGACCAGGATGCCCAGCCGGCCCTGGTCGGGATCGCCGTCCGGCCCGGCCGACTGCAGTCTCGTCGTCGTCGACCCCTCCCGGCCGTCCCGGGTGAACCCGATCGTGATCTCGTCCCCCGCGCGGCGCTCGCCGACGCGCTCGACCACGGACGTGGCGTCCTCGACCGGCTCCCCGTCGATCGACGTCAACACGTCACCCTCCTGCAGACGCCCCGCGACCGCGCCGTCGGGCTCCACACCCTCGACGCGGGGCTGCATCGGGATCCCCAGGTGGCGGTAGGCGGCCGCCTCGGCGGTGTTCTCCGACCCCACCATCTGCGCGGCGTTGGACTCACGCACCTCGTCGCGCGACCGGTCCGGCGGGAACACCTGGTCCCGCGGCACCACGACCTGCGCCGGATCCAGCCAGAACCGCGCCGCGTCGACCAGTGTGAGACGGTCTCGCACCGCCACGGTCGTCATGAGCAGCGACCCCGCGGTCTCGTCGGCCGGCCGGCCGACCACGTCGATCACCGGGACCCGCTCGACCTCACCGCTCTCGGTCTCGACCTCCGCGGCGCCGAACGTGTCATACGTGGGCCCGGGGCCCATCGACACCAGCGGGACGGTGGCCGACGTCGCCAGGACGAGCAGCAGGACCGCCGGTACCAGCGCGGCGAGGACGGTGAAGAGGCGGCGGCTCACGGGGGCAAGGGTAGTCCGCGCCCCGCCGACACCGCGTCGCGGCCGGACCCCGCACCCCTGCACGCTGTACCGTTGTGGCATGAACCAGCCCTTCGGTTTCTCCGCTTCCGACGACGACGGGCGCGACGACGACCGGGACCGTAATCCCGGCGGATCGGGCGGCCCCGGTGGCTTCGGCGGCCCCGGCGGATTCGACCCCTCGCAGTTCGGCAACCTCGGCCAGATGCTCTCCCAGTTCGGGCAGATGCTCGGGTCCATGGGATCGGCCATGTCCGGCCCCGGCAGCTCGGGCCCCGTCAACTACCAGCTGGCTCGGACGGTCGCCCTGCAGGCGCTCGGCCGCACGCCCGTGATCACCGACGCCTCGCGCTCCGCCGCCCAGGAGTCCGTCCGCCTCGCCGAACTGTGGCTCGACGACACCACCCTGTTCCCCTCCGGCGTCCACCGCACCGAGGTGTGGACCCCCCAGCAGTGGGTCGAGCAGTCCCTGCCCACCTGGGAGAAGATCTGCACCCCGGTCGCCGAGCAGATGAACTCGGCCACCAAGGGCGCCATGCCCGAGGAGGCCCGCCAGCTCGCCGGCCCGCTGCTCGGCATGCTCGACCAGATGGGCGGCATGGGCTTCGGCATGCAGCTCGGCCAGGGACTGGGCAAGCTCGCCCCTGCCGTCCTCTTCTCCTCCGAGGTGGGCATACCGTTCGGCGACGACGGGGTGGCGGCCCTCTCGCCGGCCGCGATCGACGCGTTCGCCGACGAGCTGGAGCTGCCCCGCCAGGAGGTCGTCGTGTTCCTCGCCGCGCGCGAGGCCGCCCATCTGCGACTGTTCTCCGGCGCCCCCTGGCTGCGCGCCCGCTTCCTCGCCACCGTCGAGGAATACGCGCGCGGCATCCGCGTCGACACCTCCGGACTCGACGACCTCGCCTCCGGGCTGGACCCGTCGATGCTGCAGGACCCGGCCAAGCTGCAGGAACTTCTCTCGGGCGGCGCCGGCGCGATCGGCCCCAAGGTCACCAACGTCAACGAGGCCGCCCTCGGCCGCCTCGAGACACTCCTCGCACTCGTCGAGGGCTGGGTCGACGCCGTGGTCACCGCCGCCGTCGGCGACCGGCTGCCCAGCGCCGACAAGCTCCGCGAGATGTGGCTGCGCCGCCGCGCGACCGGCGGGGCCGCCGAGCAGGCCTTCGCCAGCCTCGTCGGCCTCGAACTGCGCCCGCGGCTCGCCCGCGAGGCCTCCGAACTGTGGCGACGGGTCGGCGAGGCCGTCGGCATCGAACGCCGCGACGGTCTGTGGAGCCACCCCGACCTCCTGCCCGTCGGCGAGGATCTCGAGAACCCCGCCGCCGTGATCGACCGCCTCCTCGACGAATCGACCGGCGACTCCGGCGGCGTCGACGAGATCGAGCGGTTCCTCCGCGAGTCCGGCGGCGGGATCGGTGGGGACGACACCGGCTCCGAGGGGCCGCGCGACGCGGACTGACCCGCCCGCTAGGCCCCGGGCGGGGCCGGTCAGGGAGAGTCGACCTCGTCGTCGTCGTCACCCTCGATCAGGTCCCCCACGCCCTCACCGGCACCGCCGCCCGCGTCCTCGCGGGCGTCGTCCCCGCTCCCGGGCGTGCCCGCAGCGCCGCGGAGAACCCGCGAGTACGCCTCGAGGTAACCCATCGCGCGCTCGGCGCGCGGGAACCGGTGCACCACCTCCCAGAACTCAGGAGGATGCCCGCCCGGCACCACGAGGTGGGCCAGTTCGTGGACGAGGACGTAGTCCAGCACGTACGCCGGGACGTCCCGCAGCGCTTCGCTGATCCGGATCTCGCCCGACGCCGGAGAGCACGACGCCCAGCGCGTGGTCATCGGCGGCACCCACCGCACCGACGACGGCCGCGGGCGCCCCTCCACCCACCGGTCCGACAGCCCGGAGGCCCGCCGCATCAGGTCCTCGTCCGAGGCCCTCGGACCCCGACGGCGACCCGACCGTGCCAGACGGCCCAGCATGTCCGAGACCACTCGCCGCTCCTCGGCCCGGGGCAGACCCGCCGGCATGAGCACGACCACGGTCTCCCCCTCCACCCGCGCGGACACCGTCCGCTTGCGACGCCGCGACCGCCGGATCTCGATCCGCGGGTCGTCAGGGTCCGTGGGCAGCGCCGACGCCGGGGCCGGACCGCCGGGGGCGGTGTCCTCGGATCGGCCGGCGGGGCGAGGGGCTGGCGGCACGCCGACCACGGTAGACCACCGGACGGCGCGCCCTCTCGGGCCGTCGTCCACACGCCGGATCCACACGCCCGCGCCTGTGGATAACCGTGCCGGCGGGCCCGGCGACACGGTGCCCACGTGCCACGATGACATCCGTGACCCCGCCGACCCCGCTCACCGCGCCCGCCGCCGCGCCCCAGCCCGCCGCGGAGCCGCCGCGTGCCGTCGTCATCGCCGCGCCCGCCGAGGTCGGGGCGACCGACCCCGCCGACGTCCGGGCCACCGCATCCGAGCCCGCCCGCCCCGGCGCCTCGTCGTCGATCCGCGCGGCGCTGCGTCCGGGCACCGTGGTCGTCGCCCGAGACGGCCGCACCGTGCAGGTCGGGCTCGCGCCGGACAGGGCGGTGGTCGTCGACGCGCCGGCCGCCGTCGACGCCCGCCGCCTCGCCACCCTGCTCACCGGGCTCGAGGGCGGGGCCGACCTCGACTCGGCCGCCCGCCGCGCCGGAATCGACGCCGCCGGTCGGGCCGCCGTCGCACGGATCCTCGCCCGCCTGGCCGACCTCGGGCACGTCCACCTCGACGTCCCCGGCCCGGCGGCACCCGCACTCGCGGCCTCCGCGCTCGCGCCCTCCACGACACCCGCGCGACCGCGGCCCGCCCCAGTCCGCCGGGTCCACATCCTGGGCTCCGGCCAGGTCTCCGAGGTCCTGCGCGGACCGCTGTCCGTCAACGGATGCCGGGTGAGCACCGGCCCCACCCCCGGGTTGGCGCTCGATGCCGAACGGCCACCCTGGCACCGCCGCGGACAGGCACCCGACCTCGTGATCCTCACCGGCACCGTCTCCGTGGACCCGGTCATCACGACCGCTCTGAGCCGCGCCGGGCAGGCGCACATGCACGTGTACTGCCGCGACGGGCGGGTCGTGGTGGGACCCACCGTCGTGCCGGGACTCAGCACCTGTCTGCGGTGTACCGACCTGTTCCGCGCCCGCAGGGACCCACGATGGCCGTTCGTCGCCGCTCAGCTGATCGGACACTCCCCCGACGCCGGCGTCCCCGCCCTCACCGCCGCGGCAGCGCTCGTGTTGGCCGAGGTCGCCGCGACCCGCGAACCGACCGGCCGGATGCAGACGATCGGCGCCACCGTCGAGATCAACCCCGGCGAAGGGCTGTGGCGTCGGCTCGAATGGCCGGCCGTCGAGGGCTGCGACTGTGGCGCCGCCCCGGGGGCCCATCCTCTGTCATGATTGGGACGTGTCCGATCTACCCCGTACCTCGTCCCGCCGCGCAGCGCGCCTCGCGGGACTACCACTGGGCATCGCCGGCCGCGCTGCCGGATCCCTCGGCCGCCGCGCCTTCGGACGGGGCGAAGGGGATCTGACGGAGGAACTCGCCGACCAGGCCGCGGAGCAGGTCTTCGCCGTCCTCGGAGAGCTCAAGGGCGGCGCCATGAAGGTCGGGCAGGCCCTGAGCGTGTTCGAGGCCGGCATGCCGGACAAGTACGCCGAGCCGTTCCGCGAGGCGCTCACCAAGCTCCAGTCCGAGGCGCCGCCCCTCCCCGCCGCCGAGGTGAAGCGCGTCCTGGACGCCCAGCTCGGGCTGCGGTGGCGCGAGCGGTTCTCGGAGTTCGACGGCGAGGCCGCCGCGGCCGCCTCGATCGGACAGGTGCATCGCGCCGTCTGGTCCGACGGCCGCGAGGTGGCCGTCAAGGTGCAGTACCCGGGGGCCGACGAGGCCCTGCGCTCGGACCTGCGCCAGCTCCGCAGGCTGGCCCCGCTCCTGCGCCCGCTCAACCCCGGCACCGACATCAGGGGGATCATCGACGAGCTGTACGACAGCACGGTGAGCGAACTCGACTACCGCACCGAGGCCGACACACAGCGGATCTTCTCGGCCGCGTTCCGCGACGACCGTCAGTTCCACGTCCCCGCCGTGCTGGCGTCCGCGCCGAAGGTGCTGGTCACCGAGTGGGCGGACGGCCGCGCGCTGAGCCGGATCTCCGCCGACGGCAGCCCCGAGGACCGCAATCTCGCCGGGGAACTGCTGACCGAGTTCCAGTTCAGCTCCCCCGTGCGGGCGCGGTTGATGCACGGCGACCCGCACCCGGGCAACTTTTTGTTGGCCGACGACGGTCGCCTGGTGGTGCTGGACTTCGGCGCGGCCATTCCGCTCCCCGAGGGCATACCGACCGTGCTGACTTCGATGATGCGGCACGCACTGGCCGATGACGCGGATCAGCTCGTCGAGGTGATGACCCGCGCGGGCTACGTGGGCCGCGGCGGGCTGGATCCCGCCGACGCGATGGCGTTCCTCAACCCGTTCATCGAGCCGATGCGCGAGCCGGTGTTCCACTTCGACCGCGCGTGGATGCAGGGCATCATGGCGGTCTACGGGGACGTCTCGGGCCGGGAGTTCCGGACCTCGCGCTCGTTCGCCCTGCCCCGCGAGTACGTGCTGATCCACCGGGTGCTGTCGGCGTCGGTCGGCATGCTGTGCCAACTCCAGGCGTCCGCGCCCTACCGGGAGATCGTGCGGCGCTGGATGCCCGAGATCTTCCCCGACGAGGACTGAGGACGTCGGCCAGGCCGTCAGTTCCCGCGGACCAGCTTGAGCACGTCGTCGCCGTACTCGCCGAGCTTGTGCGCGCCGATACCGCCGATCCGGCCCAGGGCCCTCGTATCCGCGGGACGATCGCGGGCGATCTGGGCGAGGGTCTCGTTGGTGAACACCGTGTAGGCGGGCTTGCCGATCCGCTCCGAGGTCTCGCGGCGCCACTCGCGTAGCCGCTCGAACAATTCGGTGTCGACCTCGACCGAGCACTCCGGACACAACCCGAGCGCCCGGTGCATGGGCCCGTTGAGCCTCTCCCCGCAGCCGCGGCAGCGTCCCTTGTCGGACGAGTCCGTGGATCGGCGCGGCGATGCGGGGGCCTGCGCCGGGCGGACCGGATCGAGGAAGCGGCTCGGCCGCCGCGTGGCGCGGCCCCCGGCCCGGCGGCTCCTGCTCCACGAGATAGACAGGTGCTCGCGGGCTCGTGTGATCCCCACGTACAGGAGTCGCCGCTCCTCCTCGATCGCGTCCGGACCGGCGTTGATCGCGTGGCTGATCGGCAGGCTGCCCTCGTGGACGCCGATGAGGAACACCGCGTCCCATTCGAGGCCCTTGGCGGCGTGGAACGACGCCAACGTCACCCCCCGCTCGTCCGGCGCGTGTCGGGCGGCAGCGCGTTCCCTCAGGCCGGCCACGACCGGGAGCAGTCCCGGGCGACTCTCGGCGGTGGCGATCTCCTCCGCCAGTCCCGCCAACGCGCTCAGGGAGTTCCACGTCTCGCGGGCCTGGGTACCAGAGGGCTCCGCGGCGGTCAGGCCGAGAGGTTCGAGCGCCTGACGGATGACCGCGACGACGTCCGCCGGGTCCGTCACCCCCGTGTGGGCGCCGGCCATCGCCTCGTCCGAGCCGTCGACGAGGCGATCGATCGCCGACATCGCCCGGCGCACGACGGGGCGTTCGAAAAAGCCCTCGCCGCCCTTGAGCCGGTATCCGATGCCCGCCTCGTCCAGTGCCGCCTCGATCCGTTCCGACTGGGCGTTGACCCGGTACAGCACGGCGATCTCGGCGGGATCGGTCCCGCCGTGCACGAGATCGGCGACGGTCGCCGCCACGGCGTCGGCCTCCGAGTCCTCGTCCGCGTACTCGGCGAGCACCGGATCGGGCCCGGGTGGCCGCATGCCGCGCAGCGTGAGGCCGGCGCTGCGGAACCGACCGGCTCCGGCCCCGATCACCGCGTTCGCCAGGTCCACGACCTGTGGGGTGGAGCGGTAGTCGGATTCCAGGCGCACGACGGTCGCGCCGGGATGGCGGTCGGCGAAACCGAGGAGGAAGTCGGGCTCGGCGCCGGCGAACGAGTAGATCGTCTGGTTGACGTCACCCACCACCGTGAGGTCGTCGCGATTGCCCAACCACGCGGCGAGCAGCCGCTGCTGGGCCGGCGTGACGTCCTGGAACTCGTCCACCACGAAGCAGCGGTACCGGTCCCTGAACTCCTCCGCGATGGCTGGCACCTCCTCAACCAGCTCCGCCATGTGCGACAGGAGGTCGTCGAAGTCGAGCATCCGGACCGGGCCGGAGACCTTGAGGTCCTCGTACGCCCGGAAGGCCCGGGCCACCTCGGGAGCGGGTACCGGCAGGTCTCGTCCCAGTGCGACCGCCTGCTCGGCGTAGGTATCCGGGGTGAGCAGGCTCGACTTGGCCCACCCGATCTCGGTCAGCACGTCGCGGATCGTCTCGGTGGCGGGATCGAGACCGGCACGCCGGACCGCCTGGGCGACCGCCCGGAACTGACCGTCCAGCAGCTGCCACGGTTCCTCGCCGTACACCCGCGGCCAGAAGTAGGACAGGTTACGCAGGGCCGCGGAGTGGAAGGTCCGCGCCTGCACCGGCCCGGTCCCCGCGTCCGCGACGCCGAGCCCCGCGAGTCGCATGCGCAGCTCCCCGGCAGCGCGTGCGGTGAACGTCACCGCCAGGACCTGGTCCCCGCGGACGTGCCCGGTGGTGACCAGGTGCGCGATCCGTCTGGTGATGGTGCGGGTCTTGCCCGTCCCGGCGCCCGCAAGGATGCAGACGGGGCCGCGGGGCGCCAGCACGGCGCGACGCTGCTGGGGGTCCAGGCCCTCCAGCGCCGACTCCGCACCACCAAGCCGCCCGACTCCCCGTCCGCCGCCCTGGCCGGTTTCATGGCCGCCGCGCCCCGTGTCACTCACGCCCCCATCGTGGCATCCGGGTCGGACACCTCGCCGCGGGCCTCCCCCGGGGATGATTCCCACCGGCGAGGGCGTTACACCCCGTCATGAGCGATGTGACGACCAACGACGCCCTGACCCTGTACACCACCTCGTGGTGCCCGTTCTGCACGCGGCTGAAGAAGCTGCTGGACGAGAAGGAGATCGGCTACACGGAGATCGATGTGGACGCCGACGCCGAGGCGGCCGCGTTCGTCGAGAGCGTCAACGGCGGCAACCGGGTCGTGCCCACGGCCCTGTACTCGGACGGCACCACGGCCACCAACCCTCCGGCCTCCCAGGTGCGCGCGAAGCTCGCCGAGCTCGCCGGCGCCTGAGGCGCGGTAGGCCCGGTACACGGGGCGCCGCCGGCCCGGGACACGGCCGACGGCGCCCCCTCGCGTCAGGCCCCGCCGTCGCGGTCGACGGCCGCCACCCAGGACCGCAGCATGACGTGCGCGATGGACACGGGCGGCGCGACCATGAGATCGCCGCGACCGGCCAGCGCATCCCTGACCTGATCGACGTCGAACCAGGCGGCCTCGCTGATCTCCTCGTCCTCGAGCAGGATCGGCGCCTCCGGGTCCGCCACGGCCTGGAACCCGACCATGAGCGAGCGCGGGAACGGCCAGGGCTGGCTGCCCAGGTAGCGGACGCGGTCCACGACCACACCGACCTCCTCGGCGACCTCCCGGCGCACACATCCCTCGAGGGACTCGCCCGCCTCGACGAAGCCGGCCACGTGCGAGTACATCCCCGCCGGCCACACCGGTTGCCGCGCGAGGAGGACCTGCCGGCCGCCGTCGTGGACGAGGCAGATCACGGCGGGATCGGTCCGCGGGTACTCGAGCCCGCCGTGAAAGGGGTCCTCGATGGCCCACCCCGCTTCCTTCCGACGCGGGTGGTGGTCCGGCTGCCGGCCCCTGACGTTGTCGCGGTGCCACCCGAGAAGGGCCATGGCCTGCGCGGCCAGCGATCCGTCGCCCTCGACCAGGTCCGCCCCGCACGCGCGTAGGTTGCTCACGGCGGGGCTGTCGGGCAGTTCGTCGACGGGCACGGCCCAGATGTGCCGGGCGTCGTCGGTGCGTCCGAGAAAGACCGCGTCCTCGGGCAGTCGGTCGGCGTGGTCGAGGGCCGGCTCGAGCCGGATCCGCTTGCGGTCCCCCGCGGTGGGTTCGGTCGCGAACCGGTTTCGCCGGTCGACCCTCATGATCCGCGCCGAGGCCCATCCCGTGGCCAGTCCGTCCGCGTCCTGCCGGAGGGGGGCCGCCCGGTCGGGCGCGGCCACCGACAGCACGGGATCGGAGTCCAGGGTGAAGTCCAGCGGCATCGTGAGGAGTCCTTTTCGCCGGTCGTGAGGGGCGCCGATCAGCGTAGTCCTGCGGACCGGCCGGACGGCGCCGACTCGGGGATCAGCCCGCGACCATCCGGATGTAGAGCAGCCGGTCGCCGGCCTCCAGCGCGTCCGCCTCCGGCTCGTTGACCTTGAGCAGCTGCCCCTTACGCACCACGCCCAGCACGAGTTCGGCCAGGTGCCGCGGCGAGCCGCCGACCTCGGACTCCTCCACACGGCGCTCGGCGATCGAGAAGCCCTCGTCGGGCGTGAGCAGGTCCTCCATCATCCCCACGACGGTCGGGGTGATGGTGGCCAGTCCCAGCAGGCGACCGGTGGTCTCGGCGGAGACGACGACGGAGTCGGCGCCGGACTGCTTGAGCAGGTGCTTGTTGTCGCTCTCGCGGACGGTCGCGACGATCTTGGCGTGGGGCGCCAGTTCGCGGGCGGTGAGCGTGACCAGCACCGCGGTGTCGTCGGAGTTGGTGGCCACCACGACGGCGGAGGCGCGGGTGAGCCCGGCCAGTTTGAGCACGTCCGACCGGGTCGCCGACCCGTGGACGGTGACGAGTCCGTGAGCGGCCGCTGCCTTGAGCGCCTGGGGGTCGGTATCCACGACGACGACGTCGTCGGGGGCGATCTCGTCGGCGAGCATGGCGGCGACGGCCGACCTGCCCTTGGTGCCGTAGCCGACGACGACGGTGTGGTTGCGCACGACGCTCCTCCAACGCTGGATCTTCAGGGCCTGACGGGATTGTTCGGTGAGAACGGCGAGGGTGGTGCCGACGAGCAGGATGAGGAACACCAGGCGCAGGGGCGTGACGACGAGCGTGTTGATCAGTCGTGCCTGCTGCGTGATAGGGGTGATGTCTCCGTAGCCGGTCGTCGAGAGCGAGACGGTGGCGTAGTAGAAGCAGTCGATCAGCGTCATCTCACCGTTCGGCCCGCCACCTCCGGTGTAGCCGCCGCGGTCGGTCCACACGACGAGCACTCCCAGACAGAGCGCGACGAGGGCCATCAGGACCCGCTTGCCGATCAGCCGCCACGGGCTTCCGACGTTCTCGGGGATGCTGACGACGCCCACCAGGGTGTGGTCGGGACTCTCGTCGAGTGGATCGTTGCCGCGGAACCGCGACGCCAACGCGCGTTTCTCGACCATGGGACTCCGTTCCCGCGGGCGGGCCCCCGCTGGGCCCGTCGTCACCGAGGAGAATCGTCGCCTATCGACCGCTTTCGGACAACAACCGGCCCCGGCCGGGGCCCTCGGAGAGGATACGCAGCAGTTCCTCGGCGTCGGGCAGGTCCGCCGGTTCGAGGGTCCGCCCGGAGCGCACGTAGTGGAACGCGGCGCGGACGGACCCCAGCTCAACGGTCCGCCCCAGGCGGGCCCCGACGACCTTCGCCCACGCGTACCGGTAGACCGCCAACTGGAGGGCGACGGCGGGCATGTCCCGTTCCGCGGGCATACGCCCGGTCTTCCAGTCCACGACGATCCATCCGTCGCCGTCGGCGAACACGGCGTCCATCCGTCCGCGCAGGAGGTGTCCGCCCAGGCCGACCTCGAAGGGCACCTCGACGGCGTCGGGCGTCATCCTCGCCCACCGCGACGCCTCGAACGCCTGCTGGAGGGCGGTGAGGTCGGCCTCGGACAATCCGTCGACGGCACCCTGGTCGCCGGCGCCGGGTAGGTCGTCGATGTCGAGCAGGTGGGTGGCGCCGTAGCGGTGCTCGAGCCAGGCGTGGAACCTGGTGCCGCGCCGCGCGAACCGGTCCGGGCGGAAGGGCACGGGCCGGCGGAGGCGGTCGGCGAACTCGGCGGGGTCGGTCGCCATGGCGACGATCTCCCCGGCGGTGAGACGGCGCGGGAGGTGCACCTCGTCGCGGCGCTGCGCGGCCCGCCGCGCGTCGGCGAGCAGGGACGCCGCGGCCAGGTGCCAGCGCCGGGCGGGGCCCGACTCCGGTGGCGCCTGGGCCTCGGGGTCCACGGGGTCGGCCGTCCCCACCGCCCGCGCGGCGGCGAGGCGGTCGGGCGCGGCCTCGCGGGGCCAGGTCGCCTCGACGGTGCCCGCGGTGGCGGGGTTCGTGGGAGAGGGTGTGACGACGAGGTGGTCGATCACCCCGAGCGGTGGTTCTCCCCCGCACGCGTCGAGCACGTCCCCGAGGAACTCCGACGGCCCCTTGGGTGTGGTGGCGGATCCCAGCCAGTGCGACCCGGACAGCAGCAGCGTCTGCTCGGCCCGGGTGACCGCGACGTAGAACAGCCGGCGGTCCTCGTCGAGGGAGCGCCGCTCGACCCGCTTGATGTGTGTCCCCAACGCCTCTTCCAGCAACTTGCGGTCGGTCACGCCGTCGAGTCGCGGGACCGGCACCCCTCCAGGGTTGTCCTCGGTCTCGCGGTCGCCCCGCAGCTGCTCGGGCAGCTGGGTCGCGGTGCGGACGGAGGTCTGCGGTGGCTGGCCGGAGGGGAAGACGCCGTCCGCCAGGTGCGGCACGGCGACGATCTCCCATTCGAGGCCCTTGGCCGAGTGGACGGTGAGGATCTGCACCCGTCCGGGCCTGGAGGCGACCTCACCGCGGGCGAGCCCGCCGTCGACGGAGCGGGCGAGGTCGAGGTAGGCCAGGAACGCGTCCAGCCCGGTTCCGCGCTCGGGCCGGAAGCCGGCGGCCACCTCCTGGAGCGCGTCGAGTTGTTCGCGGGCCTCGCCACGGCCGGCGCGCTGGCGCAGGCGGACCTCGGCGTCGAGCCCGAGGGCCTGTTCGGCGGCCGCGACGAGCCGCGCGGGTGGCGCGGACGAGCGGGCGCGGAGCCCGGAGATGATGGCCGCGAGTTCGCTGATGCGCTGCGCGCCGGCGGGGCTGTACTGGTCCTCCGGGCCCGGGTCGGCGAGCGCATCGGCCAGTCCGGCCGAGTCCGTCTCCTCGCCGCGGGCGAGGGCGTCGAGGAGGTCATCGAGTTCGCGGGGGTCGGAGACGGCCCCCGTCGCGGACGCGGGTCTGCGCAGGGACAGCCGGGACGCGCGCCGGGCGAGGGCGGCGAGATCGGCCGCGCCGAGCGCGAACCGGGAGCCGCTGAGCAGTCGCAGCAGCGCGGGGCCGGCGCCCGGGCGGGCGACCACGGTGAGCAGGGCGACGACGTCGGCGACCTCGGGCACGTCGAGCAGCCCGCCGACGCCGACGATCTCGACCGGTAGGCCGCGGGCCTCGAGGGCCTCGGCGATCGCGGCGGAGTCGCCGTTACGACGCACGAGGACCGCCGCGGTCGGTACGCGGCCGGCCCCCTCCGCCGCTCGGTACCTGTCGGCGAGGGTGTCGGCGAGCCACTCGCGTTCGTCCTCCGCCGTGTCGAGCAGCGCGACCCTGAGGTCCGCGGGCTCGGCCCCGGGCCGGGCCCGGAGTTCGGGAACCGGGATGGATCCGGGCCGGTCGCGCAGCGGCGCGGTGATCCGGTTGGCCAGGGTGAGGACCTCGGGCGGGTTGCGCCACGAGGTCGTGAGTTCCCTCAGGTGCGAGGGGCGGCCCCCGGGCAGCGGGAAGTCCTCGCGGAAGCGGTCGAGGTTGGAGGCCGACGCCCCCCGCCACCCGTAGATGGACTGCATGGGGTCACCGACGGCGGTCACGGCCGGGGCCGGGTCGGCCCCGGCACCGAACAGCGAGGACAGGAGGACACGCTGGGAGTGCCCGGTGTCCTGGTATTCGTCGAGCAGCACCACGCGGAACGCGCGGCGCTCGGCGAGCCCGACCGAGGGGTGGTCGCGGGCGACGGTGGCGGCCAGGGCCATCTGGGAGGCGTGGTCGAGCGCCGACTCCGCCCGCATGTGGGCCGTGACCGCGTCCACCAGGTCCGCGAGTTCCTCCCGGTGGCCCTGGATCTCGGCGGTCCTCCCGAGCCACGCGGTGGGGGTCGCCTTCTGCCGCGGCCCGGGCGGGAGGGTCGCGATGAGGGTCGTGATCAGGTCGGGGTGCGAGCGCAGGTCGTCGGTGGTGACCAGGTGGTCGGACAACTGCCCGGCCAGGGCCAGCACGTCGCGGGTCACCGTGCCGGGATTCGACCCCGTGGTCAGCGGACTCTCCCACCTCGACACCACGTCGTGGGCGAGCTGGAAGGCGGCGGTGGGCGTGAGCAGCCGCGAGTCCGGTTCGACGGGTACGAGCAGGCCGTAGGTGCCGAGCAGGGTGCCGGCGAAGGCGTGGTAGGTGGAGATCTGCGGGTCCTCGGTGCGGATCGCCTCGGCGATCGCGGGGTCCGCGCCGGGCCCGGAGCACAGCGCGCTACGGGCGAGCGCGTCCAGGCGGCGGCGTATCCGTCTGGACAACTGCTGGGCGGCCTCACGGGTGAAGGTCAGGCCGAGGATCTCCCCCGGTCGCGCGTACCCGTTGGCCACCAGCCACACGACCCTGGCCGCCATGGTCTCCGTCTTACCGGCGCCCGCCCCGGCCAACACGAGCGTGGGTTCGGTCGGCCCGGCGATCACCTCGGCCTGCTCGGGGGTGGGTCGATGGATGCCGAGCGCGTCGGCGATGGCGGCGGGGTCGATCGACGCGGTCACCCGATCACCTGCTTCCCCTCGGGCTGCGCGGGGCAGCTTGATCTGACGCTGCAGTGCTCGCACCACCGGCCCACGCGCGCGGTGTAGCCGGGGCCGACGGTCGCGCGGCCGGCCTCCTGCACACGGACGACCAGGGCCTCGGCGCCGTCGGCCCCGAGGGGGTCCTGCGCCCGCTCGGTCGGCATCCGCCCCTCACGGCCGGCCAGATAGAGCAGGAGGCCCCCTCCGGGTTCGCGACCGGCCGCGGCGGCGACCGCCCCCCGGGCTACCGCGAGCTGGTACAGGGCCAGCTGCGGGTTGACCGCGGCGTCCTTCTTGCTGGCCGCCGCGGCCGAGGTCTTCACGTCGACGGGGACGACCTGCCCCGCGGAGGTTGCTTCGAGCCTGTCGATCCGCCCGCGGACCCGCACCCCGCCGCCAGCGTCGAACTCGAACGGCTCCTCGACCGCGGCGGTCGTGAACCCATCGCGGGTGGACGAGCGCCATCTGCGGAACGTCTCGGCCATCTCGACCATCGTCTCCGCCCCGCGCTCGGCGAACCACCCGCGGGACAGGGTCAGCGCCTCGGCGCGCCGGCGGACGGTCGAGCGGATCGTGTCCTCGTCGATGCCGCCCTCGACGGCCTGGGTCAGGGCGTGCACGGCCGACCCCCGCACGAGCGGGGCAGCCGATCCGGAGTCGGACGAGTCTCCTCCGACCGACTGCAGGAACCACCGCAGCGGGCACTCCTCGAGGGCACCGAATCCGGAGGGCGAGAGCACCGCGATCGGTCGGTCGGGCGAGTCGGGCGTGAGCGGCGCGTCCGTGGAGGGCTCGGTGGCGCCGAACCACGTGCGCGGGTCCGCCTCCCCCACCCCGGCGTCGCGGAGACCGGCGAGCAGGCCGGCCGCGTGACGCGCGTCGGCGGGGTCGGTCGACGGGTCGTGGAGCGCGGCCCGGAGATCCACCGCCAGGTGCGGCAGGGAGAACACGGCGGGCGCGTGGCGGAACGGGCCCACCGGGGCGCCGGGGGACGCGACCGCCGTGGCGGTGGTCGCAAGGTCGGCGATCTCGTCGACGAAGCGGGAGGGGGCGACGTCGCCCTCCTCGGGTGACTCCACGGCGGTGACGAGCAGGTGCTCGCTGGCGCGGGAGCACGCGACGTAGAACAGGCGGCGCTCCTCGGCCGACCGGGCGGCCGCGGAGGACACGGCCCGCTCCGCCTCGGACGGCACCGGTCCGTCCCCGGCGATCTCCGTCAGGTCGACCAGCTCGTCGACGCCCAGCAGACCGGACCGGCGGCGGGGCGCCGGCCAGACACCGTCCTGGACGCCGCACACCGCGACCGCCCGCCACTGCCGGCCCACCGCGGCGTGCGCGGACAACACGCTCACCGCGCCGCCCCGCGCGCGAGTGTCGGCGCGCCGGGGCGCGGGCAGGTCCTCGCCCGAGACGACGTCGCAGAACAGGCCCACCGAGCCGCCGGGGACCCGGTCCACGAAGTCGGCGGCGTGATCGAACAGGGACACCACCGCGTCGAGCGACCGGTCCGCGGACCGCGACCAGGGGTCGGCGGCCACCGCCTGCCGGACGAGGCGGCGCTCCAGCCTGGAGGCCGTCCACGCGGCCCAGAGGACCTCCTCGGCGGTCCCTCCCGCGCGCAGCTCGGCCTCCACGGCCCGGCGCGCGCGGCGGACCCGGGTGACGGGGGCGAGCTCGACCGCGGTGAGCCCGGGCGGGAGGGCGTCCTCGTCCGCCAGGACGAGACGTCGCAGGGTCTCGGCGCTGGGTTCGGTCCCGCCGATCCCCGACCGGCGCAGGCCGCGACGGAGGCGACGCATGGCCACGGCGTCCGCGCGGCCGATCGGCCCCGACAGGAGCGCCAGGATCCGCTCGGCGTCGCTGCCCGCGGCACCCTCGAGCGCCGAGCGCACCAGTAGGAGCAGTGCCGAGGCGACGGGGTCGTGGGCCGGCGGGATCTCGGCGCCGGCGTCGACGACCGGGACGCCGGCCGCGTCCAGCGCGGCCAGCAGGGCGTCGGCCACACGCGGAAGCGAGCGGGTCACCACGGCCATCTCGCCGTAGTCGATGCCGTCCAGGACGTGCCGGCGGCGCAGGAAGTCGGCGACGACGGCGGCCTCCGAGGCGGCCGACCCGGCGACCCCGATGCCCACCTTCCCCTCCGGTCCACCGGCCGATTCCCGGGGCCGGTGGCGGGCGGCCCCGGGCAGGCGGGAGGCGATCCGCGCGGCGACCGCCGTGACGGCCGGGGACATGCGGTGGCCGACCGGCAGGTCGACCGCGCGACCGCCCTGGTCGACCACGGCGCGCGCGAGGCCGCCGTCGGCACCGCGGAACCGGAAGACCGACTGGTCGCCGTCCTCCACGACGAGCAGGACGTCCGCGCCGCCGCCCACCGTCGCGACGAACTCCGCGGCCAGCGGATCGAGGTGATGGGCGTCGTCCACGGCCACGAGGCGCCGGGAGCGGAAAATCTCGCGCAGTTCCGGGTCGGCAGTCAGCGCGTCCAGCGCGGCGCCCACCAGCTCGGCGGCGTTGAGGGCCTCCGGCACGTCCGACTGGGCGCTCCGCACCCCCGACCGCAGCGCCATCTGCTCCTCGTGTCGGCGGAAGAAGCCGGCGGCGGCCACCCAGGCAGGCCGGCCCGCCGTGCTGCCGAGCCGCGCGAGCTCGCGGGGCCCGATCCCCCGCTCGAGCGACCTCAGCAGCAGGTCACGCAGCTCGCGCGCGAACCCGACCGTGGACAGCGCGGGTCGCATCTGTTCGGGCCAGTGCGGCGCCCCGTCCGACAGTTCTCCGAGCAGGGTCTCGCGCACCAGCGCGTCGTGTTCCGCGCCGGTGCGCAGCCTCGGCGGCGGGGCGTCGGCCCGGGCGGCGGCGAGCCGCACCACGGCGTGAGCGAGCGAGTGGACCGTCCGTACCGGCGCGTCGGTGCCCACCACGAACTCCGGGGGCATCCCGCGGGTGGCCTCCTCGAGCAGCGCGGCGGACGCGGTGGCCGAACCCGTGAGCACGAGCACGCCGTCCATTCCCACACCGCCGGCCACCGCGGCGCGGACCACGTCGACAATCAGCGAGGTCTTGCCGCTGCCCGGTCCGCCGCGGACGACCCACCGGTCCTGCCGGCCGGCGCGGGTGGCGGTCCAGTCACGGCCGACGAGGTCGTCCAGACCGGCCGGCCAGGTCCGGCCTGTGTCGGTCGAGCCGGTGTCGGTCGAGCCGGTGTCGGTCCGGCCGGTGTCGGTCGGGAGCGGGGTGGGGGCGGGCGCTGTCACGGCTCGATGAGACCACACCACTCCGACACCGCACCCCCGCCCGGAGTGACCGGCCGGGTGGGACGGCCGACCGTCAGCGGAGGGTGTCCTCGAGCATGTTCGGCCGGCACGCGGTCCGTGACACGATCAGCATGAGGAGCAGCACCACGGTGAGGAACGCCAGGCCGGACGCCAGCCCGGGGCCGTCGAGCAGCATCCCGAACACGATGGGACCGAGGCACGCGGCCGTGTACCCGACGCCCTGCGAGAAGCCGGACAGCGCGGCCGAGCCGGCCTGCGTGCGGGTGCGGAGGTTGATCAGGGTCAGGCAGAGCGGGAACGTGCTGGGCCCCACGCCGAGCAGGCAGATCCACAGCCACGGGGCGAGGTCGGGCGCCCAGAGCAGGCCGGCGAAGGCCCCCAGGTAGGACACGACGGAGACGACGACGACGGCGTACGGGTCCTCGAACCGGCCCGCGATGTAGGGGACGGCCAGGGCGGCGACGAGTCCGATCGCCGAGTACACCGCCAGGGCGAGGCCGCCCTCCGCGCGCGTCATGCCGATCGATTCCGCCACGGCCGGGAGCCACGTGAAGAACGCGTAGGTGCACAGGGAGTTCGTGCCGAAGAACAGGGCGAGCGCCACGCCGACGGGCGAGCGCCACGGGCGGATGCGGCGGGCCGGCGCGGCCGCGGTCGGCGTGCCGGCTGCGGGCCGCGGGGCGTCGGTCGGGGTGCCGGCGGCGGGCCGCGGGGCGTCGGTCGGCGTGCCCGGGCGCAGGATCTCGACGACCCACGGCACGGTCGCGACGACCGCCAGCACCGCCCACCAGCCGATGGAGACCCGCCACCCGGCGGCCTCCTCGACGGGCACGGCCACGAGCGCCGGCACCACGGTGCCCAGCTGCAGGCCGGTGATGTAGGCCATGCTCACGGCGGCCACGTGCCTCGGGAAGTACTTCTTGACCAGGGGCGGGGCCACGACGTTGCCGATGCCCATCCCGGCCAGGGCCACGAGAGACCCCGCGCCCATCAGCCACGGGTCGTGCGCGAGGGCCCGGATCACCTGCCCCACCGCGGCGGCGATCATCGCCAGCACGGTGAGCAGTTCGAGGCCCACCCGCCTGAGGACCATCGGCGTGAGCACTCCCCAGACGGCGAACATCAGGGTGGGGATCATGCCGAGCAGGCCCATGCCGGCGGCGCCGAGGCCGATCTCGGCGTCGATCACCCCGAGCAGGGGGCTGAGCGAGGTGACGGCGGTGCGCAGGTTCAGTGAGACGAGGACGACGCCGACGAACGCGACGAGAGGGAACGTGACGGCGTCACGGCGGGATCCCGCCCGCGGTGAGCGGGTGTTCACGCGGCGGTGTCCGCGACGAGCTCGCCGACCTGCCGGGCCATGGCCTGGAGCCCGTCCATCGCCGCGGGCTTGGATCCCGGGTGCAACGCGTGCACCGCGAGGCGGAAGACCGCCGCGCGCAGCACCATCTGGGGCCAGTGCTCGAGGTGCCGCCAGCGGGTGAGGACGCCGGCGTCGACCGTGCCCCAGGACAGGTGGTCCACGGCGACGACCGCCGCCGACCACGAGGCCGGCCGCGCGTAGGGCACGACGTCGGACAGCGCCGGCTCGGCGGAGGCGTCGAAGAGCAGGCCCCGGGCGAGGTCACCGTGCACGACGCCCGCACCGGTGCCCGCGACCGGGCGGCGGTGCCGGATGAGCCCGGTGGCGCCGAGCAGGGCGGCCGCGCGGTGGGTGGCGAACGGGGTGCCCCGGTCCTCCATCCCGGGGGCCAGATCGTGTTCGGGATCGCCGTCCCAGGCGGCGGCCTCGGCGAACGAGAACAGGTCGGTCTCGGACCACGGTCGCGTGGCTGGCCGACGGACCAGTCGGGGTCGCTCGACCTGGGTGAGGGCGGCGTTGATCCTGGCCGACCACGCGATGGTCTCGTCCGCACGCGCCTCGGGTCGACCGGACACGGCCCGGTCGGCGCGCCACCCGCTGACGACGTGCCGACCGTCGCGGGACCGCACCGGCAACGAGACACGCAGTCCGGTGAGGTCGAGCTCCTCCCGCACCCGGGCGGACCAGTTGGCCAGTGCCGTGTCCGCGACGGGGCGCAACACCACGGCGCCGCCCGGCGCGGGGACCAGCCAGCCCGTGCCGGAACCGGCGACCACGGGGGAGGCCGTGCCCTCCGCCACGCCGAAGGCGCCGCGGACGTGCTCGGGGACGGTCACGTCGTTCACGTCGACCACGGTACCCACCCCGAAAGTCAATACCCGGGCAGGGACGGGTCCACGTCGCGTGTCCACGCGTCGATGCCGCCCGCGAGCGACCGGACGCCGGGGAAACCGGCGGCGGACAGCGTCGCCGCGGCGCGCGCTGACCGGACCCCGGACTTGCAGTACACGACCAGCGGACCGCGCTCGGCCGCCCGGCCGAGGACGCCCGTCGGGTCACCGGCGACCTCGGCGACCGAGTCCAGTGGCACCCACACCGACGGGTCGATCCTCGCGATCGACCTCTCGCCGGCACCGCGGACGTCCACCAGCACCGGTGCCGCCGCGTCGGGCCCGGGCGACCCGGTCGGTCCCGACCCGGCCAGCTCCGCCGCGAGGTCGGTCGCGGACACGGTCGGCACCCCCGACAGCCCGGGATCCGGGACCTCGCAGGAGACGTCCCCGGCGCCGTCCGGCAGCTCGGTGACCGGCTCGCGCGACGGGTCCGGGCGCACCGTCACCGTCCGGTTGGTGGACTCGAGCAGGTCCATGAGGACGAGGCGGCCGAGCAGGGGCCGCCCGGCACCGGTGACGAGCTTGACGGCCTCCATCGCCATCATCGACCCGACCGTGCCGCACAGGGCGCCCACGACCCCGGCCTCGGCGCAGCTGGGCACCGAGCCCGCGGGCGGCGGCGCGGGATACAGGTCCCGCAGGGTCACCGCCTCGGCCGGTGCGGGCGGGCGGGACCAGAACACGGCCAGCTGTGCCCGGAACCGGTCGATCGTCCCCCAGATGAGCGGGATCCCGGCGATCTCGCACGCGTCGGAGACCAGGTACCGAGTCGCGAAGTTGTCGCTGCCGTCGATCACCAGGTGGTGTCCCTCGAGCAGGGACCCGATGTTCAGCGCGTCCAGCCTGGCGTGCACCGCGTCGACCCGGACGCCGGGCGCCAGCTCGGCCAGCCGGTCCCGGGCCGAGTCCACCTTCGGCCGGCCGACCGCCCCCACGGAGTGGATCACCTGCCGGTGCAGGTTGCCGAGGTCCACCTCGTCGTCGTCGACGACCGTGATCCGCCCGACGCCGGCTGCGGCGAGGTACATGAGCACCGGCGCGCCCAGGCCACCCGCGCCCACGACGAACACCGACGCGGCGCGCAGGCGCCGCTGCCCCTCGTCGCCGATAGCCCCGAGCAACAGGTGCCGCGAGTACCGCGCCCGCTCCTCCGCGCTCAGCTCGGGCACCGGGTCCACCAGCGGCGGCAGCGACCGGTCCGCCGACCCTCCCACGGCGCTCATCGCGCCACCGGCGCGCCGTCGGGGAACGGCCACGCGTTGTACCGGCACGTGTCGTCGTTGTCCGGGACCACGCCCTCGGGATCCAACCGGTGGATCTCCCTGTTGTTCACCCCGAACGTCTGCTGCATCATGATCGGCGCCAGCGCGCCGTCCGCGGGGCACGGCTCGTGCGCCGGGAAGCCGATCGCGTGGCCGACCTCGTGATTGACGAGGTACTGCCGGTAGGAGCCGATGTCGCCCTCGAAGGACCGCGCGCCCCGCACCCAGCGCGCGAGGTTGAGGTACACACGCCCCGTGGCCGAGTTGTAACAACTCGCCTCGAGCTCGATGTCGTACCCGCAGTTCTCGCGGACGGTCATAGGGCTGGTCAGCGAGACGCGGAACGCGGGCTCGCCACGGGTGATGCGCTGGAAGGCGACGGCCCCGTCGGCCGTCCAGCTCTTGGGGTTGGCCAGGGTGGCGTCGATCATGCGGGCGACCGAGTCGTCCCCGCCGAAATCGACCGTGTCGATCCCGTTCTCGACCTCCACCGTGTAGGTGAACTGCTCCGCCGTCGGCCGCCCCACCGGGTCGGTCCCGCCGGGCACCAGCCGGAAGTCCCCACCGGCGGCCTCGACGAACGGGCCGCCCTCGGGCAGCTCGCCGCTGGGCGGCACCTCGCCGGCCGCGGGCGCCCCGACGACCGCCGGCGTCTCCTGCGCCCGCACGGCCCCGTCGTCCGGCCGTGCGTCCGGCGAGACGACGGCGTCGGCGATCACGAGCGCGGTGAGCACCACGAGCACCGGGATCGCGTACGCGCGCCAGCCCCACGTGGCGAAGAACCGCCCGACCGGCGTCTGCTTGCGCAGATGGTCCCGGGAACCGGGCACCGACCGGCGACGGCCCGGGGTCGACTCCTCCGGGTCCCACGGCGCGCGCAGTGGCTCACAATGCGGCGGATAGTACGGTGCCCGCTGACGCGCACCGGGTTCCGCACCGGCCGGCGTCCGACGACGGCCGTCGCTCATCCGTACACCTCCACGTCCGCTGACGATCGGCCGCTGCCGATCACGGTCTCCACGATCCCACATACCGGGTGAGGCGCGTCCCGCCGCACTCCACAGGGGCAGGTATTGTCCGTCTGGCCCGGCCGCTGTCGACTCTCGCCCGGGCGGACAGGAGCCACCAGATGACGAGCCCGGACGGACCGGTCCCGGCCGCCCCGGGCCGCGCCCGAGCGGCCCGGCTCCCCCGCGGCGCGCGGCGCAGCCAACTGATCGACGCGGCCGGCACGGTGTTCGTCGAGCAGGGCTTCCACGCCTCCGGGATGGACGACATCGCCGTCCTCGCCGGGGTGTCCAAGCCGGTGCTGTACCAACACTTCGACTCCAAGCGCGACCTGTACATCGAGGTCCTCCGCCACCACGTGGACGCCCTGCTCGGCCGAATCCGGGCCGCGCTCGACTCGACCTCCGACAACCGCCGCCGCGTCGAGGCGGCCGTCGACACGTTCTTCGCCTACGCCGACAACGACACCCGGGGCTTCCGACTGGTCTTCTACTCGGAGTCCGGGGACGAGGACGTCCGCCGCGAACTCGACCGGGCGACCGAGGGGTGCATCGACGCGGTGCACGACCTGGTGCGGGGGGACTCCGGCCTCGACGTGCACCGGTCGCGCCTGCTCGCCGTCGGACTGGTCGGGGCCAGCCGGGTCAGCGCCGGCCACTGGCTCGACGCCGGTCGACCGATCCCCCGCGAGGACGCGGTCTCGACAACGGTCACCCTGTGCTGGGGCGGCCTGTCGAAGATCCCGCGTCACGCCGGTGACCGGCCCACGCCCGGGGCCTGACCCCGGGCCGCGCGCGGTCCGCCCGCCCGGGAGCGCGGACGCTCGGCGGACGGGCGGCGGCCGGCGTCAGGACAGGAAGCCCACCGGTCGCCGGGCGGACTCGCCGATCTCCACATACGCCACCCGGTCGGTCGACACGAGGTAGCGACGGCCCTTCTCGTCCTCGAGCTCGAGGATTCCCTTGGCGTCCGCGGTCAGGGCCGCCTCGACGCGCGTGTGCACGTCGTCGGGCTCCATCCCGGTCTTGAACACGAGCTCACGGTTGCTGTCGGCGATGCCGATCTTGACCTCCACGGTGCCTGCCCTTCTCGTCGTAGGCGCATGTCACGCCGTCATCGATGATGCGTGCGACCCAGGCTAGCCCGAGCCCCGCCCGGGGCGGCGGTACGGGATAGGATGGGCGCACGTGGACCACTCTCCGCGCCCGGCCACACCGGCGTCGGGTACGGCGGGTCCCGTGGAAATGTGCGCGCGCCCCGCTCGCGAGGCCGAACTCCGACGGCCCGACACCATCCGCGCGCGAGACGAGAAAGGCACCGCCCTGTCCACCACAGATGTCACCACAGAAGACGTAGACGGCATGGCCACGACGACCGCGGTCGTCGACGCCCCGTCCTCCGACTCCTCCCCCAGCTTCGCCGAGCTCGGCGTCCGACCCGAGATCGTCACCGCCCTCGCCGAGCGCGGGATCACCCACACGTTCGCGATCCAGGAACTCACCCTGCCGCTCGCCCTGGCCGGCTCGGACCTCATCGGTCAGGCCCGCACCGGAATGGGCAAGACCTACGGGTTCGGCGTCCCGCTCCTGCACCGCATCTCCACCGGCGAGGCGACCCGTGAGCTCGACGGCACCCCCCGCGCACTGGTGATCGTCCCCACCCGCGAGCTGTGCCTCCAGGTCACCCAGGACCTCAAGATCGCCGCCACCGGGCTCACCGCGCCCACCGACTCGGGCACCCGACCGCTCAAGGTCCTCGCGATCTACGGCGGCACCCCGTACGAGCAGCAGACGGAGGCGCTCGAGAAGGGCGTCGACGTGGTCGTGGGCACCCCCGGGCGCCTGCTCGACCTGGCCAACCAGTCCAAGCTCGTGCTCGGCAAGGTCGAGGCCCTGGTCCTCGACGAGGCCGACGAGATGCTCGATCTGGGCTTCCTGCCGGACATCGAGAAGCTGCTGCGCATGGTGCCCGAGAAGCGGCAGACCATGCTCTTCTCCGCCACCATGCCGGGGCCGATCATCACCCTGGCCCGCACGTTCCTCACCAAGCCCACGCACATCCGCGCCGAGGCCGCCGACTCCGGGGCGACCCACGAGAACACCTCCCAGCACGTCTACCGGGCCCATTCGCTGGACAAGCCCGAGGTCGTGGCGCGCATCCTGCAGGCCGACGGCCGCGGGGCCACCATGATCTTCTGCCGCACCAAGCGCACCGCCCAGAAGCTCGCCGACGACCTCGCCGAGCGGGGCTTCCGCGTGGGCGCGATCCACGGCGACCTCGGCCAGGGCGCGCGCGAGAAGTCGCTCAAGGCGTTCCGCTCCGGTGACGTCGACGTTCTCGTCGCCACCGATGTCGCGGCCCGCGGCATCGACGTCGACGACGTCACCCACGTCATCAACTACCAGTGCCCCGAGGACGAGAAGACCTACGTCCACCGCATCGGCCGCACCGGACGCGCCGGACGCACGGGCGTCGCGGTCACGCTCGTCGACTGGGACGACCTGCCCCGCTGGGGCCTGATCGACAAGGCCCTCGGGCTCGACTTCGGCGAGCCCGCCGAGACCTACTCCACCTCCCCCCACCTGCGGAGCGACCTCGGGATCCCCGAGAGCGCCGGAGGGCGGATCGGCGCCCCCACCGGCACCGGGTCAGACCGCCGCACCGACGACCGTGGCACGCGGGGGTCCGGCCGCGACTCGGGCTCCGGATCGCGACCGGCGCGCCGGCGCACCCGCGGCGGCAGGGCCGGAGAGAACGGGCCCTCGACGTCCGCCCCCGCCACCGACTCCCCCACCGCATCCGGTGACGCGGACTCCCCCGCCCCCTCGGGGGACGCCCCCGCGCGGCGCCGCCGTCGCCGTCGCCGGCCCTCGTCGTCGTCGCCCGATCAGGCCGGCCGGGACTGACCCGCCGTCCGCACCACGTAGGCCACACGTGCGCGCATCCGACGACGCCCCCGCCGGCCGCCGCCGGCAACGCCGGGGCGTGCCCCCCGAACGCCGGACCCGGCGCGACCTGGTCACCGCGGCCGCCATCACCGTCGTCATGGCGGTGGCGGCCGGGGTCGTCCTCCTCACCGGGAGCGCCGCCCGCTCGGACTTCTCCGCCGCCGACGCCGGACAGCCCGTCTACGGACCCGCCACCGCGCCACCCACCTCGCTCCAGGCCCTGTGGTCGCACCCGTCGGCGGATTCGGGCGCGCCCCTGACCACCAAGGGCAACCTCGTCACCGTCACCGACGACGGCACGCTCGTCGGCCGGGACGCCGGTTCGGGCGAGCAGACGTGGTCCTACTCCCACGCCGGGCCCCTCTGCGCGGCGACGTTCTACGCCGACATCCTCGCCGCCGCCTTCGACGGCGCGGCCGGGTGCAGCGACGTCACCGCACTCGACCCGACCACCCAGCAGTACAGCAGCACCCGCCAGAGCGCCTTCCCCGACACCATGCAGCTCACCTCGACCTGGCGGCACGCGCTCGCGTCCAGCCCCGAACGGCTCGAGATCTGGCGCGACGACCTCGTCCGCACGGTCGAGTACGGGGCCGTCGAGGCGCCACAGGAGGCGGGCATGCAGCCGCGCACCGGCTGCGCCCTCGGGACCGCCGACCTCACCGACGAGCGCTTCGCCGTCGCCGAACGCTGCCCCGGCGACGACTCCGCCCGGCTGACCCTGTCCGAGACGGTGCCCGAGGACAGTCGCAAGCCCGAGGAGATCGCCTCCGACACCACGGGCGCCGACGGGCTGTGGATCATCGACGTCAGCGACGACGGCGTCCTCGCCCTGACGGATCGGGGCGGCGACTGGGCGGTCGAGTGGTTCACCGCCCCCCGCGACTACGCCCCGGTCCTGCCGCTGCCCGCCGAGCCCGCCGTCAAGCCCGACCCGCGGACCGTGGCCGGCGACGACGCGCAGGCGCGCTGGTTCGACGGCACCGCCACGCACGCCTTCTCCGCCGTCACCGGCGCGCACTCCTGGACGGCCCCGGCGACCACCGGGCCCGGCCTGACCGGAGGCTGGTCCCCCGACCCCGATGTGGCCACCGCCCGCGACTGGGTCCTGGTGCCCGTCGCCGGTGGCTTCCGCCTCCTCGAGCACGGCACAGGAGCCGGGACCCGGCAGGTGCCCGTCGCGCCCGGCGAGGGCGCCGGCGAGGAACTCTCTACCGGGGGCGGCGCCTCTACCGGCGGCGGGGAGGACGTGACCGGCCTGTCCCAGATCGGCGACATCCTCTACGAACGCCGGGGCGGCGCGATCCACGCCTACAAGATGCTGGCCTGACGCCGGCCGGGTCGCTCCGGGAGGGTCACACGGCGTACCACTCGACCGCGTCGCGCCGGAAGAGCGACACCAGCGCCGTCGCGCACACCACCGCCAGGACGACGCCGGCGAGGTACTGACCCGACCCCACCCCGACGTACCAGGCGACGAACAGCAGCAGGAGCTCGGCGATCACGACGAGCCCACGGCCCCATCGCCGACCGCGGAGCAACCCGATCCCGGCGGCCAACAACCCGCCGCCGAGAATCGCGAACCACACCGCGGTCCCATAGCCGCTGATGACGACGGTCTCCTCGCGGTGCCCGCCCAACGCCCTGACGAACAGCATCACGGCCACTCCCACACCGATCAGTCCCTGGGCCGAGGAGATCCAACCGGCGAGGCGGACCGGCGTGGGGATCGCCGTGCGGGGATCGGCCGGAACACCACGGTCATCTGGTCGTCTCACGTTCACCTCTCCAGACTAAGCGGGTCCCGCCACGCCACCGAAACCTTCGGTCGGACTGTGGTCCAGTTACGTCATAACAGCCTCTGGTGTGCGGTTTTCCGCCGATTTGACAAGCCGCGTGACCTTTACCACATAGGCACTCAAACGTATTGACTTGTCATGAATTCGTGGGACGATCATTTGTAACAGCGCAGACACGCCGTGTTTGCCTCACCTTAACCGGGAGCCTCTCCGACAGGAGCGAGCCCGCGGAGCGGGTACAGATCCCCCAGCACCCAGCCGGGTGTCATCGATCACGCACGTACGCCAGTGGATTCTACATGTCCACGAGCGGACGGCGGTTGTTCGTGCTGCCCGGCGCACCCGATCACGGTCTCACATCAAAGGAGTTCCCATGGACTGGCGCCACAAGGCCATCTGCCGCGACGAGGATCCCGAGCTGTTCTTCCCCGTCGGCAATTCCGGGCCCGCCCTCGCGCAGATCGCCGAGGCGAAGATCGTCTGCAACCGCTGCCCCGTCACCGCCGAGTGCCTGTCCTGGGCCCTCGAGTCCGGCCAGGACGCCGGCGTCTGGGGTGGCATGAGCGAGGACGAGCGTCGCGCCCTCAAGCGTCGCCGCGCCCGCACCCGCACCGCCGTCTGACACGGACCACATACGCCGAAGGCCGGCCCCTCCCCCACGGGAACGGGCCGGCCTTCGGAGTGAGGGCATCAGACCCGTCAGTCGATGACCGCGATGAGGTCACCCGCCTGGATGACGTCCCCCGGGTTCACCGCCACCTCGGTCACGGTGCCGGAGGTCTCACACAGCACCGGGATCTCCATCTTCATCGACTCGAGGAGCACGATCGTGTCGCCCTCGGCGACCTCGGTGCCGACCGCCGCGACGACCTCCATGACGTTCGCGACCATCTCGGCACGGACCTGTTCAGCCATACGGATTGTTCCTCTACTTCCTCGACAACGGCCCCCCGGACACCTCCAATGCAACCACACGGGCCCGCGCATGGAAGACTTGTACACCGACGAAAGGAGGCGACCATGGGCAAGCGTGGCCGCAAGAGGCGGGATCGCCGCAAGAAGAACGCCAACCACGGCAAGCGTCCGAACAGCTGAGTTCAGGAACGCGCGAACGACGAAGGGGCGGGCACCGAACAGGTGCCCGCCCCTTCGTCTGTGTCCGCGCGGCCGTGACGTCGACCGCCCGGCCTGTCAGGTGAGGTCGCGCCGCTCCACCGTCGTGCGCCGGTGCACGACGGTCGTACCGTCGACGTCCGTCGTGGTCACCGTCGTGCGCCGGATCTCCACCATGAGACGCTCCCGCAGGCCCGACGGCGCCTTCTCGCAACACGAGCTCGAGAGCTTTGCCTTGAGACGACGCTCCGACAGGAACATCTCCCGGCAGTCCGGGCAGCCGGCGAGATGATGCTCGAGGCGCGAACGGCAGGCGTCATCGCACTCGAGGTCCACGAGCAGTGAGAGGTCGCGCATCGCGGCGCGACAGTCGATCTCGTCGAGGCGCGGATCGTGCTCCTTCATCACTTCGCCCCCTCCTCACGGTCACGCCCGAAGCCGCGATCGGCGGCCACATCGCGCAGGAGCTCCCGCAGCTGCTTGCGGCCGCGGTGCAGACGTGACATCACGGTCCCCAGGGGGGTGTCCATGATCTCGGCGATCTCCTTGTACGGCAGGTCCTGGACGTCGGCGTAGTAGACCGCCATACGGAACTCCTCGGGGAGCTCGGCCAGCGCCGCGCGGATCTCGTCGTCCGGCAGCAGCTCCATGGCCTCGACCTCCGCAGAACGCAGCCCCGTCGAGGTGTGCTCGGCCGCCGCGGCGAGCTGCCAGTCGGTGATCTCGTCGGTCGGGTACTGCGCGGGCTGCCGCTGCCGCTTGCGGTAGTGGTTGATGTAGGCGTTGGTGAGGATGCGGTGCATCCAGGCCCGGAAGTTCGTCCCCGGCTTGAACGAGTGGAACCCCGCGAACGCCTTGGCGTAGGCCTCCTGCACCAGGTCCTCGGCATCGGCGGGATTCCTGGTCATCCGCAAGGCGGCGCCGTACAGCTGGTCGAGCAGTGGCATGGCCAGCTCCTCGAACTGCTCGGCGCGCTGGTCGGCCTCGTCGGGCTGCAACTCGGTCGGCAACCGGAACTCCTCACCTGTCGATGTCCCGGAGTCTAACCGCACATCCGGGGCGTCGAGGACCGCGGTCCGCATCGCACCCTCCTTCCCGTCCCCGGACCATCCCGGGGCACTCGCCCAGGAACAACGCGGACCGCCGCACGCGTATTCCGGAGCGCCCGGGCACTACGCTGGCCCATCGTGGGCAGGAAGAGCGGACGCGGTGCTGCCGCGGCGGGTGGACGCGGCGGCGCCGCGGCGACCCCCGCGGTCGCCGCGCTGCGGGCCGCCGGCGTCGCCCACGAGATCCACACCTACGACACGAGCGGCGAGACCGCATACGGTGACGAGGCCGCCCGCGTGATGGGCGAGCGCCTGGGGGTGGACGCCGACCGGGTGCTCAAGACCCTCGTCCTGGCGACCGGGCGGCCGCCGGCGGGTTCCCGCGTCGCCCTGGCGGTGGCGGTGCTGCCGGTGACGTCCTCGCTCGACCTCAAGGCCGCGGCCGCCGCGCTCGGGTGCGGCAGGGCCACGCTCGCGCCGGTCGACGTCGCCGAGAAGACCACGGGCTACGTGGTGGGTGGCGTCTCCCCCGTCGGTCAGAGGCGGCCCCTGGCCACGGTGATCGACGCCTCCGCGCTCGGTCACCGCACGGTCCTGTGCAGCGCCGGGCGGCGCGGCTGGGAGATCGAACTCGACCCCGCGGAGCTGGTCCGGCTGACCGGCGCGGTGACTGCGCCGGTCACGACGTCCCGCTAGAACAACATCCCCTCGGTGGGGTCGACGGGCCGGACGAGCTCCGGCCCCTCGTTACGGACGTTCGACACCGCCCGGGAGACCGGGCGGATCTCCACCGACTCCGCCCACTCCCCGAGATCCCCGCCCGCGCCGTCGACCAGCGCGCGCGGGTCGCCGATCACCGCGGGGTCGAGCCAGTCCGCCACCAGGTCCGGGTGGACGGCCAGCGGCATCCGGTCGTGGATCCGCCGCAGCGGGCCCAGCGCCTCGGTGGTGAGGATCGTGCACGACAACCGGGTGACGGACGGGTCGACCGGGTCGCGCCGTGCCTCCCACAGCCCGGCCATCAGCAGGCCGCGGTCGCCCGGCAGGCTCATGAAGTACGGCTGCTTGGGTCCCGCCTTGGCGCCCGGGGAGGCGGGTTCACCGGGCACCCACTCGTACCAGCCGTCCATCGGCACCACGCAGTGCCGGCGGGCGACGGCGGCGCGGAACGCCGGCTTGGAGGCCGCGGTCTCCACGCGGGCGTTGAACAGGGTGGGCAGGCGCTGGGACTCCTTGGTCCACGACGGGACCAGCCCCCACCGCATGGCCCGCAGCACCCGCCGCGGGGCGGCGGGGCCCGCGGCCTCGTCGAGGCTCTCGCGCGGCACGTCCAGCGTCAGGACCGGGACGGTCGTGGTGGGGGCGATGTTGAACCGCGGCGTGGTCGGCGCGGTGTCCGGGTGGAGGCCGACGGGTGGAGCGGACGCCTCGTCGACCGCGTCCAGTTCCAGCGCGAGCTGCGCCGGGTCCGAAGAGAGCGAGAACCGTCCACACATGCCGACATCCTCGCACCCGGATCCGCCGGAAGCGCCCGCGATGGGCGACAATGGCCGGGTGAGTCATTGGAGCGCCCCCGTCGCCGCAGCCCCCGTGGACGCCGACGTCGTAGTCCCCGGATCCAAGTCGTTGACCAACCGCGCCCTCCCCCTCGCCGCCCTGGCCGACGGCCCCTCCCGGCTGACCGGCACCCTGCGCAGCCGGGACACCGACCTCATGATCGGCGCCCTGCGGTCCGTGGGCGCCCGGGTCGAGGGCCCCGCCGGCGACCTCCACCCCGACGACACCGACCTGACCATCACGCCCGGCCCGCTGCGCGGGGGCGACGTCGAGTGCGGGCTGGCCGGGACGGTCATGCGCTTCGTCCCCCCGATCGCCGCCCTCGCCTCCGGCCCCTCGACCTTCGACGGCGACCTCGCCGCCCGGATCCGCCCGCAGTCCACGGTGCTCGACGCGCTGCGGGCCCTCGGCGCCGAGATCGACGGCGAGCGCCTGCCCTTCACCGTCTCCGGCACGGGCTCGCTGCGCGGGGGCCGCGTCGAGATGGACGCCTCCGCCTCGTCCCAGTTCGTCTCCGGCCTCCTGCTCTCGGCCGCCCGCTTCGACGAGGGCGTCGACCTCGTCCACGTGGGTGCCTCGCCCGTTCCGTCCGGACCGCACATCGAGATGACGCTGGCGATGCTCCGCGAGTCCGGCGTCACCGTCGAGCAGCCGACCCCGTCGTCATGGCGGGTCGCCCCCGGCCCGATCGCGGCCGTCGACCGGGTCCTCGAGCCCGACCTGTCCAACGCCACCCCGTTTCTGGCCGCCGCGGCGGTCACAGGCGGAACCGTCCGCGTCCCGCACTGGCCCGCCACCACGACCCAGCCCGGCGACGCCATCCGCGACATCCTGCGGGCCATGGGCGCGTCCGTGACCCTCGAGATCGCCGACGGTGCGGACCACGGCACCCTCGTCGTCGTCGGCCCCTCCCGCCTCTCTGCCGTCCACCTGGACCTGTCCGCCGTCGGCGAGCTCACACCCACCGTCGCCGCGCTGTGCGCGCTGGCCGACGGCCCGTCGCGCCTCACGGGGATCGCGCACCTTCGCGGCCACGAGACCGACCGCCTCGCCGCGCTGGCCGCCGAGCTGGGCGCCGTGGGTTGCGGCGTCACCGAGCTCGACGACGGCCTCGAGATCACCCCCGCTCCCCTGCGCGGCGCCCCGTGGCGCGCCTACGCCGACCACCGCATGGCCACCGCCGGCGCCATCGTCGGGCTGGTCGTGCCGGGCGTCGAGGTCGACGACATCGGGTGCACCTCCAAGACCCTGCCCGGCTTCACCACCATGTGGGCCGACATGCTCACCGGACGAGGCTGACGGACCACCATGCCGAGCGGACGGGGTGCGGGCGGCGCACGCGGGTGGGACGAATCCGACGTCCGGATCAGGCCCGGCAAGGGGTCACGGCCGCGCACCAAGCGCCGGCCCAGCCACGACGATGCGGCCGCCGCGATGGTCGTCGCCGTCGACCGCGGCCGGTGGGGGTGCGTGCTGCTCGACGACGGGCCCGGGCACAGCGCCGGGACCCGCGTCGTCGCCATGCGGGCGCGCGAATTGGGACGCACGCCCGTGGTGGTGGGTGACCGTGTGGGCGTGGTCGGTGACCTGTCCGGCGCGCGCGACACCCTCACCCGCATCGTGCGCGTCGAGGAACGCTCCACCGTGCTGCGTCGCACCGCCGACGACTCCGACCCCTACGAGCGGGTCGTGGTGGCCAACGCCGAACTCCTGCTCATCGTGGTCGCCGTGGCCGACCCACCGCCGCGCGCCGGCTTCGTCGCCCGTGCGCTCGTGGCCGCCTACACCGGCGGCCTGGACCCGGTCCTGTGCCTGACCAAGGGCGACCTGGACGACCCGTCCGTGTTCGCGGCCGAGTTCGCCGCCCTCGACGTGCCGGTGCTCCGGGTGGGGGTCGACGACGAGCTGGACGATCTCCACGCCGTGATCGACGGCCGGATCTCCGCGATGATCGGCCACTCCGGGGTCGGCAAATCGACGTTGGTCAACCGCCTGGTCCCGCGGGCGGACAGGGCGACCGGCGTGGTCTCCGGCGTCGGCAAGGGCCGACACACCTCCACCCAGTCGGTCGCGCTCGAACTGGCCTCCGGCGGCTGGGTGGTGGACACGCCCGGCATCCGCAGCTTCGGACTGGCGCACGTCTCGCCCGACGACGTGGTGGCCGCGTTCTCCGACCTCGACGAGATCGCGGCGGCCTGCCCGCGCGGCTGCACCCACCAGGGACCGCCGGCCGACCCCGAGTGTGCGTTCGACGCCATCGACGATCCGGCCGTGCACCGACGGGCGATGGCCGTACGCGAGCTTCTGGGAGCGCTGCAGTCCAACGACCCGTGGGCGCTGGGGCTGGACCAGGACTGAGGCGCCCGCCGCGGGCCCGCGGGCCAGCGCCGGGCGCCGCGCGGTGTCAGAGCTTGAGCTCGACGTCCCCCAGCGCCACCGACACGCACGTCTGGATCCGCTCGCCCGGGCCGTGATCGGTGCCGTTGCGCAGGTCCCGCACGTGCCCCTCGTCCAGGCCCACGACGCAGGTCTGGCAGATGCCCATGCGACACCCGAACGGCATCTGCACGCCGACGCTCTCCCCGCCCTCGAGGATCGTCGTGGCCCCGTCGAGTTCGACGGTCTTGCCGGTGGAGCCGTACTTGACCGTCCCGCCCGACGCACCGGCGTTGCGGTCCACGGTGAACCGCTCGACGTGCAGGTCGTCGCGGCCCGAGGCCTCGAAGTGCTCGGTCAGCTCGTCGAGCATCGCCGACGGACCGCACGCCCACGTGGGCCGCTCGGACCAGTCCGGCACCAGCGCGGCCATCTGCTCGGCGTTGATGCGACCCTCCTCGCTGGTCACCCGCAGGTGCAGGGTGTACCCCGGCTGGGTGCGCTCCAACGCGAGCAGCTCGTCGTGGAACAGCGCGTCCTCACGGTCGCGGATGGAATGGACGTGGACCACGTCGGGGAACCGCTCGTCGGCCGAGCGCCGGTCCAGCGACCGCAGCATGCCCATCACGGGGGTGATCCCCGACCCGGCGGTGACGAACATCAGCTTGTCCGGCGTCGGGGAGGGCAGGTGGAAGTCACCGGCCGGGGCCTGCAGCCGGACGATGGTGCCCGGCTCGACGGTGCCGACGATGTGGTTGCTCAGCAGGCCCTCCGGCATGGCCTTGACGGTCACCGAGTACTCGCCACGACCGCTCGTGGGCGCCGAGGTCAGCGAGTACGACCGCCACGTCCAGCGGCCGTTGAGCAGCACGCCGATCCCCAGGTACTGACCCGGGCGGTACTCCGGGGTGGCGCCCCAGCCCGGCTTGATGACGAGCGTCACCGCGTCGTCGGCCTCGCGGCGCACGGAGACGATCTCGCCGCGCAGCTCCCGCGCGGACCACAGCGGGTAGATGAGCGACGAATAGTCGTCCATGCGCAGCGGGTGGGTCAGGCGGTTGAGGAACCGACGCGCGCCCCGGGGTTCGGGGACCCGCGCGGCCGCCGCCCGCATGATGCGACTGAGCCCGCTCTTCGACTCGGACATTGGTGCCTCCTCGCGTCCGGCCACCCGCGGCCCGGGGATCGGACCGACGCTGCCGAAAGATGAACCTACGGTAGCGTAGGTAAGCCGCCGACGCCCATACCGTCGCCCTCAGAGAAGGGTGAGCAGGAACGGTAGTTCCACGGCGTCGTACCACGCCAGATCCACGTCGAGGGCGTCGCCCACGGTGAGCTCCGCGTCCTCGTCCCCGAGATCGGCCCGATCGACCGCCTCGACGGCGTCACGCACCAGGTCGACCGCTCCCGCGAGGTCCACGTGCACGGCCGCGATGTCGGCCATCGCGACCGTCCCGCCGGCCAGGCGCACGACGGCGGTGTCGAGATCCGGGCGCGGGGTGAGTTGCTCGTCCGGCACGTCCGCGCTCACCACGACACGGCGGTACGGGTGGGCCTCGTGTGCGGCGCCCGAATCGAGCTCGCCTCCGAGCAGGCGGAGCGAGGCGCGGGCGGCCTCGAGGAACGCCACGTGCTCGATCTCCTCCATGTCGCCCTCCGCGTACGACTCGATCAGGGCGGGGGTCGCCGCGAACGCGGTCCCGCTCCGCACGGGCATCTCGCCCGCGTCCAGCAGGGTCTCGAGCATCGTCAGCGTGGCGGGGATGAACAGTCGCATCGGTGGGCCTTCCTGGGGCGGGTGACGGTTACGGGGGCACCGGTGGATCGGCCGGCAGGGGTCAGCCGGCGGAACCGGCGAGCTCGTCCAGGGCCGACGCGATCAGCTCGCCGATCTCCTCGACGTCCGGGACGGCCTGGCGGTCGGAGGTGAAGCCGCAGTACACGGTGCCGGAGTAACTGCTCATGGACACGGCCAGCGCCTGGCCCTCGAGCAGCGCCGGGACGGGGTAGACCTCGACCAGCTCGCCGTCGCCCCAGAACACCTTGCGCTGCGGACCGGGGGCGTTGGTCACGACCAGGTCGTAGCTCTCCGACGGCAACATGATCGCCGCCCGGGAGGCCAGCGCGTGCAGGGTGGGCGGGGCGAACCCGGAGAGCCGGGCCAGGGACTTGGCGCCGACCGCCTCCCGCGGGTACCGCTGGGTCGCGGCCTCGCGGGCGATCTGCGCCAACCGCATCCGGGGGTTGGGCTCCCCCACCGGCATGCCGATGAGCGCCGAGGCGATCTCCGCGGACGTCACATCGCCGGGCGCCTCCGCGCCGTCGGCCTCGGCGGTCACGGCCATCGGCACGATCGCGCGCAGGCTGTCCGACGTGGCCAGCGGATGACCGCAGGACAGGATCCAGGACCGCAGGGCCCCGCACAGGACGGCGAGCACCACGTCGTTGACCTTGCAGGAGTGCGCCCGGGCGATGTCCCTCGCCTCGGACAACGGGAACGACGCGAGCCCGACCCTGCTGCCCCGGGGGCGCTCGGTGCGGAACATCTCCGACAGACCCCCGCCGGGACGCAGCACGGAGAGGGTGGCCGCCCCCACGAGGCCGCGTGTGGCCCGCTCCAGCGCGTTCGCCAGGCGCCCCGAACGCCGGACCAGCTCCAGCGGGTCGGTCGCGATGGTCATGAGCGCGTCCAGCACCAGCACCCCGTCGCCGGGCGACGGCACGGGCGTCCAGGTGGCGACCTCGTCGACGTCCGCCGAGACGCGCTCGTCGGTCATGAGCACCTGCGCCAGGTCGACGGCGTTGGGCCCGCCCAGCAGGACGTGGTGGGTCTTGGTGAGGATCGCCAACCGGCCGTCGGGCAGGCCCTCGATGAGGTACAGCTCCCACAGCGGACGGTCAGCCTCGAGGGGCCTGTCGACAAGCCTGGCCACCAGGTCGGCCAACTGCCGCGTCCCGCCCGGCGCGGGCAGCGCCGACCGACGGACGTGGAAGCTCAGGTCGAAGTCGGGGTCGTCGACCCAGACCGCCCTGGCCAGGCCGAACGGGACCTGCCGGATCCGCTGCCGGTAGCGGGGCGCGTCGGCCAGCCGCGTGTCGACGAACTCCATGACGCGGTCGATGTCCCACGGTTCGTCGCGGGCGACCAGTGCCAACGAACACGAGTGCCGGCTCCGGGAACGCGCGGCGTCCCCGAGGAGCAGGTCCGCGTCCGCGGTGGCCAGCCTGGTCGCCACGGCGTCAGACCGCCTCGTCCAACCCGAGCAGACCGCGGATCTCCACGGCCGCCCGATCGAACACCTGGTAGAACACGCCGATCATGCCGGTCTGCACCGCGCCGAGGATGTTCTCGATCGCGTCGTCGACCATCACGCACTCCCTCGGCTCGAGCTCGAGGCGGCGGGCGGCCTCGAGGAAGGCCTCCGGCTCCGGCTTCTCGACGCCGATCGCGCCGCTGAGCACCACGTGGTCGATCCCGTACTCACGGGCGTCCTCGCGGACGCGGTCGGCGCCCGGCCCCTCGGGTTCGTTGCTCAGCACGGCGAGGCGCACGTCGTTGGCCCTCGCACCGGTCAAGATCGACCGCCAGTTCTCACGGTCCTCGTCCGTGCCGTCCAGCACGCCGAAGTAGTCGACTATCAGTCCACGCATGGGGACAGCCTAGGCAACACCCGTCGGGCGTGCAGTAGGCGAGGTGGAACCACGGCCGCGATCCGCGGCGTCAAGAGGGTAGAGGACGCGAGACCACCTAAGGGTCGAGCGCGGGAGGAGCCCAGCCAGATGACACCGACACCCGTATCCGCACCGACGTCCGGTCGGCCGCCGCCCGCGGCCGTGATCGCCGCCGGGGGCGCCGCGGAGACGCGCACGGAGGACGGCCGGATCCGGCCCCTGCCGCCGACGGAACCCGAACCGGGCTCGCGGGAGCGCGAGCGCGTCGTCGACCGCTCCCCCAGGCCCGTACCCGCCTCGGACGACGAGGTACCCGTGCCGGCACGCCGGGCCGCCCACGCGCTCATCGTCATGGCGCTGGAGGTCGTGGATCGCCGGCGCGCGCCGCAGAACACCCGCGGGGCGTTCCCACCGCACCTCATGGAGATGCTGCGCTCACTCGCGCGCGTCGGCGTGCCCGGGCAGCACCTGGGTCCGGCGAGACTCCACCGCCTCCACATCCATGCCGCCGGCGCGGTGGCCACGGACGCGGGGCCGGACGAGGACTCCGGGCCGCGGGACTACGAGGTCTGCGCCACATACGCGCGCGGGCCGCGACTGTTCGCCGTCGCGGCCCGCATCCGGGTGACCTCCACGGGGGCCGGCTGTACGGCCCTGCGGTTGGTGTGAGCGCCCCGGCGCGGTGGCCGGGTGGGACCGATCAGTCCCGGCGACCGCGCGAGGCGGTCCGGGCGGCCCGCTCCCGGCGCTCGGCCCGCTGCTGACGCTCCTGCGAGCGGCGCTCGGCCCGGTTGGCGGTGGCGCCCTCGTCGACCAGCTGGGCGTCGCCGCTCTCCGACGGGCCCGAGAACTGCATCTGTTGCCCGCTCACGTCGCGGCCGGTGCCGGCCGCCTGGAGGATGGGGTTGGCACCCGCCAGCGACGCGGCCTGCGCGGCCGACGGGCCGGCCATCGCCGCCTGCTGCTGGTTGGCCTGCACCTTGACGTTGAACAGGAACGCCACGGTCTCCTCGCGCACGCCGTCCATCATCGCCGAGAACATGTCGTAGCCCTCGCGCTGGTACTCGACCAACGGGTCGCGCTGGGCCATGGCCCGCAGGCCGATGCCCTCCTTGAGGTAGTCCATCTCGTAGAGGTGCTCACGCCACTTGCGGTCGAGTACCTGCAGCATGACAGACCGCTCGAGCTGGCGCATCGCGCCCTCGCCGCCGATGTCCTCGATCTCGGACTCGCGCTCGTCGTACCGGGCGAAGACGTCGTCGAGGACGGCGTCCTTGAGGTTCTTGGCGGACAGGTCGCCGGGAGAGCCGTACTCGTCCCCGTCGATGATCTCCTGCGCGGTGATCGACACGGGGTAGAGCTGCCGCAGCGCGTCCCACAGCTTCTCCAGGTCCCAGTCCTCGACGTATCCCTCGGCGGTGGCGCCGTCGACGTAGGCGCTGACCACCTGGTAGATCATCGACTCGACCTGGTCGGTGATGTCCTCGCCCTCGAGGATGCGCTTGCGCTCGCGGTAGATGACCGTGCGCTGCTGGTTCATCACCTCGTCGTACTTGAGCACGTCCTTGCGGATCTCGAAGTTCTGCGATTCGACCTGCGTCTGGGCGTTCTTCACCGCCCGCGAGACCATGCCGGCCTCGATGGGCACGTCGTCGGGCAGGCTCAGCCTGTTCATGATCGCCTCGACGGCGGCGCCGTTGAAGCGCCTCATGAGCTCGTCACCCAGCGACAGGTAGAAGCGGGACTCCCCCGGATCGCCCTGGCGCCCCGAGCGGCCACGCAGCTGGTTGTCGATGCGGCGCGAGTCGTGCCGCTCGGTACCCAGCACGTAGAGGCCTCCGGCCTCGCGGACCCGCTCGGCCTCCTCCTTCGTTAGCGTGCGCATCCGCTCGATCTCGGCGTCCCACGCGGCCTCGTACTCCTCCGGGGTGGTGACCGGGTCGAGGCCGCGCTCGCGGAGGTTGAGGTCGGCGATGATGTCGGGGTTGCCGCCCAGCACGATGTCGGTACCGCGGCCGGCCATGTTGGTGGCGACCGTGACCGCGCCGGGCCGGCCGGCCTGGGCGATGATCTGCGCCTCCTGGGCGTGGAACTTGGCGTTGAGGACGTGGTGCTTGATGCCCTTGCGCGTGAGCAGCCGGGACAGGTGCTCACTGCGCTCGACGGAGGCGGTGCCCACGAGCACCGGCTGCTTCTTCTCGACCCGCTCGGCGATGTCCTCCACCACGGCGGCGAACTTGGCCTCCTCGGTCTTGTAGATGAGGTCGGGCTGGTCCGCGCGGGCCATGGGGCGGTTGGTCGGGATGGGCATGACCTCGAGCTTGTAGATCTGGTACAGCTCGGCCGCCTCGGTCTCGGCGGTGCCGGTCATGCCGGCCAGCTTCTCGTAGAGCCGGAAGTAGTTCTGGAGCGTGATGGTGGCCAGCGTCTGGTTCTCGGCCTTGATCTCCACGCGCTCCTTGGCCTCGATGGCCTGGTGCATGCCCTCGTTGTAGCGGCGACCGTCGAGGACGCGCCCGGTGAACTCGTCGACGATGATGACGTCGCCGTCGCGGACGATGTAGTCCTTGTCCTTGGTGAACAGCTCCTTGGCCTTGATGGAGTTGTTCAGGTAGCTCACCAGCGGCGAGTTGGCGGCCTCGTAGAGGTTGTCGATCCCCAGCTGGTCCTCGACGAACTCCACGCCCTGCTCGGTGACGCCGATGGTCCGCTTCTTGCGGTCCACCTCGTAGTGGGTGCCCTCCTCCAGCAGCGGAGCGATGCGCGCGAACTCGGCGTACCACTTGCTGGAACCGTCGGCGGGCCCGGAGATGATGAGCGGCGTCCGCGCCTCGTCGATGAGGATGGAGTCGACCTCGTCGACGATCGCGTAGTTGTGTCCGCGCTGGACGAGCTGGGCGGTGTCGTGCGCCATGTTGTCGCGCAGGTAGTCGAACCCGAACTCGTTGTTCGTGCCGTAGGTGATGTCGGCGTGGTAGGCCTCGCGCCGCTGGTCGGGCGTCATGCCGCTGAGGATGGCGCCCACGGACAGGCCCAGGAAGCGGTGGACGCGGCCCATCCACTCGGCGTCACGCTTGGCGAGGTAGTCGTTGACCGTCACGACGTGCACACCCTTGTCGGACAGGGCGTTGAGGTAGGCGGGCAGCACACAGGTCAGGGTCTTGCCCTCGCCGGTCTTCATCTCGGCGACGGACCCGGTGTGGAGCACGATGGCGCCGATGATCTGCACCTTGTACGGCTTCTGCCCGAGGACGCGGTACGCGGCCTCGCGCGCCACGGCGAACGCCTCGGGCAGCAGGTCGTCCAGCGTCTCCCCCTCGGCCACCCGACGCCTGAACTCCCCGGTCTTCGCCCGGAGCTCGTCGTCGGTCAGCTTCTCCGTGTCGGCGGAGAGCGAGTCCACGTAGTCGGCGAGAGCGGTGTACTTCTTGAGCTTTCGCCCCTCGCCGGCCCGGAGCAGCTTGGAAAGAATGGACACAGTCTCGAACGTCCTCGTGGTCGGGGAAGTGGTCGTGGTATCTGCGACCTGCGTGGTGGCACGCGGGCCCGGGTTCATCCTAGGTGCTGCGGGCCGTCCTGACACGCCGAGGGCGGTCCGGTCGAGTGGGACCGGACCGCCCTCGGCGGGTGCGGGAGGAGGCCGTCAGCCCTCGTCGCTCAGGGTGATGAGCCCGTAGTCGTACGCGTGCCGGCGGTAGACGACGGTGGCGCGTCCGGTCTCCGCGTCGCGGAAGAGATAGAAGTCGTGACCCACGAGTTCCATCTTCTCGAGCGCCTCGTCGACCGACATCGGGGTGCCGTCGTGCTCCTTGCGCCGCACGATCTGCCCGGGCATCGAGGCGTCGAGCCCGTCGTCGTACTCCGCGCCGTCGAGCTGCTGGTCGAGCGCGTCGACCGGGGCGGCGTCGGCGGCCAGCTCGGCCGTCGCCTCGGCGACCGACTGCGGGCGGCGGTGCCCCGAGTGGCTGATCTTGCGACGGGTGCGGGCCTTGCGCATCTGCCGCTCGAGCTTGGCCACGGCCGACTCGAGGGCCGCGTAGAAGGTGTCGTCGGCCGCCTCGGCCCGGGCCACTCCCGGCTTGCCCTTGACCGTGATCTCCACGCGCTGGCTCACCTTGGCCAGCCTCGGGTTGTTCTCGTGCAGCAGGATCACGTCGAACCGCTGGATCAACGGCGCCATCTTCTCGACCTTCGCGAGCTTGGTGTTGATGCGGCTCGCGAAGTGGTCGGGGACCTCGACGTTCCGGCCGCGGATGGTGACCTGGGCCTCGGGAGTGCCGGGATCGTCGGTATCGGGACCGTCGAAGGTGGCGGGGTCGAGCAGGACTGCGGGGGTCTTCGCCATCGAAGCTCCTCCTCATCGGGCCTGCGGCGGACCGCTGCGACCGACCCGGTAACCGCCCGGAATCCCGGCCGAAGGGCCCACCCACATGGCTGAGTGGACACTCTGCGGACACGGCCCACCGGAGCCGACAGGCGGCGAACGTGCTGGTGAACCCGTCCAAGGCCCACCCTACCCGCTCCCGCTGACGCCGCACCCGAGACCGCGAACCCCACCCCGGCCCGGCCCGCGTCGGGTCCCGTTCAGGCGGCGGTGACGGCCAGAACACCGGTCACCGGCAGGCCTCCCGCCACGAGGACCGCCGCGCACTCGGCGGCCGTGGCTCCGGTGGTCACCACGTCGTCGACGAGCAGGACCGTGGCGGGGGTCGCCAGCAGTGCGGCCACCGTGTCCGGCGCCCCGGGGGAGGCGCGCAGCACCGTCCCGGCGGGGCGCCGGCGGATGCGCCCGGAGAGGTTGTCGGCGCGGGCCCGCGCACCGAGGCCGGAGGCGTCACGGACCCGCCCGCGGACCTCGAGCAGCGGCGCCACGACCACCGGGCCGGTCGGCACCGATCCGGCGAGGTCGGCGGCCAGGACGTCCACGATGTCGCGGACGTGGTCGAACCCGCGCCGGCGGCGGGCCCGCGCCGACGCCGGGGCCGGCACGAGAACCGTGGGCCGCTCCCCCGCCTCGGCGATCTCCCCCTCCGCGCGCAGGCGGTCGACCGCCGCGGCGAGGGCGGTGCCGAACGGGCGGGCGAGGTCGGATCTGCCACGGTCCTTGTAGGCGGACACGGCGCGGGCGGGCGGGCCGGTGTGCCGGGCCACCGCCCAGGCGGGGACGCGGAGGTCGGCGCGGGTCCGCACGACGAGCGGCGGGCCGGCCAGGGTCGCGGCGCACGCCGGGCACCACCGGTGGCGGGCCAGTCCGCAGCCGGCGCACTCGAGCGGCACGACGAGGTCGGCGAGGGCGGCGGCCCAGGTGTCGGAGCCGCGCCGCCGACGCGCGACGCGTCCGGGGGGCGACGCGCCCTCGTCCCCGGCGGTCACCGGGTCAGCCCGCGACCACCGGGTCGGCGCGGATCGCGGCCAGTCCGGGGATCTCGCGCCAGTACCGGTCGCCGGTCTGGGCGCCGGTGTCGAGGCGCAGCAGGGAGCGCCGGTCCACCACGTAGATGTCGCGTCCGGCCGCCGCGACGGCGGTCACCGGCCCGGAGATGTTGCGCTGGGACAGCGGCTCCGCGATGGCCCCGTCGACGGAGACGGTCGCGACGGGCGCCTCGGTGGTGTCGCGACCCACGACGATCGTCGAGCGGTCCCGCCACGCCACGGCCGTGGCGGTCTCCCCGAGTGCGCGCCCGACCTGCCGGAACGTGCCGGCGAGCGGCTGCCCGGTCTCGGCGGACAGCGCGCCGATGAACACCTTGCCGTCGGCGACCACGGCCATCTGGGCACCGGACTGGTCGATGCGCAGGGCGGTGACCTCGCCGCCGAGGGACCGGATGGGGCCGGCCTCCATCTCCTGGACGTCGGGGCCGCCGCGCCCCATCCCGATGCGGACGAGGCGCGTGTCGTCGACCATCACCCACGCCCGGCCGTCGACCGGGTTGAACGTGGGGCCGGCGACGCTCCGCGCGGTGAGGATCTCGGTGGGCTCGCCGTCGATCGCGCCCACGAGGAGTCGGTTGGTCCCCGCGTCCTCGTCGCCGACGACCATCGCGAGGACGCGTCCGTCGTAGGAGACGGAGGCGCTGCTGCCCCCGCGCACCTCGGACCACGGCCCGCCGGCCGGGCGGGCGCCGCCCGGTTCGAGTCGGACGAGCCCGTCCGCCGCGGTGAGGGCGTAGCGCATGGGCTCGGCGGGCGGGTAGGGGTCGAAGTCGCGGACGTCCTCGGTGGTCCAGCCGTTCGCGTACCGCTCGTCGAGGGGCGCGCCGTCGCGTTCGAGGCGGTAGGGCCCGGGGACGTCGGCGCGCGCGAGGGTCCACACGACCTGCGCGGCGAACTGGGTGGTGGCCTGGCTGCTCAGCACCGGCAGCCCCGCGAAGTCGATGGTGGTGCCGGGGACGTCGGCTCCGTCGTCCTCGCCGGGGCGGACGGAGACGGAGGCGGGGACCCGGGACAGGACGGAGTCGGTGAGGCCGGGGCGCGGGCCGGTGGCGAGGAGATTGACGAGGGAGTACTCGAGGTCGGTGCGATCGGCGGCCGTCCACCGGGGGTCCGGGACGAGGGTGTCGCCGGAGCCGGAGAGGAAGAACAGGTCGCGCTGGGCGTAGGTGGAGAAGAACTCGGCCTTCTCGATCACCACACCCGGGGGCAGTTCGTCGATCCGCCACTGTCCGTCGGTGCGGGTGAGCCCGATGGTGACCTCGAGCTGGCCGACGTCCTCGCGGAAGATGCCGCCGGGGTCCAGGGTGCCGACCTTCTCCGCGCGCAGCGTGTACTCGGCTCGGTCGGCCGAGCGGCCGCCCTCGGCGCTGAGGTCGGCGCGCAGGACGATGATGGTCTCGGCCAGGTCGTCCCAGGTCTCCGCGGCCTCGTGGGTGAGGAACTGGCGCGCGGCGGCGTGCCGCTGGTCGGCGATGGCCGCCGCCTTGAGGAAGTCCCGGACCAGGAGGTCCGGTTCCTGGTCGGGCACGGGGGTGGGGACCGCCAGGTCGTTGCCCTCCGGCGCGAACGTGTCGATGACCTGGGGCGACGACGACGAGGGCAGCGTGGCGCAGCCGGTGGTGGTCAGCCCGGTGGCGCAGGCCAGTGTCACGGCGACCGTCAGGAGCCGGGGCCGGGTCATGGTGTGTCCTCCCCGGTTCCGGGGACCCGCTCGAGCGGTGTCGGCGAGCCGGTGGTCACGAGGCGCGCCTCGTCCTCGGGCGTCAGGGGCAGCGGGCTCGAGGTGAGCGTGCCGCCGCGGCGGCGTGGGATGGTGAGCCGGAAGCACGATCCCTCGCCGGGGCTGCCCCAGCAGTCCAGGCGGCCGCCGTGCAGTTTGGCGTCCTCGAGGGCGATCGCCAGCCCGAGGCCGGTGCCGCCGGAGCGGCGTACCCGGGAGGGGTCGGCGCGCCAGAACCGGTTGAACACGCGTGTCTCCTCGCCGGGTTTGAGCCCGACGCCGTAGTCGCGGACGGAGACGGCGAGGGCGGCGTCGGAGCCGCGGAGGGTGACGCGCACGGGCTTGGACTCGCAGTGGTCCAGCGCGTTGGCCACCAGGTTGCGGAGAATCCGCTCGACGCGCCTGGAGTCGACCTCGGCCATGACCGGTTCGTCGGGCATGTCGACCTCGACCTCGACGCCGGCGGCCTCGGCGATGTGGGCGACGGTGCCGACCGCGTCCCGGACGGCGTTGCGCACGTCCAGCTCGGCCGTCGACAGCTCGGCCATACCGGCGTCGTGGCGCGAGACCTCGAGCAGGTCGGTGAGCAGGCTCTCGAAGCGGTCGAGTTCGGACTCGAGCAGCTCCACGGCGCGCTTGGTGGGGGCGTCCAGGTCCTCGGCCGAGTCCGAGATGATGTCGGCGGCCATCCGCACGGTGGTCAGGGGCGTGCGCAGCTCGTGGGAGACGTCGGAGGTGAACCGCTTCTGCAGGTCGCCGAACTCCTCGAGCTGGGTGATCTGGTCGGACAGGCTCTGGGCCATGTCGTTGAACGCCATGGCCAGGCGCGCGACGTCGTCCTCGCCGCGGATGACCATCCGCTCCTTGAGGTGGCCGTTGGCGAAGCGCTGGGCGATCGAGGCCGCCTGCCGGACGGGCAGCACCACCTGCCGGGCGACGATCCACGCGATCGCCGCGGACAGCACGATGATCGCCAGGCCGGCGGTGGCGACGATCCCCCGCATGATGCCGAGAGTCTGTTCCTCGGCGATGAGCGGGTACACGAGGTAGAGCTCGAGCCCGGGGATGGACGAGTCGGTCGGCGTGCCCAGCATGAGCGCCTTGGCCTGCTCGCCGCGGAAGTCGACGGTGACGTACTGGTAGGCGATGCGTCCCCGTTGGACGAGGGACTGCAGTTCGGGCGGTACCTCCGCCTCGGCGGGACTGACCACCTGGCCGCGGCCGGTTTGGTCGGGGACGACGAGGATGGGGTCGAACGTGCCGGCGTGGACGGAGTCGCCGCCGGAGGCGACGCCGCGGTCGCTGATGGCGCTGCGCGCCTGGTCGAGCCGCGACTGTTCGCTAGTGCCCTCGTCGGTCGCGGCGATCTGCGCCTCGACCGTGAGGCGGAGTCGGCCGGCCTGCTCCATGGCCGCGTCGAGTTTGGTCGACAGCAGCTGGGCGGCCATCTGGCTCTGCAGCATGAACGCGATCGTGAGGATCACGCCCATCGACAGCGCGAGGGTCGAGGTGACGACCCGCAGCTGCAGGGAGCGCCGCCACATGCGCGCGATCCGCATGCCCAGCGCGGCGGGGTCCAGGGAGGACAGTCGTTCGCGCAGGCTCGGGTGCGCGTCGCCGGCGTCCCGGGTGTCGCGCTCGTCCCCGGTGGACGCCGCCGCGTCGTCGGGACGAGCGGTCGTCACGAGACCGGGCCCGCCTTGTAGCCGACGCCACGGACGGTGAGGACGACCTCGGGGTTCTCCGGGTCCTTCTCGATCTTCGCGCGCAGGCGCTGGACATGGACGTTGACCAGCCGGGTGTCGGCCGAGTGGCGGTAGCCCCACACGTGCTCGAGCAGGACCTCACGGGTGAACACCTGACGGGGCTTGCGGGCCAGTTCCACGAGGAGGTCGAACTCGAGCGGGGTCAGGGGGATCGGCGTGCCGTCGCGGGTGACCGTGTGCGCGGGCACGTCGATGGTGACGTCCCCGATGTGCAGGACCTCGCTCGGCTCGTCCTCGCCCCGGCGCAGGCGGGCGCGGATGCGGGCGACGAGCTCCTTGGGCTTGAACGGCTTCATGATGTAGTCGTCCGCACCGGACTCCAGACCCAGGACCACGTCGACGGTGTCGGTCTTGGCGGTGAGCATGACGATCGGCACCCGCGACTCGGCGCGGATCTCCCGGCAGACGTCGATCCCGCTCTTGCCGGGCAGCATGAGATCCAGCAGGACCAGGTCGGGCTGGACGGCCCGGAAGGTCTCGATGGCCTGTACACCGTCGCCGACGATCTCGGTCTCGAACCCCTCGCCCCGCAGGACGATGGTGAGCATCTCTGCCAGCGCGGCGTCGTCGTCGACGACGAGGATCTTGGGGGTCATGGTCACCACTTGTGTCGGCGTGTCGGGTCGGCATCGTCAGTCGCACGACCGTCGGCACGCACCGCGGGTCGTGTTCCTGCCGCTTCAGACATTACCCGGCCACCCCGCGCGACCGCGGGTGCGGCGCGGGGTCCGGGGTGGGGTCGACGACGAGGTCGGCCAGCTCCGGGACCGCGGGGTCCGTCCCGAGGACGCGCCAGGGCGACCGCCACGCGGCCGCGGCGAGTCGGCGGTAGACCTCACCGGTCGCCGCCTGGAGGTCCGCGTCGCGTTCGTAGCGGTCCCGGGCGCGGCCCGGGTCGGCGGCCTCGCGGAAGCCGGCCCGCTCGGCGGCCACCTCGACGGGGGTGTCGAGCAGCAGCTGCAGATGCGGGACCGGCAGCCCGAGCCGGTCGAACTCGAGCGCGCCGATCCACTCGATGACCTCGGCCTCCCGGTCCGGCCCGAGCCGGGCGGCGGTGTACGCGGCGTTGGAGGCCACGTACCGGTCGAGTAGCACGACGTCGTGGGCGGCGGCGAGACCGGTGAGGGCGTCGAGCGCGGCGTGTCGGTCCAGCGCGAACAGCAACGCCATTGCGTGGGGTGAGTCCGCCGCCCCGGCCTGGCCGCCGTGCAGGGCGTCGGCGGCCAGGTCGGCGTGCAGGGTGCCGTAGCGCGGAAAGGCCAGCCGGCCGACCGAGAGTCCCCGGGCGTCGAGCTCGGCGACGAGGCGGGTCGTCAGGGTGTTCTTCCCCGCGCCGTCGAGTCCCTCGACGACCACCAGCCGTGCACCCGTCGGCCCCGCACTCATCGGCTGTGCGCTCAGTAGCGGTAGTGGTCGGGCTTGAAGGGGCCCTCGACGTCCACGCCTATGTACTCGGCCTGATCCTTGGCGAGCCGGGTAAGGGTGCCGCCGAGCGCCTCGACGTGCAGGCGTGCGACCTTCTCGTCGAGGACCTTGGGCAGCAGGTGCACCCCGATCGGGTACTGGTCGGCCTTGGTGAACAGCTCGATCTGCGCGATCACCTGGTCGGAGAAGCTGTTGGACATCACGAACGACGGGTGCCCGGTGGCGTTGCCCAGGTTGAGCAGGCGCCCTTCCGAGAGCACGATGATCGAGCGACCGTCGTCGTCGAAGACGAACTCGTCGACCTGCGGCTTGATGTTGATGCGGGTGACGCCCTCGGCGGACTCGAGCCCGGCCATGTCGATCTCGTTGTCGAAGTGGCCGATGTTGCCCAGGATGGCCTTGTTCTTCATCTTCGTCATGTGCTCGAAGGTGATGATGTCCTTGTTGCCCGTGGCGGTGATGACGATGTCGGCATCGGCGATCGCCTGGTCCACGGTGACCACGTCGAACCCGTCCATCATCGCCTGCAGCGCGTTGATCGGGTCGATCTCGGTGACCTGCACGCGCGCGCCCTGACCGGCCAGCGCCTCCGCACAGCCCTTACCGACGTCGCCGTAGCCGCACACCAGGGCCTTCTTGCCGCCGATCAGGGCGTCGGTGCCGCGGTTGATGCCATCCAGCAGCGAGTGACGGGTGCCGTACTTGTTGTCGAACTTGCTCTTGGTGACCGCGTCGTTGACGTTCATCGCCGGGAACGGCAGCACGCCCTCGGCGTGGAAGTGGTACAGCCGGTGCACGCCGGTGGTGGTCTCCTCGGTCACGCCCTTCACCGACTCGGCGATGGCCGTGTACTTACCCGGGTTCGCGGGAACCGACTCGCGCAGCAGTGCGTGGAAGACCTTCTCTTCGGCCGACCACGCCGCGTCATCGGACGGCACGGCGCCGGCCTGCTCGAACTCCTTGCCCTTGATCACGAGCATCGTGGCGTCGCCGCCGTCGTCGAGGATCATGTTCGGCTCGGCGCCCTGCCACGTCATGATCTGCTCGGTGCACCACCAGTACTCGCTCAGGGTCTCGCCCTTCCACGCGAACACCGGCACACCCTGCGGGGCCTCCGGGGTGCCCTCGGGCCCCACCACCACGGCGGCGGCGGCCTCGTCCTGGGTGGAGAAGATGTTGCACGAGGCCCACCGGACCTCCGCACCCAGCGCCGTCAGCGTCTCGATCAGCACCGCGGTCTGCACCGTCATGTGGATCGATCCGGCGATCCGGGCACCGGCCAGGGGCTGCTCGTCCGCGTACTCCTCACGCAACGCCATCAGGCCGGGCATCTCGTGCTCGGCCAGACGGATCTGCTTGCGCCCCGCCTCCGCCAGCGACAGATCCGCCACCTTGAACTCGACACCGTTGACGGACTGAACCTGCAGATCAGGGGACATGTTCTTCGACCAGCTCCTCGTTGACTCTCGAAAGATCTCCGCCCCACACTAGCGGCAGGGCCTCTGTGCGCGTCGGTCCCGTCACCGGTCGCCGACGCGGGTGCGGAACACGGTCGCCCCGTCGAGACTGTGCAGGCACACCCGCGGCGCCGAGGCCGGCACCCACACCGCGCGCCCCGGCCGGAGCACCTCCCCCGCGCCGTCCTCGTCGACCCGCGCCTCACCAGAGGTGCACAGCAGGACCTCCGGCCCGTCGGGTCGCCAGGTCACGGGCCGGTCGGCGGGCAGGTCGATGCGCGACAGCGCGAAGTCCGGTTCGGGCGTGGGGTAGTCGAGCTCGCCGGGGATGCCGCGGTCGGCGGGGACCGCGTCGACGGTGGGGTCGGCGAGCGGGCCGAACTCCAGCACCCGCATCAGCTCGGGCACGTCGACGTGCTTGGGGGTCAGTCCGCCTCGCAGTACGTTGTCGGAGTTGGCCATGACCTCCACCCCGACACCGCGCAGATAGGCGTGCAGCTGCCCGGGTCCCAGGTACACGGCCTGGCCCGGCTGGAGGATCACCCGGTTGAGCAGCAGGACGCCCAGGACGCCGGGGTCCGTCGGATAGCGTTCGGCGAGCTCCGCGACCGTGGTGGCGACCGCGGACCACGGCCCGTCGACCCCGTTGACGGTCAGGTAGGACACGGCCCGGGTCACGAGGTCGGACACGACGTCGGCGAGCACGATGTGAGGCAGCGTGACGAACGTGGTGAACACCGCACGCAGGCCCTCGGCGTCGGGCTGCCCGGCGAGCATGTCCCGATAGGGCCGCAGCGAGTCCACGTCGAACGCGTCGAGCAGGGCGATCGTGCGCTCGACAGGGCGGAATCCCACCAGCGCGTGGAACTCGGTCAGGGCGACAAGGATCTCGGGTTTGTGGTTGGCGTCGCGATAGTTCCGGTCGGCCGCGTCGACGGCGATCCCCCGGGCGTCCTCCGCGGCGTAGCCCTCGCGCGCCTTCTCCGGCGACGGGTGCGCCTGCAGGGACAGCGCCTGCTCGGCCGAGAGCAGCTTCACGAGGAACGGCAGCCCCCCGCCGTGCTCGGCCAGGACGCGGGCGCCCAGTTCCCTCTCGGGGTCGTCGGCGATGCGTGCGTCGAGCGCCCGCCCGTCAGCGCACAGGGAGGAACCCGAGTCGTGGGCACCGAACCAGTGCTCGGCCACGGGGTGGGGTGACGGCGAGGTCGTCCCGCACAGCTCGGGGAGGGCGGTCCGGGAGCCCCAGGCGTAGGCCTGGACCACCGGTTCTAGTGCGACCACGGACCTACAGACCTCCGACGAGGAGGTAGGCGGCGGACAGCTCCGTGCGTGCCATGTGCGCGGCCACCTTTCCGCTCAACGGGGCCGGGGCGTCGCCGACCGTGTCCCGACCGCGGTCGGTGACCCACTCGACGTCCGCTAGCGGGCCCGCGGCCAGCCGGACGATGTCCTCGTCCGCGTCCAACACCATACCGAGGTATCGGACGCGCACGTCCTCACGCGGCCCGTCGAGTTCCTCATCGTGGAACAGGTCCGCCAGCGGATCCACCGGCGGGCGCCCCTGCGCGCGTTCCGCGCCGGCACGCACGGCGTCCCCGACCGACGAGGCCGCGGTGATCCGCCCCGCGTCGCAGAACGCCGCGACCGCGCGATCGCAGCAGGCCGCGGAGACCGCGTCCGCGTGGATCCACACGAGCGGGTCGCGGCCGGCGACCGAGGTCGCGAGCAGCTTGGCGGGATTGACCGGGGTCGCCAGTTCGGGCCCTATCCCCTCGAGTTCGACGTCGACCGCGTCGGCGGCGGCGCCCACGTCCAGTCCCCGCGCCCCGAGGACCGTGAGGACCGCCATCCCGGCCGCGAGGTGCCTCAGCACGCCGCGGTGCGGGGGCAGGTACGGCAGCGGCTCGATCCAGGCGGCGCGCCCCCGGCCCGCCTCGGAGACCGGCCCCTCGCGGGGTACGTCCACGATCACGGCGGCTCCGCGGCCGGCGGCGGCGTCGATCGCCGCGGCCAGGTCGGGATCGCCGGCGTCGTCTCCGGAGACCAGGACGACGTCGAGGGCACCCACCCAGGCGGGCAGGGCGCGGGCGAGCACCAGCGGCGGGACCGCGGGCCCGCCGGCCGCATCGGCGAGGGCGGCCACGACGCCGGCCGCCTGTCGCGCGCGGTCCGACCGGCCGGACACCCACACCACGGCACGGGGACGGAAACCGGCGAGACCGTCGAGCGCCCCGCCGTCGACGGCGGTGGCCACGGCGCGGAGCTGCGCGCCGGCCATCGACGCGTGCAGCAGGGCCCCCGTCGCGTCGGCGGCGCGCAGCGCGTCGGGGTCGTCGAGGTCGACCCGCCCGGCCCCGGTGTCGCTCGACAGGTCAGGCACGGACGATCGCGAGGACCTCGTCGACCACCGCGTCGACGTCCCCCCTGGTCGGCGCCTCCGCGTTGAGGCGCAGCAACGGCTCGGTGTTGGAGGCGCGCAGGTTGAACCACGCGCCGTCGCCGAGGTCGACCGTGACGCCGTCCAGGCGGTCGACCGACACCGCACGGTCGGAGAACGCGGTGACGACGGCCTCCATGCGCTCGGTCTGCGCCTCCGCCGAGTCGAGCGTGGAGTTGATCTCCCCGGAGGCGGCGTAGCGGGTGTACTCACCCATGAGCTCGGACAGCGTGCCGTCCTGAGCGCCGAGCGCGGCCAACACGTGCATGGCGGCCAGCATGCCCGAGTCGGCACCCCAGAAGTCGCGGAAGTAGTAGTGCGCGGAGTGCTCGCCGCCGAAGACGGCACCCGTGTCGGCCATCTGCGCCTTGATGAAGCTGTGGCCCACCCGCGTGCGGACGGCGACGCCGCCCTTCTCCTCGACGAGCTCGGGGACGGCCCTGGAGGTGATGAGGTTGTAGATGATCGACGCGCCGGGCTCCTTCGCGAGCTCCCGCTCGGCGACGAGGGCGGTGATGGCCGACGGGGCCACCGGCTCGCCGCGCTCGTCGACCACGAAGCAGCGGTCCGCGTCGCCGTCGAAGGCCAGGCCGATGTCGGCTCCGCTCTCCCGGACCAGGGCCTGCAGGTCGACGAGGTTGGCGGGCTCGAGCGGGTTGGCCTCGTGGTTGGGGAAGTTCCCGTCGAGTTCGAAGTACAGGGGCACGATCTCGAGCGGCAGTCCGCCCAGGACGGCGGGCACGGTGTGGCCACCCATGCCGTTGCCCGCGTCCACCGCGACCTTGAGGCGGCGGATCCCCGAGAGGTCGACCAGCCCTCGCAGGTACTCGCCGTAGCCCTCGAGCACGTCGCGCTCGGAGACGGTGCCGGCCTCCCCGTCGTACGCGGGGACCCCCTCGATGACCTCGTCGGCGATCGTCCGGAGCCCGGATTCCTGACCCACCGGCTTGGCGCCCGCCCGGCACAGCTTGATGCCGTTGTACTTCGCCGGGTTGTGGCTGGCGGTGAACATGGCGCCGGGGCACTCCAGCAGGCCGGAGGCGAAGTAGAGCTGGTCGGTGGAGGCCAGGCCGATCATCACCACGTCGAGACCCTGCGCGGTCACCCCGTCGGCGAACGCCGCCGACAGTCCCGGGGACGAGTCGCGCATGTCGTGCCCGATCACCACGGTGCCCGCGCCCTCGGAGCGCATGAGCCGGGCGAAGGACGCTCCGACCTCCCGGACGAAGTCCGCGTCGATCTGCTCCCCGACGACGCCACGGACGTCGTAGGCCTTGATGACTGCTCGGACGGACTCGGCGCTGCGTGCCACGTGCTGCTCCAGGGGTGTGAGACGGGGTCGGTCGATGTCTTCCGAGACACTACCCGCGCCGATCACGCGGCGGACCACCCTGCGGGCGGCGGGTCAGCGGGCGGTGGGGCCGGACCCGCCCGCGCCGCCGGCGTGCCGGTCGGCCTCGTCCTCCCGGGCAGCGGACATGTCGGGGACCACCCGCAGGCGGGGGCGCCCTGAGCCAGTCGGCGGCCCGGGGGCCGGGAGCGGGTCGCTGCCGGCAAGCGCGCGGTCCAGCGCGGGCTCGGGATCGGAGACCCCGAGTCGGCGCAGGCGATCGGCGTCGACCAGTGCCGCTCCGGCCCGCCGCCCGCCGACGGGGCCGCCGGTGACGGCGTCCAGGAGGGCGGTGAGATCGGAGTCCTCGGCCGAGGTGTCGAGGTCCGGATGACGGACGAGGTCCCAGCCGCGGGGGGCGGTGATGCGCAGCGCGTGCACGGCGCAGAGGTCCCAGGCGTGCGGCTCCTGGACCGCGGGCAGCGGCCCGATGACTGCCGTGGAGTCCGCGTACACGTAGGTGAGCGTGGCGACCGCACGGTTGGGACATCCCGGGCGGCAGCAACGACGGTTCTCACTCACGAGGCCCCAGCGTAGCCCCGCGCACTGTCCGGGTGGGCCGCGACCCGCCCACACCGGTGCGACCCGGCCGCCACCGACGGGGTTATCCTCGCGCCATGACCCCGACCGCCCCGGTTCCCGGACGGCCGCCCACAGGGACCGCGATCCCGGGCGCCGGCCAGTCCGACGTCGCCGCGGGCAGCCGTATCTCCGTCCGCGATTTCCCCGGCGACCCCGGGCGCCGCGGACCGCGCGTGGTGACGTCCCGCCGCGCGGACCGCCGCGGTCACGGGCCCCGCGGGCCGATCCTGCCGCCCGAGGTGCCCCGCTGGCGCAGCCGGTCGGCGGAGTTCGACGCCGCCGCCCTCGAGGCGTTCGCCGAGATCGACCAGCACTGGCACGCGCGCCTCGAGCACCTGGACCTCGCCGTGGACATGGTGCCGCGTATGCGCCTGCGACCCGGGGAGACGTGGCCCGAGGAGGTCGTGGCCGACGGCGACGTCCCGCTCGCCCGGCTCGTGCCCGCGGGCGTGGACCGGTCGGGGCAGCCGACCCGCGCGCGGCTGGTGCTGTTCCGGAAGCCGCTCACCCGGCGTGCGCCGGAGGGCGACGACCTGCGGGATCTCATCTACTCCGTGCTCGTGGAGCTGGTGTCGCAGCACCTGGAGATCTCACCCGACGAGGTCGAGGCGGGCCCTGACGAGGACTGACTCCGGCCCGGGTGAGGACTGAGTCGGACCCGGATGAGGACTGAGTCGAGCCCGGATGAGGGTTGAGTGGCCCCCGGTATGCAATCCCCCAGCGCACCGCCGTCCGGATGCGCTGCCTCTCCGGCCTACGCGCCCGGTATGGACCACTTCGCCAGCACAACTCTGCCTTGAGCGCGCATTCCGGCAGCGCGGGACGAAGGGGCAGCGCACGTGCGGGCACTCGCGCTGCGTGTTCGCACAACCCCGCGCGCCGGCGGCTGCGGAAGACGGCGCGGGGCGGTCAGTGTGCGACAGGACCCGAGTCAGGGGCCGGGCGTGGTCGGTGGGCGGGGAGAAGTGAGCCGGAGCCCGCGGATCAGATGACGGCGTCGCGCTTGATGCGTCGCCGCTCGCGCTCGGACAGCCCGCCCCAGATGCCGAACCGCTCGTCGTTGGCCAGCGCGTACTCGAGGCACTCCGCCTTGACCTCGCACCCGGTGCAGATCTTCTTGGCCTCGCGGGTCGAGCCGCCCTTCTCGGGGAAGAACGCCTCGGGATCGGTCTGCGCGCACAGAGCCCGGTCCTGCCAGCTCTCCTGCTCGTCCTCGTCGAACAGGCCGGGGACACCGAGGTCGACCAGGGCCAGCTCGGGTCCCGCGACGGTGCGTGACTGTCGATCCACGGTCATCCCTTCGTGTTGCGTTGTTCGTCTGCGAAAGATCCGCGATGGAGTGCCCGGCACCGGCGCGACCGCGAGAGGCCTCGATCGTGAGGACACCGTCGGCCCGGCACCCGTCCGGTGTCCGTAATGAGGTTTACCGTCACCCACCAGGGAATGACACACCTGTGATTACACACATGCAAGCCGCGCAGGTCAAGCGAAATCCACGCGACCTACCATTTTCCTCTCCGGCTATGACCGGTGACACGCCGCCCCGGTTGTGGCGTGGAACACGTCGGCGCGCCGCCCCCGCAGCCCGTCGGCGCGCCGGTCTCCGCAGCCCATCGGGGTCGCGCCCCCGCCCCCCGGGCCCGTCACTACTCTCGTCCCCGTGAAGATCTGTGTTCTGGCCGGAGGCGTCGGTGGCGCCCGTTTCCTCCTCGGCGCCCGCCGACTGCTCGGGCTGGACTCAGAGTCCGCCCGCGCCTCCTCCCCCCACCGCATCGACGCGGTGGTCAACGTCGGCGACGACGCCTGGATGCACGGCGTCCGTATCTGCCCCGACCTCGACACGTGCATGTACACCCTCGGCGGGGGCATCGACCCCGAGCGCGGCTGGGGTCACGCCGGAGAGACCTGGAACTGCCGCGACGAACTCGCCTCGTACGGCGTCCAGCCCGACTGGTTCGGCCTCGGCGACAAGGACCTCGCCACCCATCTCGTGCGTACCCAGATGCTCAACGCCGGCTACCGCCTCACCGACGTCACCGAGGCGCTCTGCACCCGCTGGTCCCCCGGCGTGCGCCTGCTGCCCGTCACCGACGACCGCTGCGAGACGCACGTCGTGGTGACCGACCCGCCGGCCGCGGACGGCGGGGTCGGGGCGGGCGAGGCGGGCGGGTCCGCCACCGGCTCGCGGGCGATCCATTTCCAGGAGTGGTGGGTCCGGCACAGGGCGCAGCTGCCCGCCTCCGGCTTCGTCCAGATCGGCGCGGAGTCCGCCTCCCCGACACCCGAGGCACTGGAGGCCATCGAGACGGCCGACCTCGTCGTCGTCGCCCCCTCCAACCCCGTGGTCTCCGTCGGCGCGATCCTCGCGGTCCCCGGGATGCGCGCCGCGCTGCGCTCCACCCCCGCCCCCGTGGTGGGCGTCAGCCCGGTGATCGGCGGCTCGGTGCTGCGCGGCATGGCCGACGCGTGCCTCACCGCGATCGGCGTCGAGACCTCGGCCACCGCGGTGGCGCGCCACTACGGCGCCCGCTCGGGCACGGGCCTCATCGACGGCTGGCTCGTCGCCCCCGGCGACGGCCCCACTGACGGCTCCGGCACGGTCGACGGCGTCGCCGTGCGCGAGGCGCCCCTGCTCATGACCGACCCCGACGCCACGGCGGACATGCTCGTCGCCGCGATCGAGCTGGCCGGGCTCGACGTCCCCGCGCGGGGCGACCGATGACCGACGGCGCCGTCCCCGAGATCCGCCGCTGGAGCGTCGAACACGCCGCGCCCTCCGACGTGACGATGTGGGCGCCCGACGGCCTGCCCGAGTTCCGCCCCGGCGACGACCTCGCCGGTGTCCTCGCCGACGCGCTCACCGCCGACCCGCACGGCCTGGCTGACGGCGACATCGTGGTCCTCACCTCCAAGGTCCTGTCCAAGACCGAGGGCCGGATCGTGCCCGCGCCCACCGACCCCGAGGAGCGCGACGCCCTGCGGCGGCGGCTCGTCGACGCCGAGTCCGTGCGCGTCGTGGCGCGGGTCAACCGCACGCTCATCACCGAGAACCGGCTGGGGATCGTGCAGGCCGCCGCGGGCGTCGACGGCTCCAACGTCGACGCCCGCGAGCTCGCGCTGCTGCCCGAGGACCCCGACGCCTCCGCGGCCGCCCTCGCCCGCGAACTGCGCGAGCGGACCGGCGCGCGCGTGGCCGTGGTCGTCACCGACACGATGGGCCGCGCCTGGCGGACCGGGCAGATCGACATGGCCATCGGCGCCGCCGGCCTGCGTGTGTCGGTGGGCTACGACGGCGCGGTCGACCGCCAGGGCAACGAACTGCTCGTCACCGACGTCGCGGTGGCCGACGAGATCGCCTCCGCCGCCGACCTGGTCAAGGGCAAGCTCGGGGCCCGGCCCGTCGCCGTGGTGCGCGGGGTGCGCCACCTCCTGGTGGACGACGAGGGGGACGACGACGAGGTGGACGTCCCCCGCCGGGCCCGTGACCTGGTCCGCGGCGGGGAGTTCGATCTCTTCCGCCTGGGCACCGCCGAGGCGCTGGCTCAGGGGCGGCGTGAGGCCGTCCCGACCCGCCGCTCGGTGCGCAGGTTCTCGGACGACCCGGTCCCCGCCGATGACCTGGCCGACGCCGTCACCGACGCCCTCACCGCGCCCGCGCCGCACCACAGCACGCCGATCCGGTTCGTGCGCGTCACCGGCGACGCGCGGACGCGGCTGCTCGACGCCCTGCGCGCGGACTGGGAGCGCGACCTGCGCGGCGACGGACACACCGGCGATGTCCTGGCCCGGCGCCTCGCTCGTGGCGACCTGCTGCGCACGTCCCCGGAACTGATCCTGCCGTTCGTCGACGACGCCGCCGGCGCCCACGACTACCCGGACGCCCGGCGCGCGGACTGCGAGGAGACCATGTTCACCGTCGCCGGCGGCGCGGCCGTGCAGTCGCTGCTCGTGGCGCTGGCCGCGCGCGGTCTCGGCTCCTGCTGGGTGGGCTCGACGATCTTCGCCGCCGAGACCACACGCCGCGAGCTGGGCCTGCCGTCCACGTGGCGGCCGCTGGGCGCGGTGGCGGTGGGCTACCCGGCCGAGCCGGTCCCGCCGCGGGAGCCGCGCCCGGCCGGGGAGGCCTACATGTCCGTGGAGTAGCGGATCCCGCCGTCGGGGATCTCGACGCCCGGCCACACGCGGGCGCCGCGCAGGAGCTCGCAGCGGGCGCCGATCACGGCGCCGTCACCGATCACGCCGTCACGGACGAGCGCCCGATGGCCGATCCTCGCGCCGAAACCGACGATCGACCGCTCGACCGCCGCGCCCGCCTCGATCCGGGCGCCGTCGAAGACGACGGCACCGTCCAGCCTGGCGCCCGCGCCGATCTCCGCACCCCGGCCCACGACCGTGCCGCCGACGAGCACGGCGCCCGCGCCGACCCCGGCACCCTCGTGCACGAGGGCCTCCCCCGCGAGGCCGTCGAGCGCCGGCGAGGGGGCGATACCGCGGACGAGGTCCGAGGAGCCGCGCACGAAATCCTCCGGGGTGCCCATGTCGCGCCAGTAGGCCGAGTCGACGAATCCGTAGACCCGCCTGCCCTCACCGAGCAGCTGCGGGAAGGTCTCCCGCTCGACCGAGACGGGCTGTCCTTCCGGGATCTGCTCGATGAGCTCGCGACGGAAGACGTAGCAGCCCGCGTTGATCTGGTCGGTCGGCGGATCCTGCGTCTTCTCCAGGAACTCCTGCACGCGGCCGTCGTCGTCGGTGGTGACGCACCCGAACGCGCGCGGGTCGGACACACGCACCAGGTGCATGGTCAGGTCGGCGTGCTTCGCCCGGTGCAGGGCCAGGATCTCCCGCAGGTCCGTCCCGCCGAGCACGTCGCCGTTGAATACCATGACGGTCGACGCGGTGAGCTCGGGCAACACGTTGCGGATGCCGCCACCCGTGCCCAGCGGCTCGGTCTCCACCACGTACGAGATGTCGAGGTCCAGGTCCGAACCGTCGCCGAAGTGCTCCTCGAACACCTCGGCCTTGAACGACGTGCCCAGCACGACCCGCCGGATCCCCGCCGCGCGGATGCGCGACAGCAGATGGGTGAGGAACGGCAGGCCAGCGGTCGGCAGCATGGGCTTGGGCGCGGAGATCGTCAAGGGCCTCAGCCGCGTCCCCTTACCGCCGACCAGCACCACCGCCTCGGTGTCGGCGATCAGGTCGTCGCCGGTCGCGGCGCTCCCGGTGGTCGTCGAGGTCACGATGAAGCTCCTGGGGGTCGTCGGGCCCCGCGGTCGCGCTCGCGCCCGCCGGGGCAGTGGGTGGATGTCGGTCTGGGGGCGGACCCGGCCGGCGCGGGCTCAGCCGTGGCGGCTGCGGGACGAGCGCGCGGCGCGCCGCGCGGACCGGATCGCAAGGCGGCACCGCAGTTCCAGTCCCGCTCTGAGCGCCCAGCGTATCGGGGCCTGCCACCTCCGTGGGTGCCTGTCCGCCTGGAACAGATACGCGCTGCGGTGGTGGGCCCGGAGAGTGAATTCGGGCACCGCTTTCGCCGCGTGGCCCTGGTCGTGGCGGATGACGGCGTCCGGGACGTAGACGTTCTGCCACCCGGCGCGCCCGAGCCGGTCGCCCAGGTCCACGTCCTCCAGGTACATGAAGTAGCGCTCGTCGAACCCGCCGAGCGCGTCGAAGGCCTCGCGGCGCAGCAGCAGGCACGAGCCGGACAGCCAGCCCGCGGTCCGCTCGGTCTCCATGTCCGCGCCGTCGAGGTAGCGGGCGGTCCACGGGTTTCCCCGCCACACCTGCCCGAGCAGGGCGTGACCAATCCCGGCCCCGAGCCGCGGCACCGAGCGCGCCGACGGGTACACCGACCCGTCCGTCTCGGAGATCCGCGGGCCGAACGCGGCCGCGCGCGGCCACCGCCGCGACGCCGCGAGAAGGGCGTCGACCGAACCCGGTTCGAACGTCACGTCCGGGTTGACCACCAGGACGAACTCCTGGTCGAACTCGTCCGGACGCGCGGCGATCTCGGTCACGGCCCGGTTGATCGCGGTGCCGTACCCGAGGTTGCCGCCGGTCGGGAAGAACTCGGCGAAGTCGTACTCGGCGGCGACGGCCTCGGGCGCCCCGTCGATCGACCCGTTGTCCGCCATTACCAGCGCCACCGGCCGGGACGTGGCCGCCGGGAGGGTCTCGACGAAACTGCGGAGGTGGTCGCCCGGCGAATACGTCACCGTCACGACGGGTAGTCGGGTCGTCACGCGCAACACCCTACGACGCGGCCCGTCGATTCCGACGCCCGGCGCGCGGCGCGGTACCGTGGGATGATCGTCGGCGGCCTCGAGCGGCCCCTAATCGAGGACAAGGACGGTGGATGAGCGCCGAGCTGCCAGTGACTCCCCGTCGGGCCCACAGCCGGGCGCGGGGCAGGCGCCACGCCACCCCGGCCCGCCCGATGGCCTCACGCATCGGCCGCGTGCTCGCCGCCCTCGTCTCCGCGGTCTGCCTCCTGGTCACCGGCGTCGGCTGGACGCTCGTCAGCGGACTCAGCTCGGACCTGTCCTCCGCCGGCGGCCTGGACGTGGGCGACGGCGGCCTCGACGGCGCGGTGGACATCCTTCTGGTCGGCACCGACAACCGGACCGACGCCCAGGGCAATCCCCTCAGCCAGGAGGAGCTCGCCACCATCCGCACCGGTGAGGAGGACGGCGAGAACACCGACACGATCCTGCTCATCCGCATCCCGGAGGACGGCAGCTCCGCCACCGCGATCTCCATCCCGCGTGACGTGTACGTGGAGACCAACACCGTCGGCGGCAGCAAGATCAACGGTGTGTACGCGGCTAACAAGGAGGCCCACCTCGAGCGGGTCGTGGCCTCGGACCCCGAGGGCGTCATCACCGAGGAGGATCAGCGCGCGGCCGTCAACGCGGGCCGGAACGGGCTCATCGGCGCCGTCGCGGACCTCACCGGCGTCCAGGCCGACCACTACGCGGAGATCGGGCTGCTGGGCTTCGTACTGCTCACCGACGCGGTCGGCGGTGTCCCCGTCTGCCTCAACGAGCCCGTCGACGAGCCGCTGTCGGGCGCGAACTTCGACGCGGGTGTCCAGACGGTCTCCGGCTCGGACGCCCTGAGCTTCGTCCGCCAGCGCCACCACCTGCCCGCCGGCGATCTCGACCGCATCGTCCGCCAGCAGGTGTTCATGTCGCAGCTGGTCAAGAAGACCCTCTCGGCCGGCACCCTCACCGATCCCACCAAGCTCGGTGCGCTGGTCAACGCCGCCAAGCGCTCGTTCGTGATCGACGAGAACTGGGACTTCGTGGACTTCGCCATGAAGCTCAAGGACATCAGCGGCGGCAGCGTCCGTTTCGAGACCATCCCGGTCACCAGCATCGACTCGTACACCGAGTGGGGCGAGTCCATCGTCACCGCCGACCCCGTCCAGGTGTCGGAGTTCGTCGCGGGCTTCGCCAGCACCGGAGAAGACAACGACGTCGCCGAGGGCGGGGAGGGCGAGCCCGCCCCCGGTGAGCCCGGCGTCAACCCCGCGACGATCGCCGTGTCGGTGGTCAACACCACCGCGATCGACGGGCTGGCCGCCCGGGTCTCCGGTGCGCTCACCGAACTGGGCTACACCACCGGCGACCTGCTCACCGACCCCGCCGCCGCCTACACCTCGCACGTGGCGGCGGGCTCCGGCGACGACGCCGCCGCGTTCGCCGTCTCCGACGCGCTCGGTGGCCTGCCGGTCCAGGTCGACCCCGCGGTCCCGCCCGGCACCGTCCGCGTGGTCCTCGCGGACGACTACAGCGGCCCCACCGGTGAGGCCGCCACGACCGAGTCCTACTCCCCCGCCACCACCACGTACGCGCCGCTCCCGCCGTCGATCGCGCAGCGTCCGACCTTCGACGCCGGCGGGCCCGACGTACCCTGCGTGAACTGACCCCCGGAGGCGGACGCACCGCCCGCCGCAGCGGGGGAACCACCCCACGACGCCAGGAGGCCACCCGAGTGAACACCGCCGCAGACACCGTCCTCCAACCGCTGCTCGCGCTCGACCCCGGGGCGCCGATGGTCACCCACTACGACCAGGCCGTCCCGTCCCGCGTCGAGTTGTCGGTCACCTCGACCGCCAACTGGGCGGCGAAGATCGCGGGACTGCTCCGCGACGAACTCGGCGTGACGCCCGGTGACGTGATCGTGTGCGACCTGCCCGCCCACTGGCTCACCGCCGGTGTCCTGCTGGGCGCCTGGTGGGCGGGCGCCGAGGTTCGCACAGGGTCCGCGGACGACGTCGTCGTCGTCGTCACCGTCCCCGACCGCCTCGACCGCCACCCCACCGACGTCGAGACCCTCCTCATGACCACCGACCCGATGGGCCGCCCCCTGGCCGCCGCGGGCGTCGAGGTGCCGCCGGGCGTCACCGATCTCGCCGAGGCGTGCCGCATCCACCCCGACGCGTTCGCACCCTCCGGCGGCGGTGACCGCGCCCTCGACGGCCTGCCGCTCGACCAGCTGGCCGAACCCGCCCTCGCCGGTCGTGCGCTGGTCGCGGGCCGAGAGCGCGACGACGTGGTGGCCACCCTGGCGCGGGTGTTCGCCTCCGGCGGGACGGCCGTGCTGGTCACGGGCGCCGACGCCGACGACCCCGCCGTGGCGGGGATCGCGGACACCGAGCGCACCACGCTCACCGCCTAAGGGGGTCCAGCGCCGGGCGGGCGTTCTCTTCCCGCCCCGGCTCCCCCGCCCGAGACGAGAAAATCCGCTACCCCGGTACCGGATCCGCGCCCTTTGTAGGGGTGGCGGATCCGTACGCGGGGTAGCGGATTTCCGGGCCGGGCACGCGGGCCGGAGCCCGCGCGCCGGTCGATTCAGGCCAGGAGCTGGCGCGCCATGACCATGCGGTTGATCTGGTTGGTGCCCTCGTAGATCTGGGTGATCTTGGCGTCGCGCATCATGCGCTCGACCGGGAAGTCACGCGTGTAGCCGGCACCGCCGAACAGCTGCACCGCGTTGGTGGTGACCTCCATCGCCACGTCCGAGGCGAAAGTCTTGGACGCGGCGGCCATGAAGCCCAGCTTCTCACCACCGGGCGCGCTGCCGCGCTCGGCGTTGGCGGCGGCGGTGTAGACCATCAGACGTGCGGCCTGCACCTTCATGGCCATCTCGGCCAGCATGAACTGGGTGTTCTGGAAATCCGAGATCGCGCGACCGAACTGGCGACGCTCCTTGGTGTAGGCGATCGCCGCGTCCAGCGCACCCTGAGCGATACCCACCGCCTGCGCTCCGATCGTCGGCCGGGTGTGGTCCAGCGTCTGCAGCGCGGTCTTGAACCCGGTTCCCGGCTCGCCGATGATCCGGTCACCCGGGATCCGGACGTTCTCGAAGTACAGCTCAGCGGTGGGCGAGCCCTTGATGCCGAGCTTCTTCTCGGTCTTGGACACCCCGAAGCCCTCGTCATCGGCGTGGACCATGAACGCCGAGATCCCGCCGGCGCCCTTCTCGGGGTCGGTCACGGCCATGACGGTGTACCAGGTGGACTTGCCGCCGTTGGTGATCCACGCCTTGGAGCCGTTGAGGATCCAGTCATCGCCGTCGGCCTTCGCGCGGGTGCGCATCGACCCGGCGTCCGAGCCGGCCTCACGCTCGGACAGCGCGTAGGAGGCCATCTTGCCCGCGGCGATCTCGGGCAGGACCTTCTGTTTGAGCTCCTCGCCGCCGGCCAGGATCAGGCCCATCGTGCCGAGCTTGTTCACCGCCGGGATCAGCGAGGACGAGGCGTCGACCCGGGCGACCTCCTCGATCACGATGCACGCCGCGACCGAATCCGCGCCCTGGCCCTCGTACTCCTCGGGCACGTGCACGGCGTTGAAGCCCGAGGCGTTGAGCGCATCGAGGGCCTCCTGCGGGAACCTCTCGTTCTCGTCGACGTCCGCGGCGTGGGGGGCGATCTCCTTCTCCGACAGCGCGCGGATCGCGGCGCGGAGCTCCTCGTGCTCCTCCGCCGGACGGTACAGATCGAAGTCGGGGTTACCGGACATGTGCGGGCCTCCAAAAGGGGGAATCGTCAGTGCTGGTCACGCGGCGGGCGCCGGTGTCCGGACATCGGTGTGGGCCGGTCGCGCGACGGCGTCGGCTCGCGAGTGGATCCGGGGTGCACCCGGCCACTCAGGTTACCAGCGGCTAACTGGATTCCTCCCCCGTCGGCGACCCCGCTTTCCGCATCGCGGAACGCGCGTGCCGGGTGCCTCCCGCCCGTCAGCCGAGCAGACGCTGCCGGAGCGCGTCGTCCTTGCGCTCGACCATCACCTCGAGTTCCGCCTGGAAGCCCTCCATCCGTTCGCGCACGGCGGGATCGGAGGCGGCGAGGATCCGGACCGCCAGCAACCCGGCGTTGCGAGCTCCCCCGATCGAGACGGTCGCCACCGGGACCCCCGCGGGCATCTGCACGATCGACAGCAGCGAGTCCATGCCGTCGAGGTGCGCCAGCGGCACGGGCACGCCGATCACCGGCAGCGCGGTGGCGGACGCGACCATGCCCGGCAGGTGCGCGGCACCGCCCGCGCCGGCGATCACCACGCGGATGCCGCGACCGGCGGCCGAGCGGGCGTAGTCGAGCATCTTCTGCGGGGTGCGGTGCGCGGAGACGACGCCCACCTCGAACGGGATCCCGAACTCGGCGAGCGCCTCGGCCGCCGCCTCCATGGTGGGCCAGTCGGAGTCACTGCCCATGATGAGGCCGACCTGCGGCCCGTCCTGTCGCGCGGTCATCTGGTCGCCTTTCGTGGAGGTGTGTCAGCGATGGGCGGCCGGGGCGCCGGCCGCCCGGGGGATCGTCCGGTGAGTGGGGCGTCCGGACGGGGCGGGAGCTCAGCGTTCGAAGTCGCCGACGGGCGCGCCCGTGTGGGGGTCCCAGCCATCGGCCCACTGCGCGTGGGACAGCCAGTGGGCGGCCAACTCTGCCACCGCGCGCACGGCGGCCACCTGGTCCGCGTCGTTCGGGTCCAGGCCCGGGTCGGCGAGCACGTTGACATGCCCGATCTTGCGGCCGCGTCGCTCGGACTTGCCGTAGAGGTGCACCTTGGCGTGCGGGAAGCGCGCCGCGAGGTGGTGGACGCGCTCGTCCATGCTCATCTCGGGGGTCTCGGGCGCGCCGAGAACGTTGGCCATCACGGTGAGCGGGGCGGTGGGCACGGTCGAGCCGAGCGGGTAGTCGAGCACGGCGCGCAGATGCTGCTCGAACTGGCTGGTGGTGGCCCCGTCCATGGTCCAGTGCCCGGAGTTGTGGGGCCGCATCGCCAGCTCGTTGACCAGCACGCCGGGGCGACCGTCCGAGCCGACGACCTCGAACAGCTCGACGGCCATGACGCCGGTGACATCCAGGTGCTCGGCGAGCCGCAGGGCGGTCGCCTGGACGGCGGAGCGCAGGTCGTCGGGCAGCCCGGGGGCGGGAGCGATCGCCACGGCGCAGATCCCGTCGCGCTGCACGGTCTCGACGACCGGCCACACGGCGCCCTGACCGAACGGGGACCGCGCGACCATGGCGGACAGCTCCCGGGTCCACGGTACCCGGGCCTCGGCCATCATGGGCACGCCGGCGGCGAGCTGCTCGGAGGCGATCCGCTCGGCCTCCTCGAGCGAGTCCGGCATCCAGACGCCGCGCCCGTCGTAGCCGCCGCGGGCGGACTTGAGGACGATCCGCCCGTCCTGCTCGTCGTGGAAGCGCCGGACGTCCTCGACGGAGTCCACCCCGGCGAACGGCGGGATCGGCGCGCCGATCTCGGCGAGGGCGCGCCGCATGACGAGCTTGTCCTGGGCGTGAATGAGCGCGGAGGCACGCGGGCGAACGGCGACGCCCGAGGCCTCGAGGTCGAGCAGGATCTGCGGGGGCACGTGCTCGTGGTCGAAGGTCATCACGTCGGCGCCCTCGGCGGCGGCGCGGACGGCGTCGGGGTCGTCGTGTGCGCCGATCACGACGTCGGGGGTGACCTGGGCCGCGGGGTCGAGCGGGTCGGCGGCGAGGACCCGGAGGGTCTGGCCCAGGGCGACGGCGGACTGGTGGGTCATGCGGGCGAGCTGCCCGCCGCCGATCATCGCCACGACGGGCGCTGCGAGTGGATTGCGGCGGATGCGCGAGTCGTCGTTCACGCCGCCCATCGTCTCACGTCGCCCGGGTGTCAGCGTCGCCCCGGCAGGCCCCAGCGGGAGCGCGGCGCCGCGGGCAGCGGGGCGGGCGGCGGTGGCGGGGGCAGCCGGAGGAGCTCGTCGTAGACGGCGGCGTGGACGCGGGCCACCTCGGGGACGTGGTCGATCTCGATGGGCGGGAGGTGCCCCAGCTCGAGGATGAGGCAGCCCGTGCCGAGCGCGCGGTCGGCGAGGGTGTGCCGGAAACGGACGGCGCTGATGCGTCGCAGCGGCACGTCCACGCACCGCCGGTTGGAGCCGGCCGGGCGATAGAGCACTCGCTCGTCGGTGACGACGAGGTCCGTGCGCGCCCAGCGGATCAGCGGCCAGAGGGCGAACCGGAGGACGACGAGGGAGAACAGCACCGCGACCATGGCCCAGGTGGCGGTCCGGTCCCCGGCGTGGACGACCTGGACCTCGATGAAGCCGCCGGCGATGCCGGCGAGTCCGGCGCCGACGAGCGTGACGAGCGCGGGCCTGACGAGCGCGCGCCAGTGCGGGTGGGTGTGGACGATGAGCGTCTCCCCCGGCGCGAGGACCGATCGGACGAAACCCACGGCTCAGCCGCCCCACCGACCGCCGACGCCGCGGACGTGGGTGACGTCGCCCGCGGCCACGGGGAACTCGCCGTCGGTGTCGACGACGACGAGGCGGCCGTCGCGGTCCACCCGGTCGGCTCGCCCGGTCCGCACGACGTCCCCGGGCAGCTCGACCCTCACGTCGGCGCCGATGGTGGAGCAGGCCTCGGAGTAGGTCGTCATGAGCAGGTCCGAGATGGTCGATCCGCTCCCGCGTTCACACTCGCGCCACTGTCCGTGGCGCAGGGCGAGCGCCTCCAGCACGGCTCTCGCGAGGCGGTCCCGGTCGACCGATCCTCCGGCCAGCGCGAGCGAGGTGGCGTGCGGTACGGGCAGCTGCGCCTGGGTCAGGGACACGTTGATCCCGACGCCCACCACGATGGCGGGCAGGCGCACCGCGTAGTCACCCCCGGCGGGGACCGTGGTCATCTCGGCGAGGATCCCGGCGATCTTCCGGCCGTCGACCAGGACGTCGTTGGGCCACTTCAGGGTGGCGTCCACACCGCCGGCCTCGCGGAGCCCGTCGCGGATCGCCAGGCCGGTGACCAGGGGCAGCCACCCGAAGAGCGTCGGCGAGACCGCACCGGGACGCAGCAGGACGCTGACGGCGACCTGGGTGCGGGGCGGGGCGGTCCACACGCGACCGAGCCGGCCACGCCCCGACGCCTGGTGCTCGGCGAGCAGGACGCTGCGGTCCGGCGCGCCCGCGGCCGCGCGGGCGAGGAGCTCGGCGTTGGTAGACCCGATGTCCTCGACCACCTCGAGCGAGGAGTAGGGGGCGTCCGGTCCCTCCACCAGCAGGCGACGGAGCGCGTCGGCGTCCAGCGCGGGCGGGGTCTCGGTACCGGTGTCTGCGTGCACGACACCCAGGGTATGTGCCCGCTCCGACAGGGGGCGCGGGCCGTCTCCGGGCGCCGTTGGCCGGGTCACGTCGCCACGGAGCGCGGTGACTAGTTAGAGTCTTGCAACATGACGACTGCCTCAGAACCGGACGTGAGCGCCGACGTCCAGACGGACGCTGCGACCCCCGACATCCACACCACCGCCGGGAAGCTGTCCGAGCTGCGTCGGCGCCTCGACGAGGCCCGGGCCCCCATGGGGCAGGCCGCGGTGGACAAGACCCACGAGAAGGGCCTGATGACGGCCCGCGAGCGGATCGAGAACCTCCTCGATCCGGGCTCGTTCGTGGAGATCGACGCCCTGGCCCGCCACCGCGCCACCACCTTCGGCCTCGCGGAGCGTCGCCCGCTGGGTGACGGTGTCATCACGGGCTACGGCACGATCGACGGCCGCAGCGTCTGCGTGTTCTCCCAGGACGCCACCGTCTTCGGCGGGTCGCTCGGTGAGGTCTACGGCGAGAAGATCGTCAAGGTCATGGACCTGGCCCTGAAGACCGGCCGCCCGATGATCGGCATCAACCACGGTGCCGGTGCCCGTATCCAGGAGGGCGTCGTCTCGCTCGGCCTGTACGGCGAGATCTTCCACCGCAACGTCCTGTCCTCCGGCGTCATCCCGCAGGTGTCCCTCGTCATGGGGCCGTCCGCCGGCGGCCACGTGTACTCCCCCGCCCTGACCGACTTCACCGTGATGGTCGACAAGACCTCGCAGATGTTCGTCACCGGCCCCGACGTCATCAAGACCGTCACCGGCGAGGAGGTGTCGCAGGAAGAGCTCGGCGGCGCCACCACTCACATGACCAAGTCCGGCGTCTCCCACTACACGGCCAGCGACGAGCAGGACGCCCTCGACTTCGTCAAGGACCTGCTGTCCTATCTGCCGAGCAACAACCGGGCCGAGGCCCCGCGGTTCCCCTACCCCGTGGCCGAAGGCGCGATCGAGGACAACCTCACCCTCGAGGACCACGAGCTCGACACGATCATCCCCGACTCCTCGAACAGCCCGTACGACATGCACGAGGTCATCTCGCACATCGTCGACGACGGCGAGTTCCTGGAGATCCAGGCCCAGTACGCGATGAACATCGTCATCGGCTACGGCCGCATCGAGGGCCGCAGCGTCGGCGTGGTGGCCAACCAGCCGACCCAGTTCGCCGGCTGCCTGGACATCAAGGCCTCCGAGAAGGCCGCGCGCTTCGTCCGCACCTGCGACGCGTTCAACATCCCGATCCTCACCCTGGTCGACGTCCCGGGCTTCCTGCCCGGCACCGGCCAGGAGTTCGACGGCATCATCCGCCGCGGGGCCAAGCTCCTCTACGCCTACGGTGAGGCCACCGTCGGCAAGGTCACCGTCATCACCCGCAAGGCCTACGGCGGCGCGTACGACGTCATGGGGTCCAAGCACATGGGCGCGGACATCAACCTTGCGTGGCCGACCGCCGAGATCGCCGTCATGGGCGCCTCGGGCGCGGTCGGGTTCGTCTACCGCAACGAGCTCAAGCAGGCCGCGGCCAACGGCGAGGACGTCGACGCCCTGCGCCTGAAGCTGCAGGCGGAGTACGAGGACACCCTCGTCAACCCGTACGTCGCCGCCGAGCGCGGGTACGTCGACGCGGTGATCCCGCCGTCGCACACTCGCCTGCAGGTCTCCCAGGCGCTGCGCCTGCTCGACCGCAAGGTCGTCGAGGTGCCGGCCAAGAAGCACGGGAACATCCCGCTGTGACCGGCGAACAGCAGCAGGACCGGGCCGCCGAGGCCGAGAAGCCGTTCTTCGAGGTCGTCGGGGGCAACCCGTCGGCCACCGAGGTGGGAATCCTGGCCGCGGTCTTCGCGACCGCCCAGGGCAACGCCGCCCACGGCGGGCACGACACCGGGATCAAGAACGACTGGGGTGCCTTCGAGGACCGGCTCCGGCCGCCGTTCGGCTACAGCCCCAACTCGTTCCTCAACCGCCGCCAGTACTGACCGGCCCGCACGCGACGCGCACCGCCGCCCCTGCTCCTGCACTCCCGCCCGCACCGATGGGCGCGCGAGAGTGCAGCGGCGGGGGCGGCCGTCGTCGGCGACCCCGCCGGTAGGCTGGAGAGGCGCCGCCCGGCCGGTCGGCGCGCCGGTCCGCGAGGAGGCCGCATGTCCGAGGACCGCGAGCACGGCAGGCGCGCGGGCACCGACGAGGGCACCGCCACCCATCACACGGGGATCATCGGGCGCGCCGAACCGTCCGCGGACCGTCCCGGCACCAACGTCATCCACCAGGATGAGACGACGAAGGTCGTCGCGTTCGAGTTCGACGAGGGCCAGAAACTTGCCGATCACGCCGCCTTCCACCCGATCCTCGTGCAGCTCCTGCGCGGACGCGTCGAGTTCGGGCTGCCGGACCGCACCCTTGACCTGCACACCGGCGAGATCGTGCACCTCACCGCCAAGCTCCGGCACCGGGTGCGGGCTCTCGACCCACCACGTTGACCGCCACCATGCTGCTGCCGCGCTCGTGAGCACGTGGCTACGCTCTAGCCCATGATCGCGTTCGTCCTCGCCTCCGCCTCCCCGTCCCGTCTCCGCATCCTCGAGCAGGCCGGGGTCGACCCGCTCATCCGCCACCCGCAGGTCGACGAGGAGGCCCTCCAGGCCGCTCTGCCGGAGGGGACGCCGCACGTGCGGGTCGTCGAGGAGCTCGCCCGCGCCAAGGCGGAGGACGTCCTCCACCGCGAGGGCGCGGAGCTCGCGGAGGAGGCGCGTGCGGCGGGGGCGGACACCCTGATCGTGGTGGGATGCGACTCCATGCTGCTGGTCGACGGGCACCTCGAGGGGAAGCCGCACACGTACGAGCGCGCGATGGAGCGGTGGCGCCGGATGCGCGGCCGGCACGGGGTCCTGCTCACCGGCCACTCGCTGATCGTCGCCGACCTCACCGGCGAGGACCCCTACACCGTCACCTTCTCCGACACCGACACCTCCGACACCACGGTCCACTTCGGCGCTCCGTCCGACGCCGACCTCGACGTGTACCTGCGCACCGGCGAGCCGCTGGAGTGCGCGGGCGCGTTCACCATCGAGTCGCTCGGCGGCTGGTTCATCGACCGGATCGACGGCGACCCGTCGAGCGTGATCGGGCTCAGCCTGCCGCTCCTGCGTCGCCTTCTGCATGGCGCCGGGATCCACGCGCATAGCGTCTGGCGTCCCGAACTCCGCGGCTGAGCGCGCGGGCGTCGGCCCAGAAACCGCAGGTCACCCGTCCCCCGGGTCCGCCGGCGCCGCCCCCGGCGATGGACCCGCCGACCCCAACACCACACATGAGGGGGGCCTCTCATTAGACTGCGGAAGAACTCGGTGGGCCTCCCGGCCGACCGCCAGTAAAGACGTCCATCACCAGGAGGCCCTGAGTGCCCAGTCATGCCAGCTCTCACATCACCAAGGTCCTCGTCGCCAACCGCGGCGAGATCGCCGTCCGTGTGATCCGCGCGGCGAAGGACGCCGGCCTGGCCAGCGTGGCCGTGTACGCCGAGCCCGACGCCGACGCACTGTTCGTCAAGCTGGCCGACGAGGCCTTCGCCCTGGGTGGCACCACCTCCGCGGAGTCCTACCTGGTCTTCGACAAGATCCTCGACGCCGCCGCCAAGTCCGGCGCCGACGCGATCCACCCCGGCTACGGCTTCCTGTCCGAGAACGCCGACTTCGCCCAGGCGGTCATCGACGCCGGCCTCATCTGGATCGGGCCCCCGCCGCAGGCCATCCGCGACCTGGGCGACAAGGTCACCGCCCGCCATATCGCCGAGCGGGCCAACGCCCCCATGGCCGCCGGCACCAAGGACCCGGTCGCCGACGCCGACGAGGTCGTCAAGTTCGCCGAGCAGTACGGCCTGCCCATCGCCATCAAGGCCGCCTTCGGTGGCGGCGGGCGCGGCATGAAGGTCGCCCACAAGATGGAGGAGGTCGCCGAGCTCTTCGAGTCGGCCACCCGTGAGGCCACCGCCGCCTTCGGCCGCGGCGAGTGCTTCGTCGAGCAGTACCTCGACAAGGCCCGCCACGTAGAGGCGCAGGTCATCGCCGACCAGCACGGCAACGTCATCGTCGCCGGTACCCGCGACTGCACCCTGCAGCGTCGCTTCCAGAAGCTCGTCGAGGAGGCCCCCGCGCCGTTCCTCACGGACGAGCAGCGCAAGCGCATCCACGACTCCGCCAAGGCCATCTGCAAGGAGGCCGGCTACTACGGTGCCGGCACCGTCGAGTACATGGTCCAGGGCGACACGATCTCGTTCCTCGAGGTCAACACCCGCCTGCAGGTCGAGCACCCGGTCACCGAGGAGACCGCGAACATCGACCTGGTCCTGCAGCAGTTCAAGATCGCCGAGGGCGAGGTGCTCGAGTTCACCGAGGACCCGACCCCTCGGGGCCACGCGTTCGAGTTCCGCATCAACGGTGAGGACGCCGGCCGCAACTTCCTGCCCGCCCCCGGCACCATCACCGGCTACCACGAGCCCACCGGCCCGGGCGTGCGCATGGACTCCGGCGTCGAGCAGGGAGACACCATCGGCGGCCAGTTCGACTCGATGCTCGCCAAGCTGATCGTCTGGGGCGCGGACCGCGACCAGGCGCTCGCCCGCTCGGCCCGCGCCCTGGCCGAGTACAAGGTCGAGGGCATGGCCACCGTCCTGCCGTTCCACCAGCACATCGTCACCCACCCCGCGTTCGTCGGCGACGGCGACAGCTTCGACGTCTACACCAAGTGGATCGAGGAGGAGTGGGACAACCCGATCGAGCCGTGGACGCCCACCGGTACCCCGGCCGACGATGACGAGCCCGTCGAGCGCAAGAAGGTCGTCGTCGAGGTGGACGGCCGTCGCGTCGAGGTCTCGCTGCCCGGCGACCTCGCGTTCGGTGGCTCCCACGCCGGCGGCACCGTCCGCCGCAAGGCCAAGTCCCGCACCCGCGGCGGCGCCGCCGGTGCGGCGGCGTCCGGTGACGCCGTGTCGGCGCCCATGCAGGGCACCGTCGTCAAGGTCGCCGTCTCCGAGGGCCAGGAGGTCAAGGCCGGCGAGCTCGTGGCCGTGCTCGAGGCCATGAAGATGGAGAACCCCGTCACCGCCCACAAGGACGGCGTCATCACCGACCTGTCCGTGGACGCCGGCGCAGCCGTCACCCAGGGCACGGTGCTCTGCGAGATCAAGTGATCCGCTCCTGAACCGGTAACGACGAGGCCCCGGCGACCACATGGTCGCCGGGGCCTCGTCGGTGTCGCGTCGGCGCTGCCGCGGGTCTCAGGACCCCGGGCCGGCCGAGTGCTCGACCACGGGCTCCGCGCTGGCGGGATCGAACGCCGCGTCCGCCAGGAACTCGCGGACCTCGGGCACGCCCCTGAGGAATTCGTCCGCCTCGTCGTCGGACTCCACCACCTGGCTCGCCTGCTCGGCGACGACCCGCCGCTCGAAGAGTTCCACCTCGCGCGCGACGCGGTCGGAGTCCCATCCGAGCACCCCGGCCATGAGGTCGGCGACCTCACGCGCGCAGTCGACGCCACCGTGCTGGTACTCCATCGAGATCCGCGTGCGGCGGACCAGGACGTCCTCGAGGTGCAGGGCCGCCTCCGCCTGAGCGGCGTGCACGATCTCCACGCGCAGGTAGCGCTCGGCTCCGCCGACGGGATCGAGCAGGTCGGGTCGGTCCGCCGCCAGGTCGAGGACGTCCTCGGCCAGGGTGCCGTACCGGCCGAGGAGGTGCTGCAGCTGCGCCTCGCGGATCTCGTAATGGTCGGCGATCCGGTCGGCGCGGTTGACCATCGCCGGATACCCGTCGGCGCCCAGGAGCGGGATCCGCTCGGTGGTCGACGGCGGCACCGACGCGGCCCGCTCCCCCAGCTCGGCCACCGCCGCGTCGACCGCGTCAGCGGCCATCACGCGGTAGGTCGTGTACTTGCCGCCCGCCACGACCACGGCCCCGGGCGCCACGGTCATCACCGCGTGCTCGCGCGAGAGCTTGGCGGTGGAGTCCGCGCCGCCCGACAGCAGCGGGCGCAGCCCCGCGTACACGCCGCGCACGTGCTCGCGGCGGATGGGCGTGGTGAGCACGGAGTTGACGTGGCCGAGGATGTACTCGATGTCCGCGCCGGTGGCCGCCGGGTGCGCCAGGTCGAGCTGCCAGTCGGTGTCGGTGGTGCCGATGATCCAGTACTCGCCCCACGGGATGACGAACAGCACGGACTTCTCGGTGCGCAGGATCAGCGCCGCCTCCGAGTCGACCCTGTCGCGGTCCACGACGATGTGGACGCCCTTGGAGGCCCGGACGGTGAAGCCGCCCTCCTCCCCGAGCATCCGCTGCAGCTGATCGGTCCACACGCCGGCCGCGTTGAGCACGACCCCGGCGCGCACGTCGGTCTCGCGCCCGGTCTCGGCGTCACGGACGCGCACGCCGGTGACCCGCTCGCCGTCGCGGACGTACCCGATCACCTGTGTCGAGTTGGCCACGACCGCCCCGTGGCGGGCGGCGGTGCGGGCCAGGGTGAGGGTGTGTCGCGCGTCGTCGACGAGGGTGTCCCAGTACCGGATCCCGCCGACCACGGCGTCCTCGCGCAGTCCGGGGGCCACGCGGCGGGCGCCGGCCCGGCTGTAGTGCTTCTGCGGCGGGACGCTCTTCGCTCCGCCCATCACGTCGTAGAGCACGAACCCGGCGGCCATGTACGGGCGCTCCCAGAAGCGGCGGGTCAGGGGGAAGAGGAACTTCAGCGGGGTGACGAGGTGCGGCGCCAGGCGGGTCATGCTGAGCTCCCGCTCGTGCAGCGCCTCGGCCACCAGGCCGAAGTCGAGTTGCTCGAGGTAGCGCAGCCCGCCGTGGAACATCTTGGAGCTGCGGGAGGAGGTGCCCGCCGCGAAGTCGCGGGCCTCCACGAGCGCCACGTTCAGCCCGCGGGTGGCGGCGTCCAGCGCACTGCCCGTGCCGACAACGCCCCCGCCGACGACCACGATGTCGAAGGTGTCCTCCTCCAGCCTGCGCCACGCCTCCGCGCGGCGGTCGGGCCCGAGGACGGATCGGGACCTGGTCGTGGGCATGGACGCTCCCTCCGCGGCCGGGCGTGGGGTTCCGGCCGGTCGGCCCCGACTCTACGCGCGGGCGGACGTAGTCTTGGGCATGTGACTCGCAGCACCTACATTCTGGCGATCGACCAGGGCACCACGTCGACGCGGGCAATCCTCTTCGACAACCTGGGCATGCCGGTCCCCGCGGCCACGGTCCAGGTGGAGCACCGGCAGATCCTGCCGCGGGCCGGATGGGTGGAGCACGACCCGGAGGAGATCTGGGCGAATGTGCGCACCGCGATGGGTCAGGTGGCGGGCCGGGCGGACCTCGAGCCTGCGGCGGTCACCGCGATCGGCATCACCAACCAGCGCGAGACCACCGTCGTGTGGGACCGGGCGACCGGCGAACCCGTCCACAACGCGATCGTGTGGCAGGACACCCGCACGTCGGGGATCTGCGCGCGCCTGGCCGAGGGGCACCCCGACGGCGACGACCGGTTCCGCGACGTCACGGGCCTGCCCCTGTCGACCTACTTCGCCGGGCCCAAGATCCGGTGGATCCTCGATCACCTCGACTCGCGCGGCGAGCGCGGCACCGAGCGCGCGGAGGCCGGGGAACTGCTGGCGGGGACCATCGACTCGTGGCTGGTGTGGAACCTCACGGGTGGGAGCCGTGGGGGTGACGACGGCGAGGAGGCCCTCCACGTCACGGATGTCACCAACGCGTCGCGCACCCTGCTGATGGACCTGCGGACGCTGGAGTGGAGTGAGGACCTCTGTCGCGAGATCGGCGTCCCCCGGGCGATGCTCCCGGAGATCGTCCCCTCCTCCGGGGTGCTGGGCCACGTGACCGAACGGAGGATGTTCGGCGGTACGCCCATCGCGGGGATCCTCGGGGATCAGCAGGCCGCGATGTTCGGCCAGACCTGCTTCGACCCGGGCGAGGCCAAGAACACCTACGGCACGGGCGCGTTCCTCCTGCTCAACACGGGCACGACTCCGCAGTTCAGCGAGAACGGTCTGCTCACCACCGTCGCCTACCGGCTCGGGGACGACGACCCGGTCTACGCGCTGGAGGGGTCGGTGGCGGTGGCCGGGTCGTTGGTGCAGTGGCTGCGCGACAACCTCGGGATCATCTCCACCGCGGACGAGACGGAGGGGCTGGCCAAGTCGCTCGAGGACAACGGGGACTGCTATCTGGTGCCCGCGTTCTCGGGGCTGCTGGCCCCGCGCTGGCGGCCGGACGCCCGCGGCGCGATGGTCGGGCTGACGCGCTTCCACACCCGCGCACACCTGGCCCGCGCGGCACTGGAGGCGACCGCGTTCCAGACCCGCGAGATGACCGACGCGATGGTCGCCGACGCCGGTGAGTCCGCGGACTCGCTGCGCGTCGACGGCGGGATGGTGGTCAACGACTACCTCATGCAGTTCCAGGCCGACATCCTCGGTGTGGACGTGATCCGACCCGAGGTCACCGAGACCACCGCGCTGGGGGCCGCGTTCGCCGCCGGATTGGCGGTGGGTCAGTGGGACTCCCCCGACCGGCTACGCGAGTTGTGGCGGGAGGACTGCCGCTGGTCCCCGCAGATGCCGGAGCAAGAGCGGGAGCGACTGCTTGCGCGGTGGAACGACGCGGTCGAGCGGACGCTGGACTGGGCGGACGCCGAGGGCTGAAGCCCGGTCGGACACCGATGTGCGCCGCCGGTGCCGCGGGCGCTGCGGGCTCCGAGCGGCAGGCGGGGGCGCCGGGCGGCGGGCAGCGGACGAAGAGCCATCGCAACCCGCCCGACACACGCTGCCGCTCCGACTTCCGCTGCCTCCCCGGTCCATTCCGGCAGCGCAGGCCCGCCGAAACCGTGCATTCTCCCAGCGTGAGCCGGGGAGCCAGCGCAAGTCGGGGGACTCACGCTGGCTCTCTGTTCGACCGGGCCGCGATGGCGGCGGGGCGTCCGCGGTGCCGCGGGTTCCGCGGGCGCCGCCGGTTCGACGGGCCCCGCGGGCGCCGCTCAGTCCAGGTCGTCGTGACGCATGAGCTGGCGGGCCGACTCGGTGATCGTGCCCGTCATGGACGGGTAGACCGAGAACGACCCCGCGAGGTCCCCCACCGTGAGCTGGTTCCGCACTGCCACCGAGATCGGCAGGATCAGCTCGGACGCCGTGGGGGCCACCACGACGCCGCCGATCACCACGCCGGAGGCCGGGCGGCAGAAGAGCTTGACGAAGCCGCGGCGCAGGCTGCGCATCTTGGCCCGCGGGTTACCGGCCAGCGGCATGACCTCGACGCGGGCGGGGACCTCGCCGCTCTCGATCTGCGCGTGCGAGATGCCGACCGTGGCGATCTCGGGCCGTGTGAACACCGCGGAGGCGACGGTCCGCAGCTTGATGGGGTTCACACCCTCACCGAGCGCGTGGTACATCGCGATGCGGCCCTGCATGGCGGCCACCGAGGCCAGCGGGAACAGGTCCGTGCAGTCACCACCGGCGTAGATGCCCGGGGCGGTGGTACGGGAGACGCGGTCGACCTTGATGTGGCCGCTGGGCTGCAGCTCGACGCCCGCGTTCTCCAGCCCGAGGCCCTGCGTGTTGGGCACCGAACCGACGCAGATGAGGGCGTGCGAGCCCTTGACCGTGCGCCCGTCGCCGAGTCGGACGATGATGCCGTCCTCGAAGTGCTCGACCGCGTCGGCGCGCGCGTGCTTGACCAGCGACACGCCACGCTCGCTCAGCGCCTCCTCCAGCACCAGGGCGGCGTCGGCGTCCTCGTGCGGCAGCACCCGGTCGCGGCTGGAGACCATGGTGACCTTGACGCCCATCTCGGTGAACGCCGAGACGAACTCGGCGCCGGTGACGCCCGAGCCGATGACGACCAGGTGGGTGGGCAGCTCCGTGAGGTCGTAGAGCTGACGCCAGTTGAGGATCCGCTCACCGTCGGGCTCGGCCCCCCGCAGCACACGCGGGCTGGAACCGGTGGCCATGAGGACCACGTCGGCGTCGAGGATCTTCTCCTGCCCGCTGTCGAAGGTCACGGCCACCCGGTGCGAGGCCATGCCCGGCTGCGAGTCGTGCAGACGTGCCCGGCCGGACAGCAGCCGCACACCCTCCCGCTGCAGCTGCGCGCGGATGTCCGCCGACTGCGCCCGGGCGAGGGACTTGACCCGCCCGTTGACCTGCCCCAGCTTGTAGGCGGTGGGGTCGAAGTGCGCCTGGACGCCCATCTCCTCGGCGCGGCGCATATCCGTCCGCACGCCCGTGGTGGCGATGAACGTCTTGGACGGCACGCAATCGCTGAGCACACAGTTGCCGCCGATGCCGTCCGAGTCGACGACCGTGACGTCCGCACCGTACTGGGCGGCGACCAGCGCCGCTTCGTAGCCGGCGGGTCCGCCGCCGATGATGATGATGCGTTGCGTCACATGTCCTCCACGGCTCACAGGGGTAAGGGCCGAGCGCCGCGGCCCGCTGTGGCGGACCGCGTCACGTCCGCCGTACACGGTAGTCGAACGACCCGATCGGGGCCGAGGACGTCGGGCCCGGTGCCGCCCCCAGGGGCTAGGGTTGTGACCGTGCCTCTCTACGCCGCGTACGGGACGAACATGCATCCCGATCAGATGAACACCCGCGCGCCGCACTCCCCCTTCGCCGGGACCGGGTGGGTGGACGGCTGGCGCCTCACCTTCGCCGGGGACGATCCCACCTGGGAGGGCGCCGTCGCCACGGTCGTGCCGGACCAGGGGTCGAGGGTCTTCGTGGTGCTCTACGACGTCCCCGAGGAGGACGTCCGGGCCCTCGACCGCTGGGAGGGCACCGACGAGATGCCCGCGCGCAAGATCCGGGTCCGCGTCACCCGACGACCCACGGTCCCCGACGGCCCCCCGGTCGACGCGCAGGAATCCGAGTTCGCCGTGGACACCACCCCCAGCGGCGCCGACGACACCGTGCTGGCGTGGCTGTACGTCATGGACGCCTTCGAGGGCGGACTGCCGTCGGCGAGGTACCTCGGTCTGCTCGCCGACGCCGCCGAGTGCGCGGGTGCCCCCGACCAGTACGTGCACGAGCTGCGCACGCGGGAATCGCGCAACGTCGGCCCGGGCGCCTGAGCAGCCGATGGCGCCCCTGCTCTCCCCCACCGACGACGCCCGCGACGCCGCCGCACAGCTCGCGCGGCTGAGCGGCCGCGACCGCCACGACATCGCGCTCGTGCTGGGCTCGGGATGGTCCGAGGTCGTCACCGGGCTCGCCGACCCGGGCACGGCCGTGACCGTCGCGGCCGCCGACCTGCCCGGGTTCGTCACCCCCATGGCCGCCGGTCACCGCGGCACCGTGACCAGTTGCCTCCTCGACGGCGTGCCGCTGCTGTCGGTGGCCGGCCGCACCCACCTCTACGAGGGCGCGGGCACCGGGCCCGTCGTCCACCCCGCGCACGTCGCGGCCGCCGTCGGCGCCCGCACGCTGGTGCTCACCAACGCCGCCGGTGGCCTGCGCGACGACATGGCCGTCGGAGACCTCGTGCTCATCCGCGACCACCTCAACCTCACCGGGCGCTCGCCGCTGACCGGGCCACTGTTCGTCGACATGGTGGACGCCTACTCCCCGCGTCTGCGCGCCGCGGCCACCGACGCCATCGCGGCCGCCGGGGTGCGGGAGGTCGCCGGCGCCGATCCGGGGGCCCGCCCCGCCCACGTGGACGTCCGTCCCGCCGAGGGCGTCTACGCCGCCATGCCCGGTCCGCAATACGAGACCCCGGCCGAGATCTCGATGCTGCGGACCCTCGGCGCGGACCTCGTGGGCATGTCGACCGTGCCCGAGACCATCACCGCCCGCGCGCTGGGGCTGGACGTGGTCGCCGTGTCGCTGGTGACCAATTTCGCCGCCGGCGTCACCGGCCAGCCCCTCGACCACGCGGAGGTCCTGGCCGCCGGCGCCGCCGGATCCGCCCGCCTCACCGGGGCACTGCGGGCGCTCGTCCCGGTCGTCGCCCGGGCCTGACCGCCGCACGCCCACCGCGAGGAACCGACGGAGCAGCACGTGACCCTGACCTTCGGCACCGCCGGCGTCCGCGCTGCCCTCGGGCCCGGGCCGGACGAGATGAACGACCGGACCGTCGCCCTGGTCGCCACAGCCGTCGCCCGGCACCTGCGCGAACATGAACCCTCCGGCTCGACGGTCATCGTGGGCGGAGACGCCCGGCACGGGTCTGCCCGATTCGTCGACGTCGCGGCTGCGGTGTTGGCGGCGCACGACCTCGTCGTCGTCGTCCCCGGATCCCCCGTGGCCACCCCGGTGGTCTCCGCGGCGGTCCGCGCGCGCGGCGCCGTCGCCGGGCTCATGGTGACCGCGTCGCACAACCCGGCCGGCGACAACGGCGTCAAGGTCTACGGGCGTGGGGGCGCGCAGATCGTCCCGCCCACCGACGCCCGCATCGAGCGGCACCTGCGCGCCGCGGCGCGCGAGGGGGTCACGGTCCCCACGGCCTCGCCCGGACCGGTGCGGACCGACCCCACGCCCGGATCGGTGCGGGTGGACCCCACGCTGGTCGACGACTACGTGGACTCCGTCGTCGCGGCCCTGCCCCGGCCGGGCCGGCCGCCCCGCGTGGCCCTGACCCCCGTCCACGGGGTCGGCGGCGATCTCTGCGTCCGCGTCCTGGCCGGCATCGGCGTGGACGATGTGACGATGGTGCGCGAGCAGGCCGAGCCGGACCCGGACTTCCCCACCGTCGCCTCGCCGAACCCCGAGAGGCCCGACACGACGGCGCGGCTGCTGGAGCTCGCGGCGCGGATCGACGCCGACGTGGCGATCGCGCTCGACCCCGACGCCGATCGCTGCGCCGTCGGCCTGGCCGGCCCGGACGGGCGGTGGCGGATGCTCGACGGCGACGAGACCGGTGCGGTACTGGCCGATCATCTGCTGCGCGAGCCGCTCCCCGGCGCGGGCGGCGGCCCGGGGGCGCACGCGGATGCCGATGAGAGGGTGCCGGTCGTGGCGTCGACGATCGTGTCCTCGCGGCTGCCGTCCCTGCTGGTCCCGGCGCGCGGCGGGCGGCACGTGGAGACGCTGACCGGGTTCAAGTGGCTCGTGCGCGCCGGCGAGCCGCTCCGCTACGCCTACGAGGAGGCCATCGGGCACTGCGTGCTGCCGGACGTCGTGATCGACAAGGACGGCATCGCGGCGGCCGCGGCGTGGTGCGCGATGGCCGGCTCCGGTGGCCCGTCGGTCGCCGCGCGGCTCGATGCACTCTCCGGGGAGTTCGGGGCGCACGTGCGGCGCAACGTCCCGCTGCCGCTGGCCGCAGGGACGGACCCGGGGGCCGTGCTGGACCGGCTGGGCGCGCTGCTCGCCACCGTCGGCACGGTGCGCGCGCTCGACGGCACGGCGGGCCTACGCGTGGACGTCGACGGTGCGCGCGCGGTGGTGCGCCCCTCCGGCACGGAGCCGCTGCTCAAGACATACGTGGAGGCGTGGAGCCCGCCCGCGCCGTCGCCGGCGGACCGGGACGATGCCGAGCGGCGGCTGGCGATGCTGGGCGAGGCGGTGGCCGACGCCGTCGCCGAGGCCGTGGCCCGCCGCGACGTGGACTGACCGGCGGGCGTCAGACGGGGCAGCGTCAGACCTCGGCGCGAGCCGCGTCGGTCGGCGTCAGCGGGGCCCGAAGAGGCGGTCGCCCGCATCGCCCAGGCCGGGGACGATGAAGGCGTTCTCGTCGAGGCGCTCGTCGATCGTCGCGGTGACCAGGGTCGCCGCCAGTCCCGACTCGCGCACGGCCTCGATCCCCTCCGGCGCGCACAGTACGCACACCACCGTCAGGCCGGTCGCGCCCCGCGCCGCGAGCGTCTCCAACGTCGTCACCAGCGAGCCGCCGGTCGCGAGCATCGGGTCGAGCACCACCACGTGGCGTCCGGTGAGGTCCTCGGGCAGCGAGCACAGATACGACACCGGCTCGTGGCTCTCCTCGTCGCGGGCAAGGCCGATGAACCCGACCTGCGCCCCGGGCAGCAACCGGGTGGCCGGGTCGAGCAGGCCTAGGCCCGCGCGCAGGACCGGGACGACCAGCGGTACGCCGTCCACGGCCACCCCCGTCGTCTCGACGATGGGGGTGGTCACCGGGACCCGCTTCGTCGGGATCGAGCGGAACGCCTCGTAACAGAGCATGGTCCCGAGCGCGTCCATCGCGGCCCGGAACCCGGCGGTGTCGGTGGCGGAATCGCGCAGGGTACGGAGCCGGTCCCCGACCAGCGGGTGGTCCACGACGATGATGTCCATGCCCGTCAGGATTCCACACCGGACAAATCGTGGATCGGGTGGAACCGGATCGCCTCCCCTGCGCGTCGAACCCTGTGACGGGACGAAAAGACGGCGTTGGGGGGACGAGGTCATGACGGACGGGGCGATCGACGTCGATGTCGACGGTTTACGGGAACTGGGCACAGGACTGACCACGCTGGCCGACACGCTGGGGAGCGCTCTCGAGGCGGTCGACGCGGTGCCGATCGACGCGGTCGCACCGGTCGTCGGGCCGGTCGGGGCCGACTTCATGTCCGCCTTGCTGGCCGCCACCGCACGGCACCGCGAGGTGCTGGCCGGCCTCGCACGCGTTACGGACGCCGCGGGCGACCTGGTGCTGCAGATCGGCCGCCTGTTCGAGGAGTCGGACGCCGCCGGCGCGGCCGCGATCGGCGCGGCGGGTGCGGGCTCGGCGGGGCCCGACATGACCGAGAGGTGGGTGTGATCCGGTGATCGCCGACGCGTTGGCCTACGCGGGCCCCATCAGGCAGATCCTCGACCTGCTGTCCGCAGAGGAGTTCGTGCCCGACGAGGCCCGCGACATCATGCGGCCGGTCAGCGAGGGCCTGGAGGTGGCCCAGCAGATGGGGCCGTCCCTCGAGCGGCTGCTGTCCGAGTCGTGGAACTCCCTCGCCTCCCTCGGCGCGGCCCACTCGATCGCCGAGGTCGGACGGACCATGGGCGCGCTCGGCGAGTCCGCGGCGGAGATCGCGCGCGTCACGGCGGTCGCGGCGGAGATCGTGGTCCGCGGCACCGTCGAGGTGATCGGCATCGTCCAGCAGTTCCTCGCCCGCGCCGCCGCCCTAGGGCCGGCGCTCGTGACCCCGGCCGGACAGGGGGCGCTGCTCGGGCTGGCCGCCGAGCATCTCGCGCGTGGGATACAGGTGGCCGAGCGCGTGCAGAACGAGCTCCGGATCCCCACCGCGGAGATGCGGGCGATCGCCGCGGGCATACCGCCGGCGCCTCGCATGCCGGGCGCGCTCGCCGCGGACAGCAGCACCGGCGGCGCGATCAACGCCACGACGGTCGCCTACTCGGGGTCGGGACCGGGCGCGATCACCGCCGACGGCGCGGCGGGCGGGACGTACGGCGGCGGAGGTGGCGCCTATACCGCTGGTGGCGGTGCTGCGCTCGCCGCCGGTGGTGGCGGCGGCGGGGGCTACGCAACCGGCGGAGCCGCGTCGGGCACCTCGGGCGCGACGGCGACGATGGCCGGGTACGCGGGATCATCCGAGTGGGCGGCGTCCGCGGGGCCCGGTTCGGTGGGTTTCGGGGACGCGGGCTCGGGCCTGATCGGCGGCGGTACCGAGGTCGCGCTGCCCGACGGCTCGGTCGTCACCGCCCCCAACGAACAGGCCGCCGGGGCGGTGCGCAACGCGCTCAGCCAGCAGGGCGTGCCCTACGTGTGGGGCGGGACGACCCCGGGCCAGGGGCTGGACTGTAGCGGGCTCACGCAGTGGGCGTACCGGGACGCCGGGGTCGAGATCCCTCGGCTGGCCCAGGAACAGGGCGTCGGCGTCCAGGTGTCGGCGCAGGACCTCATGCCGGGTGACCTGCTGGTGTGGGACGGTCACGTCGCCATGTACATCGGCAACGGGCAGATCGTGGAAGCCGGGGACCCTGTAGCGGTATCCGGCCTGCGCACCGACAATATGGGCATGTCCTTCTACGGTTTCTACCGCCCGACAGGCGGATGACCCGCGACACGTGCCGTCACACCGACCCCATGACCGGAGTGGTCGCCGAGGTCGGCACCGACGGCGTACCGGTGGGCCTGGCCCTGCCGGCCGACCTGCTCGACCGCCCGTCCACCGAGGTGGCGCGGGCGGTCCTGCGCACGCTCACCGCCGCGGCGGGCGACGCCCGCGAGCTTCTCGAGCGTCTCGCCGCCGAGGACGATGACGGACACGGCCGTGACCAGCGGGAATGGGACGACGACGAGGTGCGGGAGACCGTTCCGTGAGCGGCGGCGGACTGGACGTGGAGGCCTTCCTCGACCGTCTGCGCGGGATCGCGGCCGAGTGGGAGTCCGCTCACGATCAGCTGGAGACGCTGCGCGTCGTGTCCAGCAGCCGCGACCAGCTCGCCACCGCCACCGCGGACTCCGGCGGTGCCGTGGTGGACCTCGTCCTGGCGCCCGGCCTGCGCCGCCACGGTTCAAAGACGGTCGCCGCGTCGATCCTCGAGGCCACCGCGGACGCCGTCGAACGGGCCAACGCGCGTCGCGCCGAGCTGGTGTCGGGCTCGGTGGCGCTGGCGGTGGTCGGCCGCGGACGCGCCGTCCAGGACGCCGCCCGCCGGTACCTGGACGCTACCCGGGCGGGCCGTGGCACCGGCTGACCGGGCGTGGATATGCTGGCCAGCATGGCCAAGGACATCGTCCCGATCGAGCTCGGTCTCCCGGAGGGAGACGTCACGACCCTCTGGGCACCCAGCTGGCGCGAGGACAACGACGACTGGGAGGCGTTCCTCGGCCTCGGCGACGACCTCTACGCGTTCGACTCGACAGCCGAACTCCTGGCCCTGGTGCGCAGCGGCGCCGAGCACGACCTGCAGGACCACCCCTCGTGGGAGCAGTTCGCACAGTCCGACGTCCTCGACTTCCGCGCCGCCGACGAGAACTGCTACGACCTGGTCGGCGTCCTCGAGCTGCTCGGTGAGAACCCCACCGAGTCATCGGTCGACGAGATCGACCAGTCCTTCGCGATCGCCCGCTCGATCGGCGAGGTGTGCGAACTCGACACCGTGACCAAGTTCTTCAACGGCAATCCCGTCCTGGCGTCCGTCACGCACGGCATGGACGAGTTCTACGGCCGCGACGGGCTCAAGCTCTGGAAGTCCATCCGCAAGACCGTCGCCAAGGGCTGGGACGACGTCCTCGACGCCATCCAGGACGTCATGACCACCCCCGAACTCGACCGCGCCGAGGTCGAGCGGGCCCGCCACGACCTCGAGACCGCCGAGGCGGCACTCCCCGAGCCGGAGCCCGAGTCCGAGCCCGCAGCCACCGGCTACCCCGAGGGCTCCCTGTGGGAGAGCGTCGGGATCGACCCCATCAAGATCGTGTTCTCCGACCAGGAGTACCTCAGCCTGCGCTGCTACCTCGGGGACCGCCCGGTGTTCCTCGGCGACGGCGACCAGGCCTACGTCTTCACCAGCCCCCGCGGCCTGGCTCGCTTCCTGGCGGACAACGACGACGCGACACTCACCCGGGTGGCCACCTACGAGCGCGTCAAGCTCGCCGCGGTCGACGGCAGCCTCGACGTCCACGTCACCGACGACAACGCCTACGTCCTGGCGGGGATCGACCGCGACATCGAGGTCGGCCCCGACATGGTCGACCCCGATCAGCTCGGTCTGGCCGTGGAACTCGTCACCGACCTCGCCAACTACGTCGGCGACGCCGACCTCGAGGCGGCGGTCACCGGCCGCGGCTCGTCGCTGCGCCGGTTCCTGCACTACGTGCTCAACCCCGACGACGCCAAGCTGCTCGAGCCGACCGCTCCGTTCGACGACGAGGCCACCGAGTGGCGCGACCTCGTCGACGACGTCGAGAAGCTCGTCACCACGCCCGACATCGCCTGACAGGTCACCACCCGCGCAGGCGGTCGGCGACCTCCCCCGCAGGACCGCGCCCGGGGCCCGTCCCCAGGGCGGCCCGGAGCTCGTCGACGGCGGCGGGCAGGCGTCGCTCATCACCCGCGTGGACGGTGGCCACCACGTCGCCGGCCCTGACCGCCTCGCCCTCGACGCGGTGCAGCAGGACGCCGGCGGCGTGGTCGACCGCCTCGCCCGGACGGGAGCGTCCCGCCCCGGACAGCCACGACGCGCGGCCGACGCCGAGAGCGTCCCACCGGACCCGGCCCGCCGCCGACGCCCGCACCTGTTCGACGTGCGCGGCCCGCGGCAGCGGAGCGTCCGGGTCGCCGCCCTGGGCGGTGATCATCGCGCGGTAGGAGTCCATCGCCCGCCCGTCGCCCAGCCGCGCCCGCGGGTCGGCGTCGTCGATCCCCACCGCGGCCAACGCCTCCCGGGCCAGCTCGCAGGTGAGGTCGATCATGTCCTCGGGTCCACCGCCACCGAGGATCTCGAGACACTCCGCCACCTCGAGGGAGTTGCCCACGGCGCGGCCGAGCGGGGTGTGGTTGGCGGTGACGAGGGCGCTGGTCCGGACGCCGGCGGCGGTGCCGATCGCCACCATCACGCGGGCCAGCTCGCGGGCGTCGGCGGGATCCGGCCGGAACGCGCCCGAGCCGTATTTGACGTCGAGCACCAGCGTGCCGGTGCCCTCGGCGATCTTCTTGCTCATGATCGACGCCGCGAGCATGGGGATCGACGGCACGGTCCCGGTGACATCGCGCAGGGCGTAGAGGGCGCGGTCGGCGGGCGCGAGGTCGGACCCGGCAGCGCAGATCACCGCCCCGGTTCGACCCAGGACCTCCCGCATCGCGGCGGCGTCGAGGCCGGCCCGCCACCCGGGGATCGACTCGAGCTTGTCGAGGGTGCCGCCGGTGTGGCCGAGTCCGCGGCCGGACAGCTGGGGCACGGCGACGTCCCAGGTCGCGAGCAGCGGCGTGAGCACGAGCGTGATCGCGTCGCCCACCCCGCCGGTGGAGTGCTTGTCGACGGTCGGGACCAGGGCGTCGCCGCGGGTCACGGTGGACAGGTCCAGTCGGGTCCCCGAGCGGACCATCGCGGAGGTCCAGCGGGCGATCTCGCGGTCGGTCATGCCGCGGAAGTAGATCGCCATCGCCAACGCCGACATCTGTTCCGGCGCGACGACCCCGCGGGTGAACCCGTCGACGATCCAGTCGACCTCGTCGTCGTCGAGTTCCCGCCCGTCCCTCTTCGCCTCGATGATCCGCACGGCGTCGTGGCGCCGCGCCGGGCCGACCCGCGCACTCACGCCAGGTCCCCCGGCCCGAACGCGTCCGGGAGGAGCTCGCCGAGGCGCACCGCGCCGCGCGCCGTGTGGACGACCAGGTCGGGGCCGCCGTGCTCGTGGAGGAGCTGTCGGCAGCGCCCGCACGGCGAGAGCGGCTCGCCGGTGTGGGTGACGACGACAAGCTCGAGCAGCCTCCCGCCGCCGGTGCGGTGGAGGTCCGACACGAGCGAGCACTCGGCGCACAGTGTCAGCCCGTAGGAGGCGTTCTCCACGTTGCACCCGACGACGACCCGGCCCCGCCCGTCTCCACGGCCGGCGGGCGGCGTGACCACCGGTTCCCCTCCCGCGGCGACCCGGCCGACCGGGGGCCCGGTCAGCGCGGCGGCACCGACCCCCAGTCCGGAGTAGGGACGGTACGCGTTCCGCGCGGCCGCCAGTGCCGCCTCTCTCAGAGTGTCGACAATGGCGCTTCGTTGTGCTGCGGTTTCGTCATGCGTCACGGCGACCTACCCTTCGGTAACTTCATTTAGGGTCGCCTAACAGGCATAACCCGCCCGGACCACGGTACCCACCCTGGTTTTCGTCAGGCAGATCTCAGGTCTAAAGTCCTAGTAGGCGCCCGCTGTGCTCTCGGGCCGGAACGCGCGCCGATGGCATCAGGCCCAGACGATTCGGAGGCACGACAAGCCCATGAGTACTGCGCAGGCGCCGGCGCGTCCGGCCCCCAGAAAAAAGCTCAATATCTACAAGGGTGACCCGGGGATGTGGTCGTGGGTCGCCCACCGGATCTCCGGCGTCGCGATCTTCTTCTTCCTCTTCGTGCACGTCCTCGACACCGCGCTCGTCACGGTCAGCCCGGAGAGCTACAACGCGGTCATCGACACGTACAAGACGCCGATCGTCGGGCTGATGGAGATCGGCCTGGTCGCCCTGGTGCTCTTCCACGCCCTCAACGGCCTGCGCATCGTCCTGGTGGACTTCTGGTCCAAGGGCGCGAGGTACCAGCGCCAGATGCTGTGGGCAGTCCTGGCGATCTGGGTCGTGGTGTTCGCCGCCGCGACCGCCCGCCTCCTCTTCCTCCTCTTCGAGCACCTCTAAGGAGAACGATCACCATGGCAGACGCACCTGTTCTCCAGACGTCCTACGACCGCCCCGCCTCGCTCGCGCAGCCCCGCTCGCCGCGCATACGCTCGGGATTCAACTTCGAGCGGACCGCATGGGTCTTCATGCGCTACTCCGGCGTCGCGCTCGTCATCCTCACGCTCGGCCACCTCACCGTGGGCCTGATGATCGATGAGGGTGTCCACCGCATCGACTGGGCCTACGTCGCCGATCGCTGGCAGAGCCCCTTCTGGGCCACGTGGGACATCCTCATGCTCTGGCTGGCGATGCTCCACGGCGCCAACGGCGTCCGCACCATCATCGCCGACTACTCGCGCAAGGACTCGACCCGGTTCTGGCTCAACTCGATCCTCCTCGCCGCCACCGTCCTGACCCTGGCCCTGGGCACGTACGCCATCTTCGGCCTCGCCTACGACCTCTGATCGACGGCTGAATCCGTCCGGCGGACTTCACCTTTCCGAAAGCGAGCACTGAGAAACCCATGACCGATCGTCAGGTCCACCAGCACCAGTACGACGTAGTGATCGTCGGCGCGGGCGGCGCAGGCATGCGCGCGGCCATCGAGGCGGGCCCGCGTACCCGTACCGCGGTCCTCACCAAGCTCTACCCCACCCGCTCCCACACCGGCGCCGCCCAGGGCGGCATGTGCGCGGCCCTCGCCAACGTCGAGGAGGACAACTGGGAGTGGCACACGTTCGACACGGTTAAGGGCGGCGACTACCTCGTCGACCAGGACGCCGCGGAGATCATGGCCAAGGAGGCCATCACCGCGGTCATCGACCTGGAGAACATGGGCCTGCCGTTCAACCGCACGCCCGAGGGCAAGATCGACCAGCGTCGCTTCGGTGGCCACACCCGTGACCACGGCAAGGCGCCCGTCCGCCGGGCCTGCTACGCGGCCGACCGCACGGGTCACATGATCCTGCAGACCCTCTACCAGAACTGCGTCAAGCACAAGGTCGAGTTCTTCAACGAGTTCTACGTCCTGGACCTGTGCCTCACGGAAACCCCGGAGGGCCCCGTCGCCACCGGCTGCGTCGCCTACGAGCTCGCCTCCGGCGATCTTCACGTCTTCCACTCCAAGGCCACCGTCTTCGCGACCGGCGGCTCGGGCCGGATGTACAAGACCACCTCCAACGCCCACACCCTCACCGGTGACGGCATGGCCGTGGTCTTCCGCAAGGGCCTGCCGCTGGAGGACATGGAGTTCCACCAGTTCCACCCGACCGGCCTCGCCGGCCTGGGCATCCTCATCTCCGAGGCCGTCCGCGGCGAGGGCGGCATCCTGCGCAACGCCGACGGCGAGCGTTTCATGGAGCGCTACGCCCCCACCATCAAGGACCTCGCGCCGCGTGACATCGTCGCCCGCTCGATGGTCCTCGAGGTGCGCGAGGGCCGCGGCGCCGGACCCGAGAAGGACTACGTCTACATCGACGTGACCCACCTCGGCGCCGACGTGCTCGAGGAGAAGCTCCCCGACATCACCGAGTTCTCCCGAACCTACCTCGGTGTGGACCCGGTGACCGAGCTGGTGCCGGTGTTCCCGACCTGCCACTACGTCATGGGCGGCATCCCGACCAACATCCAGGGCGAGGTGCTGCGCAACAACGACGACGTCGTCCCCGGCCTGTACGCCGCCGGTGAGTGCGCCTGCGTGTCGGTCCACGGCTCCAACCGCCTGGGCACCAACTCGCTGCTGGACATCAACGTCTTCGGCCGCCGTGCCGGCATCGCCGCGGCGGAGTACGCTGCGAACCACGAGTTCGTCGAGCTCCCCGAGGAGCCGGAGCAGATGGTGCGCGAGTGGATGGAGCGGATGCTGTCCGACCGCGGCAACGAGAGCGCGGCCGACATCCGCAGCGAGATGCAGGCCATGATGGACGACAAGGCGTCGGTGTTCCGCACCGAGCAGTCGCTCACCGAGGCCCGCGAAGAGCTCCGCGCGCTCAAGGAGCGCTACGAGCACGTCACGGTCAGCGACAAGGGCCGGCGGTTCAACACCGAGCTCCTGGAGGCCGTCGAGCTGGGCTTCCTCCTGGAGCTGGCGGAGGTCACCGTCGTGGGTGCCCTCAACCGTAAGGAGTCGCGTGGCGGTCACTCCCGCGAGGACTTCCCGGACCGCAACGACGACGAGTACATGAAGCACACGATGGCGTTCAAGGAGAACGGCCTCGACCTGCTCTCCGACATCCGGTTGGACTGGAAGCCGGTTGTGCAGACCCGCTACGAGCCGATGGAGCGTAAGTACTGATGACCACCGCAGTCGACACCACCAAGGCCACCGACGGCAGGGACCCGAACTCCAACCGCCCGGTCCCGCCCGGCTCGACCATGGTCACGCTGAAGATCGCCCGGTTCAACCCGGAGGATCCTGATTCGGCGGGCTGGAAGGAGTACGAGGTCCCGGCCCTGCCGTCGGACCGTCTGCTCAACCTGCTGATGTACGTCAAGAACTACATCGACGGGTCGCTCGCGTTCCGCCGCTCGTGTGCACACGGCATCTGTGGTTCGGACGCCATGCTCATCAACGGCGTGAACCGCCTGGCGTGCAAGGTCCTCATGAAGGACATGCTCCCCAAGGACGGCAAGTCCATCACCATCACGGTGGCCCCGCTGCGCGGGCTGCCGGTGGAGAAGGACCTGTACGTCGACATGGAGCCGTTCTTCAAGTCGTACCGCGACGTCATGCCGTACCTCATCACGTCCGGCAACCAGCCGACCGCCGAGCGCATCCAGTCGCAGACCGACCGCGCCCGCTTCGACGACACCACCAAGTGCATCCTCTGCGCCTGCTGCACGAGCTCCTGCCCGGTGTTCTGGGCCGACGGGTCGTACTTCGGGCCGGCGGCGATCGTCAACGCGCACCGGTTCATCTTCGACTCCCGTGACGAGGGCGCCGCCGAGCGTCTCGAGATCCTCAACGACGCCGAGGGCGTGTGGCGCTGCCGCACCACCTTCAACTGCACCGACGCGTGCCCCCGTGGCATCCAGGTCACGCAGGCGATCCAGGAGGTCAAGCGCGCGCTGCTGTTCGCCCGCTGATCGTCTCCGCACGGGGCGTCCCAGACGCCGCCGCGTGCCGGGGCCGCATCCTCCACTGACGGAGGGTGCGGCCCCGCCCGCATTTCCGGCCCGCCCGCATCGCTGCGCACGCGCACCTGCCCGCCCCGCCCGCGAATGCGGCCCGCCCGCGACCTGCTCACTGTCCGCGTCGCTGCGCACCTGCCCACCCCTCCCACAGCCGCCTCTCGCCATGGCGTCTGGCGCGTACCGATGCGCGCGCGAGACGACATGCCCGCAGGCGGCTGTCGAACGGTCGCGAGCGAGACGCCATCCCCGGGAGCGGCTGCGGGCGGGCCGGGGAGCGAGACGCCATCGCAAGGGGCGGCTGCGGGGACGTGCGTGCGTCACGCGGGGCCTCGCCGGCGTGACCCGCGGCGAGCCCGACCCACAGCGGGCGCGTCCCACGGCGGGTCCGGCCCGCGAACGCCCCGGCCGGTCATAGAATCTGGACCCGTGACCAGCAACCGACGACGGCCCGCACACCGCGCCGCCGGCCTCGCGATCGCAGCCCTCGTCGCGCTGACGCCCCTCGCTGCCGCGGGCCCCGCTACGGCCGTCGAGCCCGCGCCGGATCTCCCGCTCACGGAGGCGCCGCCGGCGGCCGTGTTGCCGTCGACCACCTCGTCGTCGTACTTCGACACCCCACGCGACATCACCGGTTGTCCCCACCGCACGACCCCGCCCGCACCGGTCGACGAGTCCGAGGTCCCTCTGCCCGGGCAGACCGTGCCCGCCCCTCCCCCGGTCCCCGAGATCCCGCCGGGGGGTGACGCGCTGGTCGGCTGCGACGTCGTGGCCCCTGACGGTTTCGAGACGCCCCGCGACGTCACGGCGAGCGCGTGGATGATCTCCGACCTCGACACCGGCGAGATCGTGGCCGCCCGCGATCCGCACGGTCGCTACCGTCCCGCCAGTCTCATCAAGACGCTGCTCGCCACGGTGGTCCTGGACACGCTCGACCCGGCGCGGATCGTCCACGTCATCGACGCGGATCTCGAGGGCGCCGAGGGCAGCCTCGTCGGCGTCGGCCCGGGCGGCGCGTACTCCGTCAAGCGGTTGCTCAGCGGGCTGCTCATGTCGTCGGGCAACGACGCGGCCGTGGTGCTGGCCCACCAGATGGGCGGGATCGAGCAGACCCTCGAGGCGATGAACACCCACGCCGCCGCGATCGGGGCGCGCAGTACGAACGCGGCCACGGTCAACGGGCTCGACGGCCCCGGCATGATGTCCAGCGCCTACGACATGTCGCTGATCTTCCGCGACGCGATGACCCGGCCGGCGTTCGCGGAGATCGTCGCCACGCAGTCCACCGGCTTCCCCGGGTATCCCGCCGGCGAGGGCGCGGGCCCGCCCAACCCCGCCGACGCGCCGCCGAACACCGGGCCGACCCTCCGCCCGGACGGCGTCACCGTCAACCCCGGTTTCGTCATGGGCAACGACAACCAGCTGCTCTACAACTACCCGGGCGCGATCGGCGGCAAGACCGGCTTCACGGACGACGCCCGCCACACGTACATCGGCGCGGCCGAACGCGACGGGCGACGGCTGGCGGTGGTGCTCCTCGACGGCACCCGCGTGCCCGCGGCCCCGTGGCAGCAGGCGGCGGCCCTGCTCGACGCCGCGTTCGCCACCGACGGCTCGGTGGGGTCGCTCGGCACCGGTGAGCAGGACCCGACCGACGACGCGACCGCCCATCTCGCCTCCGGGCCGCTCGGCACGGCGGGGCGCCCGGGCGCGGCGGACACGGCGGACGTCGGCGGCTCGGTGCTCGGGCGCTATGGGCCGTGGCTGGCGCTCGGTGCGGCCGGGCTCGTGGTGCTGGCCGGCGCGGTGTTGGCGCTCCGCTCGCGACGCTGATCGCGTGGCGCGGGCCGGGGCGCCTGCCGGGTGACGCCGGCCGTGGTCAGGAGACGGCGGCGCCGGCGAGAATGAGCCGCAACCGCGCCGCGCACTCATCGCGCGCCGTCCGCGCCGCGTAGCCGACGGAGACCTCCACGAGGAGTCGGAGGAGGACGACGACGACGAGGTCGGCGGCGATGTCCACGGCGGTGCCGTCCGCTCCGGAGAGCGTCTCGAGCCGGCCGAGGGTGATCCCCAGCCGACGGCGGGCGGAATCGACGGCCGCCGTGAGGACGCGGTGATCGGGGTGTGCGGTGTCGGCCAGTCCGCGGGCGAACATCGCCCAGGTCTGCGGATCCCGGGTCGCGGCGTCGGCGGCGCGGCCCGGCCAGTCGGTCGCCGGGTCGTCGGTCGGGGTGGCGACCAGCTCGTCGATGAACGCGCCGAGCACCTCCGCTGCGCCGGCCGCGAGCTCGGAGGCCAGGTCGTCGACGGACTCGAAGTGCCGGTAGAACGCGGTGGGCACGATGCCCGCCTCGCGGGCGAGCTCGCGGACGACGAGGCCGGTGAACCCGCGGGTCGCCACCGCGTGCCGGCCCGCCCCGACGATGAGTGCACGGGTGTGCCGCTTCTGCTCCGCTCGTGTCCTGGGGGTCGCCACGGGCCCGATTCTATCGGCTAACTGCTGTGACCGTGCAGCCCGGCCACGTCGGCAGCCCGTGGCGCAGGCCACAGTCGCGGGGGTCTTTTCATTTCAGAGAACGTCTGTACACTCAAATCTGTCCGGTGGTCGAACCGGGCGGACGCGCCCCCTGGACGCGACCACGCCCCACGAAGGCGTGAGGCGCGAGAACCGCACAGGGGCGGGCGCGCCTGACGGTGCACGACCACACCGACCCACACTTTTCACGGAGGTCCCCATGACCGCCCCACCCATCCGCCGACTCTTCTCCCGCCGCATCACCCGCACCCTGCTGACGCCGCATCCGGTCGAGCACTACGTCCGCTCGCTGGGCGTGGCCTGGTCGGACGACCCCACAGGCGCGACGGTCGTGGCCGTCGACCGGCCCGTTGCCGACGTCACCGTCCTCACCCTGCGGCTCCCCGCCGGCGTCCCGAGGCCCGCCCCCGGCGGCGCGCTCGAGATCGGTGTGGTGATCGACGGCGTCGTCCACCGCCGCCACTACTCCCCTGTCGACCCGGCGTCCCGCGCCGACGGGCTCGCGACCATCGCCGTCCGCCGCCACCCCGGCGGCGCGGTCTCCGAGTACCTGTGGGCCGACGCGGCGGCCGGGATGCGGCTGCTGCTCGGTAACCCGGCCGGGGAGATGGCCCTCCCCGAGGCCCGCCCGGCCGACGTGCTCCTGGTCAGCGGCGGCAGCGGCATCACGCCGATGCTGGCGATCGCCTCCACCCTCGCCGCGGAGCGGCACTGCGCGGGCGGGGAGCCCGGCGCGGTCCGCGAGCGCGGCGCGAGTGACGGACCCGGCCGCGTGGCGTGGTTGCACTACGCCCGCCGCGTGCAGGACGTGCCCTTCCGCGACCAGCTCCGCGAGCTGTCGCGCGCGGGCATCGACGTCCGCGTGGTGCCCACCGCCGAAGGGTCGACGCCCGACGGCCTGGCCGGTCACCTCAGCGCCGAGCACCTCGAGGCGATCGCCCCGTGGCACCGTGACGCGACCGTGTTCCTCTGCGGCCCCGAGCCCCTGGCCGGCGGGCTCGAGGAGACGCTCGGCGCGGAACGCTTCTCCGGCGTCCTCCGCGAACGCTTCACCGCCTCGACCGGGCCGGTCCCCGACGGCGACGGCGGCACGGTGACCCACCTTCGCAGCGGCGTCACCGCCCGCAACAAGGGCACCACTCTCCTCGAGGGCGCCGAGGCCGCGGGGTTGAGCCCGCAGCACGGGTGCCGTATGGGCATCTGTCACACCTGCACGGCCGTGCGGCGCTCCGGCACCACCCGCGACCTGCGCACCGGCGAGGTCGACGCCACGCCCGACTGCCACGTCCAGATCTGCGTCAACGCGCCCGTCGGCGACGTCGAGATCGAACTGTAGACACCACCACCCGGACTCCAACCCGGAAAGGAACCGCATCATGGCTCTCCTGCAACTCCCCACCCTGCGCCCCAAGAAGCCCGCGGCGCCCAGGAAGTCCGCGAGCCCGAAGAAGGCCACTGACAAGGCCGGGAACAAGGCCGGCACCACGACCGCCGACAACAACGCCAGTAAGGCCGCGAAGAAGGCCGCGTCCACACCCGAGCCGATCGTCCTGTCCGCCGAGTCGGTCGAGGTCATCGGCCGCGAGCTCGACGCGATCCGCGACCGGATCGTCGCCGACCTCGGCACCGCCGACCGCGACTACATCCTGCGTGTGGTCCGCACCCAGCGCCGCCTCGAACTCGCCGGCCGCGGCCTGATGTTCCTCGGCTTCCTGCCGCCCGCGTGGCTGGCCGGGGTCGCGGCGCTGAGCGCGTCCAAGATCCTCGACAACATGGAGATCGGCCACAACGTCATGCACGGCCAGTACGACTGGATGCGCGACGACATGCTCCACTCGGCCAGCTTCGAGTGGGACAACGTGTGCCCCTCCGACCAGTGGCGCCACTCGCACAACTACATGCACCACACGTACACCAACATCCTCGACCTGGACCGCGACATCGGTTACGGCATCCTGCGGATGGAGTACGAGCAGAAGTGGACCCCGCTGCGCCTGGGCAACCCGCTGTACGCGTTCGCGCTGATGATGCTCTTCGAGTGGGGCGTGATGCTCCACGACCTGGAGTACGACAACGTGCTCAAGGGCAAGCGCAAGTGGTCCGACGTCAAGGGGCTCGTCGCCGGCTGGTGGCGCAAGGTGCGCGGCCAGGTCGCCAAGGACTACCTCGCCCACCCGGCGCTGACCGGTCCCCTGTTCCCGCTGACGTTCGCCGGCAACCTCACCGCCAACCTCGTGCGTAACGTGTGGGCGTTCTCGGTGATCTTCTGCGGCCACTTCCCCTCCGGCGCGCAGGTCTTCACGCAGGAGGAGACGGCCGAGGAGACCCGCGGCGAGTGGTACGTCCGCCAGATGCTGGGCTCGGCCAACATCTCCGGCAGCCCCTTCATGCACCTGGCGACCGGAAACCTGTCGCACCAGATCGAGCACCACCTGTTCCCCGACCTGCCCGCGCACCGCTACCCGGAGATCGCGGACGAGGTGCGCCGCATCTGCACCGAGCACGGCCTGCCGTACACGACCGGGCCGCTGTGGAAGCAGGTCGCCTCGGTCTGGGGGAAGATGTTCCGCCTCGCCCTGCCGCTGCCGCCGAAGGCGGAGGACGCGCCCGCGGTGATCATCGAGCGCAGGAAGGCTCCCGCCGCGGCCTGAGCCGCGGGTACCGTCGTGGGCACCATCGTCGAAGGGAGTGGTCCGTGAGCGACTTCGAACGCAACAAGGACCAAGTCCAGGCGGGTGTCCAGGCCGGGGCGTCGCTGGTGGGTCGGATCGCCGTCATCATCACCGACGCGGTCGGGTCGATCGCCAAGGAGATCGGCGACTTCGTCACCGAGGGCATCGAGATGCGCGAGGCGGCCCGCATCTCCCGCCGTGAGGAGCGGCAGCGAACCGCCGACGACCCGCGGACCGATCGGGACGGCATCGACGCCCGGACCGAAGACGACGACCTGCAGGGCTGACCGGCGACCGGCCGCCTCATCGGCCGTTTCTCAGCCGCCTTCTCGGTCTGCTTCTCGGTCGCCTCATCAGCCGACCCTCGGCCGCCCGACGACACCCACGCGGAAGAACGCCACCTATCAGATCGCGCGCCACCTATGGGATCCGTAGGTGGCGCGCGATCTGATAGGTGAACCTTGGGCGGAGACCCATCAGCGACGCCTGGCCCCACTCCGGCGGCCTGCCGGTCGCCCCGCGGCGCTTGCGCAATCGCCCCGCGGCGCTCGAGCCGTGCGCAGTGGCCGGTGCGCAGTGGCGCCGACCACGGTGGCAGGATCGCATGTCGTGACGATCATCGCCGCCGCGGACGGCTCCGCTCTCGGGAACCCCGGCCCCGCCGGCTGGGCCTGGTACATCGACGACTCGACCTGGCGCTGCGGCGGCTGGAAGCGCGGCACCAACAACCAGGGCGAACTCACCGCCGTCCTGGACCTGCTGCGTCAGACCGCCCACTCGGACGAGCCGCTGCACATCCTCTGCGACTCCCAATACGTCATCAATTCGGTCACCAAGTGGATGAAGGGCTGGAAGCGCAAGGGCTGGAAGAAGGCCGACGGCAAGCCCGTGCTCAACGTCGAGGTGATGAAGGCCCTCGACGAGGCCATGCAGGGCCGCGAGGTGACGTTCGAGTGGGTCAAGGGCCACGCCGGCCACGAGCTCAACGAGAAGGCCGACGCGCTTGCCAACGGCGCCGCCAAGGCGCACTCGACGCGCAAGGAGCCCGAGCCAGGACCGGGCTTCCCGGGTGCGCAGGACGTCGGCGCGGGCGAGGACCCGGCAGTTCCCCCCGCCGCGGGTGGTGCCGCCCGGCGGTCGCCGTCCGCGGGAGCGTCGGGGACGAGCGGGGCGACGACGACGAGGTCCGCGGCCGAGTCCGAGCCCGACCTGTTCTCCCTGGACGCGAACACCTCGGCCGGTCCCGCGGGCGAGGAAGGGAGTTCCTCCTCCGCCGGCCCCGCGATCGAGGACCTCGTCGTCGACCTCGAACGCTCCCTCCTGACCGACGCCGTCCGCCGGAACCGCCGGACCCTCACGCGGCTGCTCGACGTGCGGTGGCGGCAGGTGGACGCTGCGGGCCGCACGCGGACGCGGCGCGAGCTCGGCGACGCGGACGAGTCCGTCGAGGACGTCGATCTCGAGGTGGTCGAGACCCGACGGCTCGGCGACGACGTGGTCCTGGTGCTGTGGCGCGCGACCGCCGCCGGCGGCGAAATCTCGCTGGGCAGCTCGCTCTGGCAGCGGTTCGGCGACGACTGGAAGCAGGTCTACAGGCAGGCCACCCGCGAGGCCTGATCGCCGGGTTGACCCCGTACGCAGGAGGGCGCCCCTCACCGCGTCCGGTGAGGGGCGCCGTCGCGAGACGGTCGTGCGGTGGTCAGAGGCCACCCAGAAGCAGATGGAGGAGATCGCCGACGATTCCGATGAGACCGGAAACTAGACCCATGATGTGACTCCTTCTCAGGTGGTGTTCTCGAACCGACCCGTCAGGTATCTCATCCCTGACGAGCTGGAGCCGACTCTAGGGACGTAGTGTGACGTCGGCGTTTCGACCGCGCTACGGGTGTTGTATGGTCGGCAGCCGCGCCGATGCCCGGGTCAGCCCCGACGGGGCGCGGTGAACCCGACCGCCGAATAGACCTGCGACAGGACGGGGCCGGCGACAGCGCGGGCCTTCTCCGCGCCGTCCGCGAGGATCCGCTCGAGCTCCGCGCGGTCGGACATGTATTCGTCGAACCGCCCGCGCAGCGGCGTCACGAACGCCTCGAGGGCGTCGGCCGTGTCAGTCTTCAGCGCGCCGTAGCCGGCCCCGGCGGTCTGGTAGTCGGCGACGATGTCGGCGATCGCGCGCCCGGTGAACGCGGACTGGATGGCCAGCAGGTTGGACACGCCGGGCTTCATCTCGCGGTCATAGCGGACGTTCCCGTCGGAGTCGGTGACCGCGCTGCGGATACGCTTGGCGGAGACCTTGGGGTCGTCGAGCAGGTTGACGATGCCCTTGGGATTCTCGCCGGACTTGCTCATCTTGGCGGTGGGGTCCTGCAGGTCGTAGATCTTGGCCGAGCCCTCGAGGATCTTGCCCTCCGGCACCACGAACGTCTTCTTGTAGCGGGAGTTGAACCGCATCGCGAGGTCGCGGGTCAGCTCGAGGTGCTGGCGCTGGTCCTCCCCCACGGGCACGAGGTGCGGACGGTAGAGCAGGATGTCGGCGGCCATGAGCACCGGGTAGGTGAACAGGCCCACGGTGGTGCCGTCGGTGCCCTGCTTGGCGGCCTTGTCCTTGAACTGCGTCATCCGGGCGGCCTCGCCGTAGCCGGTGATGCAGCCCAGGACCCAGGCGAGCTCGGCGTGCTCGGGCACGTGCGACTGCACGAACAGCACCGAGCGGGCGGGGTCCACGCCCAGCGCGAGCAGCTGCGCGCAGCCGCGGAAGACACGCTCGCGTAGCTCCTTGGGGTCCTGCTTGACGGTGATCGCGTGCAGGTCCGGGATGAAGTAGTAGGCGTCGTAGTCGTCCTGCAGCTCGACCCACTGTCGCACGGCGCCCAGGTAGTTGCCGAGGTGGTACGAGTCGGCGGTGGGCTGGATTCCGGACAGGACACGCTGACGCTTCGCAGGCGCGGGGGCCGCAGTGGTGGACGTTTCAGACATGGCGACCATCATCCCACGTCCGGTCAGTAACCCCGCCCGGCGTGGACGACCGACAGCATCTCCCGCTCGGCCATGAACCGGCGCAGGTTCTCGGTGAGGTAGGGTGCCATCTCCTCGGTGAGCCGTCCGGCCGGGTTGGCCACGTGCGGCGTGATCACGACGTTCTTCAGGTCGAACAGCGGGTGGTCGCGAGGCAGTGGCTCCGGGTCGGTCACGTCGAGGGCAGCCCCGCCGATCGTCCCCGCCACCAGCGCACGGTGCAGCGCGTCGTGGTCCACGAGCGGCCCGCGGGCGACGTTGACGATCCATGAGTGGGGCTGCAGCAGGCCAAGGGTGTGGTCGTTGATCAGGTGCCGCGTCTCCGGGGTGTCGGGGGCCGCGAGCACCACATGGTCCGACCGCGAGAACGCCTCGCGGGTCCGCTCGGCGGCCATCGTGACGTCCGCGCCCCCGACCGGCCGACCCGAGCGGTTGACGGCGAGCACCGATGCCCCGCACGCGATGAGCATCGGCGTGAGCTCCCTGCCGATGCCGCCCGCGCCGATGATCGCGACCGTGGAGCCGCGCAGCGATCGGACGGCCGGGTCGACGGCGTCCTTGGCCCAGCGGGTCCGGGCGGACCGCACCACCTGGCGGGTCCCCGCGAGCAGCAGCGCGAGCGCGTGTTCGGCGACCCCGCGCGCGTAGAAGCCGGACGCGTTGGTCCACAGCCTCGAGTCGTCGACCGTCCCCGCGGCCACGAAGTTCTCGATGCCCGCGGTGCTGAGCGCCACCCACTCGACGCCGTCCGGCAGCGCGGGGAAGCCGTCCGGGCCGCCGACCCACACCAGCACCTGCGCCTGCGCGAGCGGCACCACGGACCCGCCGACCCGCTGCACGGCGGCGACGAGGTGCCGGTCGGGGTGCGGTTCGACGGCCACGCGGAGCGGCAACGCGGTGGACGGGGCGTGAGCGTCGGTCGTCATGGGCTCATCCTCTCTCGCGCTGATGCCAGTGAGGTCGACGGGGGGAGTCGATCAGGCCGGCAGCGCCCTCTTTCCGGTCTCCCGGATGGTCGACACTGTGACTAGTCCGATGAGGCACACGCCGATCACCCAGTAGGCCGGCGCCATGCCACTGCCGGTCCAGGCGACCAGCTGGGCGGCGAAGTACGGCGCGGTACCACCGGCGATGATGGTGCCGATGTTGAAGCCGAGCGCCACGCCCGTGTAGCGGACCCGGCGGCCGAACAGCTCGGTGAACAACGGGAACGCCGGGACCTGGACCACGCCGTTGAGCACCATGTAGACGAAGTACACCAGACCCACCACGACGATGCTGCCCGTCGCTCCGAGGACCATGAAGGCGGGAACGGCGAGGATGATGTACGAGAGGTAGCCGGCGATCAGCACCGGCTTGCGCCCGAATCGGTCGGTGAGCGCGCCGCTGATGGGGAACGTCAGGCACGCGAGCGCGATGGCGATCGCTGAGGTCCAGGACACCGCATTCCGGTCGAAGCCCAGATCGTTGGTCAGGTAGACGCTGAAGTAGGTCAGGGCGATGTATCCCGAGCCGTTCATCGCGATGGCCACCCCGACGACCTTGGCGACCGACCACGGGTTGTTGCGGACCACGTCGAGCAGCGGGCTCTTGGCGAGCTCGCCCTTCTCCGCCATCGCCTCGAATTCCGGGGTGTCCTCGAGCTTCATGCGGATCACCAGGCACACCACGGCGAGTGGCAGCGCGATCAGGAAGGGGATGCGCCAGCCCCACTCGGCCATGTTCTCCTGGCCCACCCCGAGGGTGACCGCGCCGACCACGGCCGCCGCCACGGCGAAGCCCAGGGTCGAGCCGATGGGGGTGAACGAGCCGAACAGTCCGCGTTTGTGCGCGGGAACGGTCTCGGCGATGTACGTCGCCGCGCCGCCGATTTCACCGCCGGCGGAGAAGCCCTGGGTGAGACGGACCAGCACGAGCAGGATCGGGGCGAAGACGCCGATCGCCGCGTGCGTGGGGAGCAGGCCGAGGATGGTGCTGGCCACGCCCATCGCCACGACGCTCGCGATGAGGGCGGTCCGTCGTCCGACCCGGTCACCGAGTCGACCGAAGAAGATCCCGCCGATCGGCCGGGCGACGTAGGCGACGCCGAACACCGCCAGCGTCGACAGGATCGACGCGGCCGGGCTCGCGGACGGGAAGAACAGCGGCGCGATGAACACCGCGAGGAATCCATAGACGCCGAAGTCGTAGTACTCGATGAGGGTGCCCACGCCCCCGGCCAGTGCCGCGCGTCGCGCCAGTCGCGGGTTGGGGGTGGGCGTGGTCGACTCCGGCGACGCCGGGGGGACCGTGGACGCTGGGGACGTCTGCTGCACGTCGGTCACGGGCGGGGGTCCTTACTGGGAGGAGGGAAAAGGGGGTGGTCAGCGTGAGTCGGTCACTGTGAGGCCGGGGCGTGCTCGGCCAGGAGCAACTGGTACGAGCCGCCGGCCTCGATGATCGCGACGGTCCGCGGATTCGGCGGGGTCCCGACGATCCGGGCCCCGTCGGCGGTGTCCAGCGTGGCGGTGCGCCAGTCGAGAGTGATCTCGTCGTGGAGGGCGACGGCCTCGGAGACGCCCTCGATCGTGATGAGCGGCATCCCGTTGAACGTCTCACCGCGCCAGAAGCCCGGCGAGAACGACTCGGCCACGATCGCCGCGATGCCCGCGTTACGCAGCGCGACCATCGGCGGGTAGTGCGGGTGGCCGTAGCCGAAGTTGCGACCTCCCACGATGATGTCGCCCGGCCGCACGCGGTCGACGAAACCGGGGTCGAAGGCGGTCATGCACACCGATCGCAGATGGTCCGCATCGTACGACTTGATGTTCGCGACTCCCACGACGAGGTCGATGTCGAAGTCGTCCCCGAACACCCAGGCGACGCGGCTCTCGATGAGGTCGGGCGGCGGCGGGTACGTGCTCATCGGGCGGCCTCCCCGATGGTCCCGGTGATGGCGCTGGCCGCCACCGTGTACGGCGAGCCCATGTAGATGTTGGCGTCGGGGCTGCCCATCCGGCCCGAGATGTTCAGCACGCCGGTGGAGATGCAGTTCTCGTCCGGCTGCAACGGCTGCTGGTAGCCGAAGCAGAAGTCGCAGCTCGAGACGGCGATCGTCGCGCCGGCGGCCCGCAGGACGTCGAGGATGCCCTCCTGCTCGGCCTGTTCGTAGACCTTCTTGGAGGTGGGGACCACGTTGAGCTCGACCGTCGGCGCCACCTTCCGACCGTCCAGGACGAGTGCGGCCGCGCGGAGGTCCTCGATGCGTCCGCTCGCGCAGGAGCCGATGAACGCCCGGGTCACGGGCGTCCCGGCGAGCTCCTCGACCGTCGAGGTGTTGGCGACCCGGGCCGACCCGGGACGGACCACGCGCGGGACGAGCGTCGACAGGTCGATGGTGTGGCGGGCGGCGTAGACCGCGTCGTCGTCGGGGTACACGGGCTCGAAGTCCCGGCGGGCGACCTCGCGGGCGTAGGCCATGGAGACCTCGTCGGGCTCGAAGACCGCGGAGACCGCGCCGGTGAACATCGCCATCCCGCACAGTCCCTGGCGGTGGTCGATCGCCATCGACCGGGCGCCGGGGCCGCCGAACTCCATGACCTGGTGGGCGCAGCCGTCGGCGCCCACCATCTCGATGATCGTGTGGACCAGGTCCCGGCTGTCGACCCCCTCCGGGAAGTCGCCCACCAGGTCGAACCGGGTGGTGGCGGGGATGTCGACGTGGATCTGCCCAGACACCCACGCCTCGATGAGATCGCGGCGAATCCCCCACCCCAGAGCGTTGAAGGCGCCCACGCCGCTGATGTGTCCGTCGAAGTGGACGAGGAAGTCGCCCGGGATCGCCAGCCCGAGCTCGGCGGTCAGCTGGTGACCGATCCCCTGTGCCTCGTGGAGTTCGATTCCGTAGAACTCGCACCAGTCGCGGGTCACCTGGTGGACCTCGGCCTCACGCTGATCGTTGCGGGTGAGCATGTGGTCGATGAACACGACGTACCGGCTCGGATCAGCGAGCTCGGTGATGCCGAAGTCCTCGCGCATCTGCCGGAACATCACGTCCGTGTAGCCGGGGAAATCGTAGGCGATCATGCGCGCCGGGCGGACCGCGTGGTTCTCGCCGGCTCGGGCCGCTCCTTGGTCGGTGGTCCGTCCGAGAATCTTCTCGGCGATCGTGAGTCCCATCGGTCAGTCCTCTCGCTCCGGCAGGTACTCGCTGCGCATGGCGTCGACCTCGGCGAAGCCGATCACGTCGACGAACTCATGGTGCGGCAGGGCGTCGGCGCTAACCTGCGCCGCGGGCTCTCCAGCAGCCAGGCGGCGCAACGCGGTCTGGGCGGCACCGGTGGCCGCCATGAGGACCTGGGTGGGCAGTAGCGCCAGGCGCACGCCGATCTGTTCAAGCACCTCCGGGGTGAACTCCCGCTCGGTCCAGGTCGAGGCGGTCAGCGTGGCCATCAGGGGCACCCCGACCTCGGAGTGGCACCGTTGCCATTCCTCAACCGTCGAGAACGTCTTGGTGACCGGCATGATCATGTCGGCACCAGCCCCCACGTACGCCTGGGCGCGCCGGATGGCCTCGTCACCGGCGGCGTCGGTCCGGGCGATGAGCAGGACGTCGTCCGGGATGGCGTCTCGGACGGCGCGGATCTTGCCCGTCGCCTCGGGGACCGGGATCAGCTCGACGGGGTCGCCCACGCAGACCGGGCACGTCTTCGGCGAGACCTGGTCCTCCATGAACATGCCCTGGACACCGGCCCGGACGAAGGCGGTTGCCGTACGCGCGGCGTTGACCGCGTTGCCGTAACCGGTGTCGATGTCGGCGACCACCGGGAGCGAGGAGGCCGCGGTGATGGTGCGGACCGCGGCGAGGTTCTCACTCATCGTGTACAGCTCGGCGTCCGGCAGTCCTAATGCCGCGGAGACCGCGAAGCCGGATGCGCACAGGGCGCTGAAGCCGGCCTGGTCGGCCAGTCGGGCGGTGAGACCGTCCCAGACCCCGGGCGCGTAGACGAGCTGCTGCGAGGTGAGGTCCTTGAGGGTGGGGGTACTCATTGAAGCGATACTCCGTTCCGCAGCACGGAAGACGTTTCGTACTGCGTGACGAAGGTAAGCGTGTCGCAGGTCACAAGTCAAGCCGGCGATACGGCGCCGCATACCATGGCGACATAGTCCGATCGCCCGAGACAGAACAGAGACCGCCAGTGAGCACGTCGTCCGAAAGCCAGGCCCCGCCGAACAAGGAGCTGGTCGGCGCACTACTCAAGGCGTGTAGTCTGCTCGACCACTTCGGCGCCGATCGACCGGAGTGGACCCTCAACGAGCTGACCGCGGTCAGCGGGATGAATAAGACGACCATCCACCGGCTCATGGCCACGCTCATCCACGCCGGGTGGGTCGACCGCACCGGGGACGGCGCCTACCGGGTGACGGTGCGCCTGTTCGAAATCGGGTCGTCGGCCCTGGCCGAGCTGGACCTCCGCTCGGCCGCCCGACCGCACCTGCTCGCTCTGGCGGCCGGGTTCGGTGACACCGCCTATCTCATGGTCCCCGCCGACGAGGGCGCCGTCTGCATCGACAAGGTGGACGGGACGGGAAGTCTCGTCGTCGCCGGCATCAATATCGGCACCGTCCTGCCGTATCACGCGGCCGCCGGCCCGGTGGTCATGCTGGCCAACTCCCCGGCGCTCCGTGACCGCTGGGTCCAAGAGGGACTCACCCGGTTCACTAGCCGCACCATGCACGACCCTGGCGCGCTCGCGGCGCATCTGGACCGGGTCCGCGACGCCGGGTACTCGCTGAGCGAGTCGGACTACTTGGACGGGGTGTCCGCGGTCGCGGCCCCCGTCCGAGACCAGACGGGGGCCGTCGTGGGCTCGATCAGCGTCGGCGGGCGCGCGGAGAACTTCACCGGCCCCACGCTCGACGCCAAGATCGAGCAGGTCACGCGGGCCGCGCTGCGAGTGTCCTCCGTGGTGCAGGCGGCCGCCGGGTAGCGCGCGTCGTATGAGGCTATACAGGAGACACCGCAGGCCACCGGTTCCCCGTTCAGGCCGGCGGGAAGCCACCCGTGGCGATCGGGCCCCAGTCGTCGATCGTCACGCGGATGAGGCACTTGCCCTGCCGCACCATCGCGGCACGGTATTCGTCCCAGTCGTCGTGTTCGCCGGCGACGCTGCGGAAGTAGTCAACCAGTGGCTCGACCGCGTCGGGCAGGTCGATGATCTCGCCGGTGCCGTCGAGGTGCACGTAAGGGCCGTTGAACTCGTCGGAGAGCACGCACACGCTCACCGCCGGGTCGCGGCGGATGTTGAGCACCTTCGCCCGCTGCGGGTAGGTCGCCACTGTGAGCCTGCCCTCGGCGTCCACGCCGCACGTGACCGGCGAGGACTGCAGGCCCCCCGATGACTTGCGGGTGATGAGGACGGCGCGGTGCCGCGGGCGCAGGAACTCCTGGAGTCCCGCTCGATCAGGGTGCTCAGCGGTCGCGTACTTCGGCATGGGACCGAGGCTACGGGCCCGCCCGCCGCGCGGCATCCGGGAACGCGGGCCGGCCCGGTGCGGACGCCCTCGTCGTCGTCATCATCCTCGTCGCCCCGGCGCCACCACCGACGGGACTGTCACCGGCGGCGCCGACAGCAGCCGCGCCGGGCACCCACTGAGGGCGACCGTCACCCGTGCGCGACCGTCACTCGTAGACGACGGTCACCGGGGCGTGGTCGGACCACCGCATGTCGTACGCCTCGGCGCGATCGACCCAGTCCTTGACGGCGCGGTCCACCAGGCCGTCGGAGACCACCTGGTAGTCGATGCGCCAGCCCGCGTCGTTGTCGAACGCCTTACCGCGCTGGCTCCACCACGAGTACGGGCCCACCTCGTCGGGGCGGCGGTGCCGCACGATGTCGGTCCACCCGCTGCCGTCGGCGAACACGTCGGTCATCCACTCCCGCTCGTGTGGCAGGAAACCGGAGCTCTTGTGGTTGCCCTTGTGGTTCTTCAGGTCTTCCTCGCGGTGGGCGATGTTCCAGTCGCCGCAGATGATCATCTCGTGCCCGTCGCGGGCCCGCAGATGCTCGGCGCGCTCGGCGAGGAACTCCCGGAACGTCGTGAGGAACCGGTCCTTCTCGTCCTGCTTGGGAGTGTTGGCCGAGCCCGAGGGCAGGTACAGGCTGGCCACGGTGACGGTCTCCCCGTCGACCGCGCCGGGATAGACGGCCTCGATGTAGCGGCCGGACTCGGCGAACTCGGGGTCGCCGTAACCGACGCACACGTCGGAGGGCTCCTGACGGGACAGCAACGCCACCCCGGCGCGGCCCTTCATCGAGGACGCCGAGCCGATGAGGTGCCACCCCGCGTCGAGTGCGGGCGCGAGCGCCTTGCGGGTCTGATCCTCGTCCGCGCGCACCTCCTGGAGGGCGACGACGTCCGCCCCGCTGCTCTCCAACCAGGGTAGGAACCCGAGGTTGGTCTCCGAGCGCTGCTTGACGGCGGCGCGGATCCCGTTGACGTTGACAGTGCTGACGGTGAGACTCACGGCCGCCATCGTAGCCAGCCCCTCGGACACTGGACGCCGCCCCGTCAGTCGGCCTCCCCCGCCCCTCCGCCACGCGCCGCCCGCACGGCCACGACGAGGATCGCCAGGCCGAGGGCGGCCAGGGCCGCACCCGCGAGAGCGGGCGAGGTGTAGCCCCACCCGAACGCGATCACGACGCCGCCGAGCCAGGCGCCGAGCGCGTTGGCGGCGTTGAGCGCCGAGTGGTTGAGCGCGGCGGCCAGGGTCTGCCCGCGACCGGCGTGCCGCATGAGCCGCGACTGCAGCCCGGGCACGAGCGCCGAGCCCGTGGTGCCCACGAGGAACAGACCGATCACCGCGGTCACCGGGTGGTGCGCGGCGAGTGAGAACCCGGCCAACACCACGGTCATCACGGCGGCGATGCCGACCAGGCCGCGGTCGAGGTCACGGTCGGCGACGATCCCGCCGACGATGTTCCCGGCCACCATGCCGAGCCCGTACACGGCCAGGACGGCGGGCATCCACGCACGGTCGATCCCGGCGACGTCGACCATCGTCCACTGGATGTAGGTGTAGATCGCGAACATCCCGCCGAAGCCCACGCAGCCCACGGCGAGCGTGGCGAGGATCTGTGGCCGCGCCAGGGCGGCCAGCTCCTCGCGGGCGCGCACGACCACCGTGCCGGTGGGTTCGGGGACGACGACGAGGATGGCCGCCACGGTCAGTGCGCCGATCACCCCGACCGCGAAGAAGGCCGACTGCCACCCGATCGACTCCCCGAGCCAGGTCGCGGCCGGGACACCGATCACGTTCGCGACCGACAGGCCCAGCAGCACCTGGGACACGGCCCGCGCCTGTCTACCCGGGCCCGCGAGGGACGCCGCGACCAGCGAGGCGACCCCGAAGTACGCGCCGTGCGGGATGCCTGCGACGAAGCGGGCGACCACCAGCAGTTGGGCGGTCGGCGCGAAGGCCGCCGCCACGTTGCCGACGGTGAACAGGGCCATGAGCACCAACAACAGGGTGCGACGGTGCCACCGCGACGTCCACACGGTGAGCAGCGGCGCACCCACCACCACGCCGAGCGCGTAGGCGGTGATGACGTTGCCGGCCTGTGGCTCGGTGAGCCCGAACCCGTCCGCGATCGAGCGCAGCAGACCCATCGCGGCGAACTCGGTGACGCCGATGCCGAACCCGCCCAGCGCGAGCGCGAGGATCGCCAGCGCCACCCGCCGGGCGGTGGGCGCGGGCGCCGCGGTGGCAGACGCGGGAACTGCGGCGCCGGGCTGGGCGGCGGTGTCGGCGGCGGGGTCGGGGCGCGTGGTCACCGGAGCAGGCTACGCCGACCGACCAGGGGGTCCCGTCGCGCAACCCTCTCAGGGGGCGGTACGCATGAGGCGCCGCCCGCCGTAGACCACGAGGAACGAGGTGACGTACATGACGATGCTGTAGACGGCGGCGGCGAGACCGACCTCCTCATCACCGATCACCGTGAAGGCGATGAGCATCGTCAGGGTCGTGTTCTTGATGCCGAACTCCACCGCGACGGCGATCTGCTCGGCGCGGCCCAGTCGACACACCCAGGCGAGGAGCCCGCCGAGGACGATGAACGCGATGTTGAGGACGATCACCGCCGGGCCCACTGTGGCGACCAGGTCGACGATCCGGTCCCGTTCCCCCAGCACGATGCCCACGATCAGCGCCACCAGTACGACGAGCCCCACCACCCCGACGAACCGCTCGATGCGCGCGGCCAGCGACGGTGCCTTCGCCCGCAGCGCCATGCCGATCGCCACCGGGATGAGGATGACGCCCAGCAGCAACCCGAAGGTCTGACCCAGCGGGACGCTCACCTCCGAGTCCGCGGCGCCCGGGATGAACCGGACGCCGAGGTCGAACCACAGCGGCAGGGTGAGGATGACCGCCACGGACGTGATCGCGGTGAGGATGACCGACAGCGCGACGTTCCCGCGGGCCAGGTAGGTGATGAGGTTGGACGTCGCCCCGCCGGGTGTCGCCGCCACCAGCACCACCCCGAGCGCGAGCATCGGCGTGAGGTCGAAGAGGAGTGCGACCCCGACGCCCATCAGCGGCACCAGAACGAGTTGGCCGACCAGTCCGACGATCGTGGCCCACGGCGACCGGGCCTGGACCGCGAAGTCCTCCCGCGTCAGGCTCAGTCCGATGCCGACCATGATGATGGCCAGGGCGATCGGCAGACCGATGTCGATCAGGGGGCTCTGGTCCACGGGTACTCCTGGGGCCACGGGGCGAGGGGCGTCCACACTATGATGTGGACCACTGTCCGGTTGACCGTAACCCATCCGGCCACGGGCGGTGGCCCGTGCGTCAATTCAGACTGCGGCCCCCTCCGCTCAGAGGTTCCGGGTCAGGACCCGGCGCGGGTGCGCTTGAGGTTCTCGTCCAGCGCGGCGAGGAAGTCCTCGGTGTTGAGGTATTCCTGGTCGTCGCCGACGAGCAGGGCGAGGTCCTTGGTCATCTGACCGCCCTCGACCGTGTTGATGACGACGTCTTCGAGCTGGTGGGCGAACTCGATCACCTCGGGGGTGTTGTCGAGCTTGCCGCGGTGCTCGAGGCCGCGGGTCCACGCGAAGATCGAGGCGATCGGATTGGTGGAGGTCGGCTCGCCCTGCTGATGCCGGCGGAAGTGGCGGGTCACGGTGCCGTGGGCGGCCTCGGCCTCGCAGGTCTTCCCGTCCGGGGTGAGCAGGACCGAGGTCATCAGGCCGAGTGAGCCGAAGCCCTGTGCCACGGTGTCGGACTGCACGTCGCCGTCGTAGTTCTTACACGCCCACACGTATCCGCCCTCCCACTTCAGCGAGGACGCCACCATGTCGTCGATGAGCCGGTGCTCGTAGGCCAGGCCCGCCTCCTCGAACTTGTCCTTGAACTCGCGGTCGAAGACGTCCTGGAAGATGTCCTTGAAGGCGCCGTCGTAGGCCTTGAGGATGGTGTTCTTGGTGGACAGGTACACCGGATAGTCGCGGTCGAGACCGTAGTTGAACGAGGCGCGCGCGAAGTCCTCGATGGACTTGTTGAAGTTGTACATACCCATCACCACGCCGCCCTCCTCGGGCAGGTCCACCACCTCGTGCTCGATCGGCTCGGACCCGTCGGCCGGCGTGAAGGTGATGGTGACCTTGCCCGCCCCCGGGGCCTTGAAGTCGGTGGCGCGGTACTGGTCACCGAAGGCGTGACGGCCGACGACGATCGGTTTGGTCCAGCCCGGCACGAGACGGGGGACGTTGGAGATGATGATCGGGGCCCGGAAGATGGTCCCGCCGAGGATGTTGCGGATCGTGCCGTTCGGCGAGCGGTACATGCGCTTGAGCCCGAACTCCTCCATGCGGGCCTCGTCAGGCGTGATGGTCGCGCACTTGACGCCGACGCCGTGCTTCTTGATCGCGTTTGCCGCGTCGACGGTGATCTGGTCGTCGGTGGCGTCACGACTCTCGATTCCGAGGTCGTAGTACTCGAGGTCCACGTCCAGGTAGGGATGGATCAGTTCGTCTTTGATGAACTTCCAGATGATGCGCGTCATCTCGTCGCCGTCGAGTTCGACGACCGTCCCCTCGACCTTGATCTTCGACATCGGTCCCTCTTCCCCGCCCGGACCTCGTGAGACCGGCGCTGTCGGTGAACATCGTGACGTGCATCTCATGTTACTGATCCGGGGCATCCGCAGGGCCTGCTGAAGCGAGGCCGCCCCTCGTTGCAGCCGCGGAGCGGCTTAGGCTAGCCTGACCCCAGGTCATGAGTTCCAGCGCGAAGCCCCGGCTCGCTGGACGGCAACCCTCCACCGCGGTGGGGTGCCCCGGGAGACGACCTGGCCACCACCCGACCGGGTGACAGGCAAGCGCGGGTCCGCTGTCTCGAGAAGCGGCCGGACCCTTCTGAGGAAAGGAGGGGCTCCGCCCCTATGACCTACGACAACAGCAACCCCGACTGGGCGTTCGAGACCCGTCAGATCCACGCCGGGCAGCCCGTCGACTCCGACACCGGCGCCCGGAACCTGCCGATCTACCAGACGACCTCGTACGTCTTCGCGGATGCCAAGCAGGCGGCCGATCGGTTCGCCCTCGCGGAGATGGGCCCCATCTACACCCGTATCACCAACCCGACGGTGGCGGCGGTCGAGGACCGCATCGCCTCGCTCGAGGGCGGCGTCGCGGGTCTGCTGTTCGCGTCCGGTCAGGCGGCCGAGACGGCCGTCATCCAGGCCATCGCCCAGTCCGGTGGACACGTGGTGTCCTCGCCGCGCCTCTACGGCGGCACGGACACCCTGCTGCGGCACACCCTGCCCAAGTACGGCATCGAGACCACGTTCGTCGAGAACCCCGATGACCCCGCCTCGTGGCAGGCGGCGGTGCGCCCCAACACCAAGCTGTTCTTCGCGGAGTCCATATCCAACCCGCTCAACGACATCCTCGACATCCCGTCGATCGCCGAGGTCGCGCACGACAACCAGGTGCCGCTGGTCATCGACAACACGGTGGCGACCCCCTACCTGATCCGTCCCCTCGAGCTGGGCGCCGACGTCGTGGTGGCCTCGGCGACCAAGTACCTCGGTGGCCATGGCTCGTCCCTGGGCGGAGTTCTGGTGGACGGCGGCAAGTTCGACTGGCGCGTACAGCGCAACGGTGAGGACGTCTTCCCGTCCTTCACGACCCCCGACCCGGCCTACCACGGCCTGGTCTACGCCGACCTCGGCGCGCCCGCTCTCGCGCTCAAGGCCCGCGTCACCCTTCTGCGGGACACCGGTGCGGCCGCGTCCCCGTTCAACGCGTGGACCCTGGCGCAGGGCATCGACACCCTGAGCCTGCGCATCGAGCGCCACGTGTCCAACGCTCAGCGCATCGCCGAGTGGCTCGAGGCCCGCGAGGACGTCGCCAAGGTGCAGTACGCGGGTCTGGCGTCGTCGCCGTACAACGGGCTGCAGAAGAAGATCTCCCCCAGGGGTGCCGGCGCGATCGTGACGTTCGACATCGCCGTCCCCGACGACGCGTCGGACGAGGACGTCAAGCAGCGGGCGTGGAAGTTCATCGACGCCCTCCAGCTGCACTCGTGCCTGGTGAACATCGGTGACGTGCGGTCGCTGGTGTCCCACCCCGCCACGACCACCCACTCGCAGGGCACACCCGAGGCCAACGCGATCGCGGGCGTCACGTGGGCGACCATCCGCCTCTCGGTGGGCATCGAGTCCGTCGAGGACCTCATCGCCGACCTCGAGCTCGGTTTCGCCGCGATCTCCTGACCCGGTCTCATGGTCAGCTCCTCCGATCCGCTCGCGCTGTTGCCCCCGGGCGACGGCACCCTCGGCCACGTCGCCATCGGCGACATCACCCTGGTCACGGGTGTCGTCCTCCCGGGGGTGACGCTCGCCGTCCAGCGGTGGGGGCGGGTCGCGGAGGACCGGTCGAACGTCGTGCTGGTCGAGCACGCGCTCACCGGTGACTCGCACGTCGTGGGGCCGGTCGACTCCCTGCATCCCACCCCGGGCTGGTGGAACGGGCTCGTGGGGCCCGGTCTGCCACTGGACACCGATCGCTACTGCGTGCTGTCGGTCAACGTCCTGGGTGGCTGCCGGGGCTCGACCGGTCCCAGTTCGCTGCATCCCGACGGCCACTACTGGGGAGCCCGGTTCCCCGCCGTCTCGGTGCGGGACATGGTCGAGTCCGAGCGTGTTCTGGCCGACCTCCTGGGCATCGAGCGCTGGGCCGCCGTGATCGGCGGGTCCATGGGCGGGGCCCGCACCCTGGAGTGGATGGTCTCCCACCCCGACCGCGTCCGCGCGGCGTGCGTCCTGGCGGTCGGAGCCCGGGCGTCGGCGGACCAGATCGGTATCCAGACCGCGCAGATCATGGCCGTCACCTCGGACCCGCACTGGCAGCAGGGCGGATACCACGGCACCGGCCGCACCCCCGTGACAGGGCTGGGCATCGCCCGCCGCATCGCCCACCTGTCCTACCGGGGTGAGGTCGAACTGGACGAGCGCTTCGCCAACCGTCCGCAACCGGGCGAGGATCCCCGCGGCGAGGACCTGTCCATGTCGGGGCGGTTCGCGGTGCAGTCGTACCTCGATCATCAGGCCGGCAAACTCGTCTCCCGCTTCGACGCCTGCACCTATGTCCTCCTCACCGACGCGCTGAACCGCCACGACGTGGGCCTCGACCGCGGTGGCGTCGAGGAGGCCCTGCGGTCGTGCCCGGTACCGTGCGTCATCGGCGGCGTCACCACCGACCGGCTCTATCCGCTGCGTCAGCAGGAGGAGCTCGCCGCGCTCCTTCCCGGGGCGGACCCGCTCGTCGTGATCGACAGTCCCGCCGGGCACGACGGGTTCCTCACCGAGGCGGACGTGGTCGGCCCGATGCTCGAACGCACCCTGGAACTCGCCGAGCAGGGGACCTCCGAGAAGACGCGGGGGCACGCGTGACGGGCGCGGACCACGACGATCACCCGCATCACGCGACCGAGCGGGACCACACCCCCCGCCCAGCCGTCATGGGCCTCGCCGGCCTGGCGGCGGGCGTCGGCATCATCGGCGTCGCGATCGGCTTCGCGACCTTCCTCGGGCTCACCGCCACGGCCGGCGGTGGCGGCGACACGACGGGTTTCGGCCCACTGCTGGCCAGCGCGGCGGGATCGTTCATCGTGGGCATCCTGCTCGTCGTGGGCGCGGTCATGCTGTGGCGCGCCCACCGGGCCGCCCGCGTGGTGATCGGGGTGGGCGTGGCCCTGCTCGCCCTGAGCTCGCTGTCCCGGATGGTCGTGGACAGCATCACGTTCATCTCGGTGGTCGGGACGGTGCTGTCGCTGCTCGCACTCTGCGCCATAGGATACCTGCTCGTCTCGGACGACGTCCGCGATCACCTGCGCGAGGGCGTCCCCCTCCGGCTTCGCTGACGGACTCCCCCGGCGGGGCGCGTTCCCCCGGCGAAGCGCACACCCCGCCGAGGCCCGCACCCCGCCGACGCGCTCAATGCCGTCGAGTCGCACACCCCGCCCACGCGCTCTATGCCGTCGAGCCGCAACGCCACCCATTGCGACGCCGCCCATTGGATTGCCCGCTGCCTAAGGGCCCCATAGGTGGCGCACATCCCAATAGGTGACCTGCGCTGCAACGACGAGCCGACGTGCGAGATCGTCCGCTCATGGCTCGGGCGCGGCACGATGTGTGCTGCTCAGCCCGGGAAATCCAGTACGCGCACTCGTCCATCCGCAGGCCCTGCGCTCTCCACAGACGGGCGTACTCAGACGAGAATGCGCCGATCTCGCGGCATGGCGGCGCCGATCATCGGGCATGTGAACACACCAGACGACCTGATCTCCCTGCTCCTCACGAACGACCAGCTGATCGCCCGGGACTCACGAGTCAGAGCATCAGCCGCGCGGTGAAGTCCGGCGATCTGACCCGACTCAGACCCGGCTTCTTCGTTGAAGGACGAACGCGTGACCTCGACAGGCGTGACCGTCACCTGCTGTCGGTTCTGGCGGCGGACGCCGCACTCGACGCGCCGGTGTTCTCCCACTCATCTGCCGCCCTGATCCACGGACTCCCGGACTGGGGGCTTCCACTGCGCAGGGTGACGGTGAGCGAAGATGGGCCGGCGCCGCGATCTCGAACCACTGGCCTGACGACCTTCCGCACCGCGCCCGGCCTGTCTGATGAGGTGATGACGGTCAACGGATTGCGGGTCACCACTCCGGCGCGGACAGTCACGGACATCGCGATCTCGACGCCCAGAGACGCTGCCGTGGCGGTCGCTGACGCGGCGTTGCACGGGGAGATCGCCACAAAAGAGGCGCTCGACGAGTCTCTGCGCACATCGGCGGGTCGTCGCGGGATCAGACGTGCACTTCGGCCTGCCAGAGCCCGAGCCCCGGGTCGACATCTTCACCCCCAGCGGCGCTCGAGTCGCTCGCGCGGACTTCCTGTGGCGGGAGTACGGCGTGATCGGTGAATGCGACGGCTTCGGCAAGTACTTCGACGGGCTGAGCCCCGCCCAGACACGGCACCGCTTGGGAATGGAGAAAGACCGCGACGCCGAGCTCCTGGCCCTCGGCTACCGGGTTCTCCACTGGCGGTGGCGCGATCTGCAGGAGCCGCATGTGCTGGGTGCGCGGATCAAGAGAGTGCTTCTCGCCGCTACTGCGTGACCGCAGTCGCTCCAGCGGGCCCGGCCGCCGGGCAGAAGCCCACCGCGTGATCGCAGCCGCTGTCGCGGGCCCAGCCAACCGGGCAATAGCCGCCGGGCGCCCCTGCAGAGCGAGCGCCACCTATCCGACTACGCGCCGCCTACGTGACCCCATAGGTGGCTCGTAGTCGGATAGGTGGCGCGCAATCCGATGGGTGGCGCGCGATCCGATAGGTGGCGTCGACGTCAGTGGGGCGGCACCCCGCTCTCCGCAGGCGCGGGAGGCAGAGGTTGCAGCTTGCACGACAACGCGCCTCAGCCGGTCCCGAGCGAGTCGACGGACGTGGCCAGCCACACGATGACGGCCCCGATCCCGACGTAGAACGCCACGTCGAACCCCTTGCCGCGCACCCCGAGCAGCCGCGCCCGCTCGTCCGGGACCACCGCCCGCAGGGTCGCCGCCGCCAGCGCGACCAACCCCAGCAGAAACGCGCCCCTCCGCCAACGTTCGAGGACGACGAAGCCCAACGCCACCACAACCCCGGCCAATACGAGCGCGAGCGGCCACTGCGCACGCACCTGCGCCCACGTCAAGCGGGCGGGGCGCGTCCGGCGGGGCCGGGCGTCGGTGGCCCGGTGCCGGGAACGGTCGGGAGCGGGATGGGTCACGGGAGCCGTCAGGTGTCGGCGTCGAGCCGCTCGCAGCGGTCGACCACGTTGCTCAGCAGGAACGCGCGGGTGAGCGGGCCGACGCCGCCCGGGTTGGGCGAGATCGCCCCCGCGACCTCCCACACGTCCGGATGCACGTCACCGGCGAGTGCGCCGTCGAGCCGGGAGACCCCCACGTCCAGCACGGCGGCTCCGGGCTTGACCATGTCCGGGGTGAGCATGTGGGCCACACCCGCGGCGGCGACGATGACGTCAGCGCGCCGGGTCTCCGCCGCCAGGTCACGCGTGCCGGTGTGGCACAGGGTCACGGTGGAGTTCTCGCTGCGGCGTGTGAGCATGAGGCCGATCGGGCGGCCGACGGTCACGCCGCGGCCGACCACCACGACGTGTGCGCCGTCGAGCTCCACCCCGAACCGGCGCAGCAGGTGGATGCACCCGTTGGGGGTGCACGGCAGCGGGGCGGGCTCGTTGAGCACGAGTTTGCCGAGGTTGACGGGGTGGAGTCCGTCGGCGTCCTTGGCCGGATCGATGCGCTCGAGGATCGCGTTCTCGTCGAGGTGTCGGGGCAGCGGCAGCTGCACGATGTACCCGGTGCACGCGGGATCGTCGTTGAGCTCGTCGATCACGGCCTCGAGTTCGGCCTGGGTGGTGTCGGCGGGCAGATCGCGTCGGATGGAGGCGATGCCGACCTGCTTGCAGTCGCGGTGCTTCATCTTGACGTAGGAGTGGCTGCCGGGGTCGTCCCCCACCAGTACCGTGCCGAGCCCCGGGGTGATCCCCTTCTCCCGCAGCGCGGACACGCGCCGGGTGAGGTCGGCGACGATCTCGTCGCGGGTGAGCTTGCCGTCCAGCTTGATCGCGGTCACGCACACCAGTATCCCACTCCGGGGCGCGCCCGTCGCCGGGGCGCTGCGAGAATGGCCCCATGACCGGTGTGGGTGTGCGCGTGTTGTTCGACCGTCCGTGTATCCCACCCAACACCGGCAACGCGATCCGCATGGCCGCCGGTGCCGGGTGCGAACTGCATCTGGCGGGCCCGCTGGGTTTCGACCTGTCGGAGCCGCACCTGCGGCGGGCCGGGCTGGACTATCACGACCTGGCGCACGTCGAGGTCCACGAGGACCTCGAGGCGGCGTACTCCCGGCTCCTGCCGGCGCGGGTGTGGGCGTTCTCCGCTCGGGCCGACCTCGCGCTGCCGCAGGTGCGGTTCGCCCCCGGTGACGTCCTGCTCTTCGGCCCCGAGCCCACCGGCCTGGCCGAGGACGTCCTCGCCGATCCGCGTGTGACGGCGCGGGTGCGGATCCCGATGCTGCCCGGGCGGCGGTCGATGAACCTGTCCAACGCCGCCGCGGTGGCGGTCTACGAGGCGTGGCGCCAGCAGGACTACCACGGCGGTATGGATTTTCCCGCCGGTTGATTTAAAGTTTCGGTATGCCGAAACCCGGAGGCGCTGCCGCCCGTAGCGTTGCCACCCGCCGCGCAGCCGCCGCAACGCTCGCCACTGCGCTCGCGCTGCTGTCCGGGTGTGCGGTCGGCGCCACCGGCCCGGCGGACGTCGACGACCGCCAGCGGTCCGACGCGTCCGGGGGCCGGGTGGTGGTGGCCACGACGTTCACGATCCTGGCCGACATGGTCGGGCGCGTCGGCGGCGACCGCGTGGTGGTCGAGTCCGTCACCACGCCGGGGGCCGACGTGCATCACTACGAGCCGACCGTCGAGGACCTCAAGCGGGTCGAGGGCGCGGACCTCGTGGTGAGCAACGGGCTGGGGATGGACGACTGGCTCCTGCGGTTCATCGACGGGACCGACGCCGCCCACCTCGTCACCACGGACGGGGTCGAACCCCTGCCCATCCGTGCGGGCAACTACACCGGCCGACCCAATCCCCACGCGTGGATGTCGCCGGTCGAGGGTGCACGCTACGTCCGCGCGATCGCCGACGCCCTCGCCGACCTCGATCCGGACGGCGCCGCGGAGTACCGCGCCCGCGCCGAGGACTACGTCACCGACCTGGAGGAGATGGCGGTCCGCGCCCGCGAGGCGGTGGCGTCGGTGCCGGAGGACCGCCGCGTACTCGTCACCTGCGAGGGCGCGTTCTCCTACCTGGCCCGCGACCTCGGGCTGGAGGAGCTGTACCTGTGGCCGGTCAACAGCGAGAACCAGGGTTTGCCCCGGCAGGTCACCGCGTTGATCGACCGGATCCGCGAGCGGCAGATCCCCGCCGTGTTCTGCGAGTCGACGGTCTCGGACGCCGCCATGGAGCAGGTCGCCGCCGAGACCGGCAGCCGCCTGGCGGGCCTGCTGTACGTCGACTCGCTCTCCGGCCCCACCGGGCCCGTGCCCACTTATCTCGACCTCCTCGACCACGACCTCGAGACCATCACCCGGGAGCTGACCTCATGACCGATCGGCCACTGCCCTTCTCCCCGGACGCCGGCCCGCTCGCCGTCGTCGTCTCCGACCTCACCGTCGACCGCGGGCAGGTCCGGGCCCTCGACGCGGTCTCGCTGTCCGCGCCGCGGGGGGAGATCACCGTCCTGCTCGGCCCCAACGGCTCCGGCAAGTCGACCCTGCTGCAGGCACTGCTCGGCCTGGTCACCCCCACGACGGGCTCCGTCCGCCTCCTCGGGACGTCCGTCCACGGCGCGCTGCGCAGCGGCCGGGTCGCGGCGGTGCCGCAGGCCGACGGCATCGACGAGCACTTCCCCGTCACGGCCGCCGAGGTCGTCATGCAGGGCCGCCGTCACTTCACCGGGCCGTGGCGTCGGCCGTCGGGACGCGACCGGGACGCCGTGGCGGACGCCCTCGAGAGGGTGGGCCTGTCGGGGCTCGCGTCGCGGCGCATCGGCGAGCTCTCGGGCGGCCAGCGCCGCCGGGTCATGTTGGCGCGGTGCCTGGCCCAGGAGGCCGACCTGCTCCTGCTCGACGAGCCGTTCAACGGGATGGACGCCGGCAGCGAAGAGGTCTACATCGACGTCCTGCGCGAGCTCACCGCCGGCGGCCGCACCGTGCTGGTCTCCACCCACCACCTGGGCACCGTCGAGCGGCTCGCCGATTCGGTGGCCCTGCTCAACGGCAGCCTGGTCGCCCACGGCCCGGTCGCCGAGACCACGACGCCGCATGTCCTGTCGACCCTGCTCGGGGCCCGCCTCCCCGGGGCCGCCGACTCCACCCCGGACGCCGCCGCGTCCCCTGTCACCGATCGGGCCGTCTCGTGATCGAACTCCTCACCGAACCGATGTCGTACGAGTTCATGCGCCGCGCCCTGCTCGTGGTGACGGCCTCCGGGGTCGCCGGCGCGCTGCTGAGCTGCTGGCTGGTCCATATGGGGTGGTCGCTCATGGGCGACGCCGTGTCGCACGCGGTGCTGCCCGGAGTGGTGATCGCGGCGCTGACCGGCATCCCGTTCGCGGTCGGCGCCCTCGTCGCGGCGCTCATCGCGGTGTGGTTGATCGGCGCGGTGCGCGAGAGCGGGACCGTGCGACCGGACGCGGCGATGGGCATCGTCTTCACCGCCCTGTTCTCACTCGGCCTCGTCCTCATCGCCCGCTTCCCCAGCCAGCAGGACCTGCATTCGATCCTGTTCGGCTCCGTGCTCGGCGTCCGCGACTCCGACCTCGTGCAGGTGCTCGTGGTCTCCGCGTTCACGGTGATCGTGCTCCTCGCGTTCCGGCGCGACCTGATCCTGTTGGCGTTCGACCGTCTCCACGCCCACACCCTGGGGCTGCGCACCCGGGCGCTCACGGCCCTGCTGTTGGCGACGCTGGCCACCGCGACGGTCGCCGGGGTGCAGTCCGTGGGTGTGATCCTGGTGGTGGCGACGCTCATCATGCCGGGCGCGACCGCTCAGTTGGTGGCGGACACGATGCGGGGGACGATGGCCCTTGCCGTCGTCGTCGCCCTGATCGGCGGGGTCACCGGCCTGTACCTCGGCTACTACGCCGACCTCCCGCCTGGCCCGGTCGTGGTCCTCACCCAGGCGGTCATCTTCGCGGCGGCGCAGTTGCTCGCGCCCCGGCGCGGGGTGATCCCGCGGGCGGTGGCGAGCGCCCGCGGGCGACGATCGGGGATGATGGCCATATGACCGTCGACCCGCCGCGAGCCCTCGCCGACCTCACCCCGACGATCCAGGCCTACCTCATGGCCGTGCACGCGCTCGGCGCCGGCGGCGACCCGGTGACCTCGAGCGCGCTGGCCGAGCGTCTCGGCGCGTCGCCCTCCTCCGTGAGCGAGGGCGTCCGCAAGCTGGTCGCGATGGGCCTGGCCGAGCACCGCCCGTACGCGCCGGTGGTGCTCACGGAGGCGGGTCGGTCGTTCGCGGTGGCGATGGTGCGGCGGCACCGGATCATCGAGACGTTCCTCGCCCGCTGCCTGGACTACCCGTGGGACGAGGTGCACGCCGAGGCCGATGCGCTCGAGCACGTGGTCTCGGACCGGTTCGTCGACGCCCTCGACGTGTTCCTCGACCACCCGCACCGCGATCCCCACGGCGATCCGATCCCCACCCGCGACGGCCACCTCGACCCGCTCGGCGACACCCCGCTGGATCGCGTCGAGGAGGGCTCTACGGGTGTGGTGACCCGGGTCTCCGACCGCGACAACGCCGTCCTGCGCCACCTCGCCGAGATCGGCCTGCGCCCCGATTCCCCCGTGGAGGTGGTCTCCCGGCAGGTCGAGTTGGGGATCATCTCGGTGTCGTTGTCGGGCCGGGTCGTGCAGGTGGGCACGCCGGTGGCCGCGGCGGTGCGGGTGCGCGTCGACGACTGACGTCGGGCGCACCGGGCGGTGCCGGGCGGCGCCGGCCCAGGCGCGCCCGCCTACCGGGCGGTGCCGGGCCCATGCGCGCTCGCCTACCGGGCGGGGAGGGGGGGGCGGCGCTTGCCTACCGGCAGCGAGGGGGCGACGACGACGAGGGCCGCGTCCGCCCCGCTCCCCCGCGGTCGCTCAGGCGGCGTGGGGGACGGTAATCGGCGGTCGGGTGTTGGTGGGAGCGGCGGTGTCCGGGCGATCAGATCGGGCCGCCCGCGCGGCCGGCCGTCGCAGGCCCAGCGCGAGGAGCGTGGCCAGGGCAATCGCCCCGTCGATGGCGGCCGCGGCGGGTGCGCCGGTCACGTCGTGACGGAGCAGGAGCACGGCGGTCATGGTCATGGACGCCTTGTGGAAGATCACGACCAGCCACAGCACGGCCGCTCCCGGCGGGGTCGCGCCGAGGTAGGCGGACAGGGCCGCGAAGACCAGCAGCCCGTAGGCGCGCCAGTAGCCGGTGAGTTGGTATTCGGGTGTGATGGTGGGCGCCTCGAGGCCTGCGGCGACGCCCAGGCCGAGCGCCACCGCCGCGGTCGTCAGCAGCAGGGACCGGTAGAGCAGCAGGCAGAGTCGGTCGGTGGCCATGAGTTGGATGCTCGTCGACCGGGCGCGACCGCGCATCGGGGAGATCCCCGGGATCGGGCCTGATTCCGGGCCGGGGAACGGCCGCTACAGCATCGTGCCGGGGTTGAGGATCCCCTGCGGGTCGAGCGCGTTCTTGATGCGCCGGGTCAGTTCCATGACGTCGTCGCCCAGCTGCGCGGGCAGCCACGGCGCCTTGAGGCGTCCGACGCCGTGCTCGCCCGTGATCGTCCCGCCCATCCCGATCGCGAGGTCCATCACCTCGCCGAACGCCAGGCGGGCCCGCTCGGCGCGGTCCGGGTCGTCGTCGGTGAGGACGATGATGGGGTGGGTGTTGCCGTCACCGGCGTGGGCGACGAGGGCGATCGGGACGTCCCGACGCGCGGAGATCTCCTCGATCCCCGCGACGAGCCGGGGCAGGGAGGGCAGCGGCACGCCGACGTCCTCGAGGAGCAGTGTCCCGACCTTGCCCAGGCTCGTGAACGCGGCCCGGCGCGCCATGGTGAACTGTTCGCCCTCGTCGGGGTCGTCGGTGGCGAAGACCTCGGTGGCGCCGTGGGTACGGAAGGCCTCGGCCATGAACTCGGTCTCGGCCGCGCGGTCGGGTCCGGTCAGGTCGGACTGGGCGAGCAGCATCGCGCCGGCGTCGGTGTCGAGTCCCATCCTCAGGTCCGCCTCGACGGCCCGGATGCTGACGGTTTCCATGAACTCGAGCATCGCGGGGCGGATCCGGCTGGTGATGGCCAGGACCGCCTCGCTGCAGGCGACGACGTCGGGGAAGATCCCCACCACCGTCGACCGCGGTGGTTGGGCGGGGATCAGTCGCAGGATGATCTCGGTGACGACGCCCAGCGTCCCCTCGCTGCCGACGAACAGTTTCGTCAGGCTCAGTCCGGCGGTGTCCTTGAGCCGCGGTCCGCCGAGTCGGACGGCGGTGCCGTCGGCCAGGACGACCGTCATCCCGAGGACGTAGTCGGTGGTGACGCCGTACTTCACGCAGCACAGTCCGCCGGCGTTGGTCGCGATGTTGCCGCCGATCGAGCAGATCTCGTAGGAGGACGGGTCCGGCGGGTACCAGAGGCCGTGTTCGGCGACGGCCTGCTTGACCTCGGCGTTGTACAACCCCGGTTGGACGGTGGCGGTGCGGGTGACGGGGTCGACGTGGAGGTCGCGCATGAGTTCCGTGGACAGGACTATCCCGCCGTCCACGGCGGTGGCGCCGCCGGACAGCCCGGATCCCGCGCCACGCGGGACGATCGGCACGGAGTGGGTGCTCGCCCAGCGCATGACCTCCTGGACGTCCTCGGTGGTGCGTGCGCGCACCACGGCGAGGGGCGTACCGGGGTCGGGGGCCTTGGCCCAGTCCTGCCGGTAGCTCTGCAGGACGTCGGGGTCGGTGATGAGGTGTGAGTGGTCGAGACGGGTGCGGAGGTCGTCGAGTGCCGCGGCGGGGTGACGGTCGGCGGAGGGGACGCTCATGCCCCGAAGGTACGGCGTCGTCCCGCCCGCCGCCGCGGTATCCGTGCACGGTCCGCGCTCTTCCCCCCGGTTCTTCGCGCGGGGTCGGCCGGGGGCATAGTGTCCTGGTGACCGAGACCCCCGGAGCAGGACGAGGACCTGCGGCGCCCGGTGTTCCCGGCCCGGGGCCGGCGTGGTTCGGCGCGGTGATGGGCACCGGTGGCCTGGCCACGCTTCTGCAGATCCACTCTGGGCGGGTGCCCGGTTTCTCGTCGGCCGCGGTGGTCATGCTCGTCGCGGGATGGGTCCTTTTGGTCGGGCTGGGCACGGGGTTCGCCAGGTCGGTGGCGCGCGATCCGGACATGTGGACGTCGTCTGTGCGGGACGCGGCGATGCTCCCGCTGTGGGGCATGGTCTCGATGGGACTGCTCGCGGTGGGGTCGGCGACGTTCATCGTTGTGGAGGCCCATGCGCCGATGCTGTCGTGGATCGCCTTCGGCGTGGATGTGGCGTTGTGGGCCGCGGGCACGGTGCTCGGCCTAGCCACGGCGGTGGGGTTCGCGGTGTGGCTGCTCGCCACGCGACCCGACCATCCGCTCCCCACGTGGGCGTTGCCGATGGTGCCGCCGATGGTCTCGGCGACGGCGGGTGGCGTGATCGCCCGGCAGTTCGAGTCGGATGTCGCCAGGGTCCTGTTGTCGGCGGCGTGCGTGTTCTGCTTCGTGCTGGCACTGGCACTGGGGGGCGCGGTGATCGTGACGGCGTACCACCATGCGTGGTTCCGCACGCCGGTGCCGGTGGTGTTGTCGACCTCGACATGGATTCCGCTGGGGATCGTGGGGCAGTCCACGGCGGCGGCGCAGGTGCTCTCGGGTCCGGCGCTGGCGGGTGTGGCGCGGGCGTACGGGGCCACCGTGCTGGTCGCCGGTGCGGGACTGGGCGCGTTCGCGGTGCTGACGACGGTGCGGGGGTTCCTGGCCCGGATGCCGTTCACTCCGGGGTGGTGGGCCATGACCTATCCGTTGTCGACCTGCGGCCTGGGCGCTCACTACCTCGGATGGCATGCGGCGAGCCTGCTGACGGTGGCGGTCCTCATCGCCATCTGGGTGTTGTGCGCGGTCGCCAGCGTCCGCGCGATCGCCTCGGTGCGGGCCGCCTGACGCCGTCCGTCGGTGTGGTCCCTCGGTGTGGCCCCTCTGGCCGCCGCCCCTCGGTGCCGGCCGCCTGACACCGCCGCTCGGTGTGGCCCCTCTGGTGCCGCCCCGGGTGGTCACCGGAAGTCCCTGCTGTGACCGATGGCCATGCCGAGGTGGAGACGTTCGATCTTGTCCGCCACCACGCTGACCGCGCCCGAGCGGTTCTCCACCGTGCCGCGGACGATGAGCGCCGGGGCCGAGGAGACGATCGGCCGGTAGCGCGCCCACAGCCCGACCGAGCAGACGATGTTGGTCATGCCGGTCTCGTCCTCGAGGCTGAGGAAGGTCACGCCCTCCGCGGTGGCGGGCCGCTGTCGGTGGGTGACCGCCCCGGCGACCCGGATGCGGCTGCCGTCGGGGACGTGCGCGAGCCCGGCGGTGGTGCACACCCCCTGGGAGTCGAGCCACGGCCGGGCGTGGACGGTCGGGTACTCCTCCGGGCTGATGCCGGTGGCGGCGAGGTCCGCGGAGGTCAGTTCGAGAACGCTCATCCCGGGGAGCGCGGGAGCGTCGACCTGGCTGAGCCCGGGCAGCATGCCGGGCTTCTCACGGGCCGCGGTGGCCGCCGACCACAGGGCCGCGCGGCGTCCTCCCGTGCCGAGCGAGTCGAGCGCCCCGGCGGTGGCCAGTGCCTCCATCTGCCGGACGGACAGCCCGGTGCGCCCGGCGAGGTCGGCCGCGGAGGTGTAGGGGCCATGACTGTCGCGCTCGTCGGCGATCGCGGTGGCCAGATCCTCCCCGATCGCCCGCACGGACTCCAGGCCGAGGCGCACCTCTGTGCCGTCGTTCTCACAGGTGGCGCCGCCGAGCGAGCGGTTGACGCACGGCCGGTGCACGGTGACACCGTGCCTGCGGGCGTCGGCCACCAGCGACTGGGGTGAGTAGAAGCCCATGGGCTGGCTGCGCAGCAGGGCGGCGCAGAAGATCGCCGGGTGGTGACACTTGAACCACGCGGAGTAGTAGACGATCGCGGCGAAGGACTGGGAGTGGCTCTCGGGGAAGCCGTAGTTGGCGAAGGCGCACATCTTCTCCCAGATCCGCTCCCCCACCTCCGGGCCGGTGTACGGGGTCCCCGGCGGACTGGTGCCGATGCCGTGCAGTTCGCGCATGCCCGCGAAGAACCGCTCCTTCAGCCGCGCCATCCGTTCCGGGGACCGCTTGGCCCCCATCGCCCGGCGCAGCTGGTCGGCCTCCGCGCCGGTGAAGCCGGCGATCACCGTGGCGATCTGCATGAGCTGCTCCTGGAACAGGGGGATCCCCAGCGTCCGCCCCAGCACCGACTCGAGCGCCGGGTGGTCGAACACCACCTTCTCCCGGCCGTTGCGCCGACGGATGTAGGGGTGGACGGAACCACCCTGGATGGGACCCGGACGGATGAGGGCGACCTCCACCACGAGGTCGTAGAACGTCCGGGGTCGCAGCCGCGGCAGGGTGGCCATCTGGGCGCGTGACTCCACCTGGAACACGCCCACGGAGTCGCCGCGGCAGAGCATCTCGTAGACCTGTGGGTCCGCGAGGTCCAGTCGGGCCAGGTCCACGTCGAGGTCCTTGTGCTCGGCCGCCAGGTCGATGGCGTGGTGGAGTGCGGTGAGCATGCCCAGACCCAGCATGTCGAACTTGACCAGTCCGACCGCCGCGCAGTCGTCCTTGTCCCACTGCAGCACCGTCCGCCCCGGCATCCGCGCCCATTCGACGGGCACCACGTCGGCCACCGGGCGGTCACAGATCACCATGCCGCCGGAGTGGATGCCCAGGTGTCGGGGCAGGCCGACGAGCTGCCGTGCCAGCGCGAGCACGTCGGGCGGGACGGTGTGCTCGGTGGCCTCCCGCTCGTGGTTCTTCAGTCCCGACCACCGGTCGACGCTCTTGGACCAGGCGTCCTGCTGCCCCGGGGAGTATCCGAGCGCCCGGGCCACGTCCCGCACCGCCGAGCGCCCTCGGTAGGTGATGACGTTGGCCACCTGGGCGGCGTAGTCCCGCCCGTACCGGGAGTAGACGTACTGGATGGCCTCCTCCCGACGACCGGACTCGATGTCCACGTCGATGTCGGGCGGGCCGTCGCGCTCAGGCGCCAGGAACCGCTCGAAGAGGAGTTGGGCGCGCACCGGGTCGACGTTGGTGATGCCCAGTGAGTAGCAGACCGCCGAGTTGGCGGCCGAGCCCCGGCCCTGGCAGAGGATGCCCTCGCGGCGGCAGAACTCGACGATGTCGTGGACCACGAGGAAGTACCCGGGGAAACCCAGCTCGGCGATCACCTTCAGCTCGCGGTCGATCTGCGCGTACGCCTCCGGTGCCTCCTCGCGGGTGCCGTAGCGGCGGGCGGCGCCGGCGTAGGCGAGCTCGGCGAGCATGGTGTCCTCGGTGTGGCCCTCGGGGACGTCGAACGGCGGCAGCTGCGGGGCGATGAGCCGCAGGTCGAACGCGCACTCCCGGCCCAGCCTGTCGGCCCCGGCGACGGCGTCGGGCCACCGGTCGAACAGGTCGGCCATCTCCTCTCCCGAGCGCAGGTGGGCGCCGCCCGCCGCGGGCAGGTGTGCGGCGTGGGTCTCGAGCGCGTCACGCGCGCCGAGGGCCGCCATGACCGAGGCCAACCGCGCGTCCTCGGGCCCCGCGCAGTGGGCGGCGGTCGTGGCCACGACGGGGAGCCCCGCCCGGGCTGCGAGTCCGGCCAGCGCGTCGCACCGCTCGGTGTCCTCGGGCACCCCGTGACAGGTGAGTTCCACGACCACCCTGTCCCGCCCGAACAGCTCGACCAGCTGGTCCAGGGCCGTGCGGGCTGCCGCGATGTCGAAATCGGGGGCTCCGGTGCCGCCGCGTTCCAGCGCACGACGGACGCGGCCGCGTCGGCAACCGGTGAGCACGTACCAGTGGCCCCCGGCCGCCTCCGCGAGCTCCGTGATCTCGTACCGCGGCTCGCCCTTGGCCCCGCCCCGCAGGTGGGCGCGGGCGATCGCGCGGGACAGCCGGCGGTACCCCTCCTGCCCCCTGGCGAGAACGAGCAGGTGCTCGCCGCCCGGCAGGGACAGCTCCGCCCCGAACACCGTGGCCAGGCCCAGCTCGGAGGCGGCTTCGGCGAAACGCACGACCCCGTACAGACCGTCGTGGTCGGTGATCGCGAGGGCCGTGAGCCCCAGTTCGGCCGCCGCCTCCGCCATCGCCTCGGGCGAGGAGGCGCCGTCGAGGAAGCTGAACGCCGTGTGGGCGTGCAGCTCCGCGTACGGCACGCGTCCCTGGACGCGCGGCCGCTGCGGGGGCGTGTAGTCACCCCGTGTGCGCGACCATGCGGGGGCGTCGCTGCCGTCGCCGGGATGGGGGTTCTCGGGCCCTCGCGGGTTCGGCCGCCCGGACAGCACCCGTTCGAGCTCTCCCCAGCTCCTGGGTCCGTGGTACCAGTTCACCGGGGCTCACCCGCCCGGTGCCGGTGGGTGCGGTCAGAGCCGGGTGAAGGACTCCACGACCCATGCGGAGGCCTTTCCCGGTGGCTTACGGCAGCTCTGCGCGCGGGGCGGGAGCGGGCGTGTGCCGGTCTCGACGCGCCAGGCGCGGCCGTCGGCGTGCTGGACGACGGCCACGTGCGGGGCGTCCGGGTCGATGTCGACGACGAGGTCGTCGATCCCCGCCTCCACGCCGGAGTCGCGGACGGCCACCTCCGCCACCTGCCCGGCCGGCGGCCACGTGCTGCGCCCCCGCAGGTGCTCGGTGACGACCCGGCCGTCCAGTTCGGCCTCGACGATGCGGACCGCGAGGTCGGTCTCCGCGGGCCCGTAGGTGTACCCGGTCCCGGGTAGCAGCAGGACCGGGGCGAAGCGGTGTCCGCCGGTGTGGGAGCACTCCCACACCGCGGAGTCCGGGTCGAGCGAGGACAGACGGTTCCCGAGACGGGACTCGAGTCCGGCCACGACCGGGCGGCCCCGGACGGCACAGCACTGATCGCGCTTGGCGTGGGTACAGACGAGGACCACGGGCCCCTCGACCTCACGGGTGCCGTCCACGTGTCCACCGGGTGAGAGATCGAGGTCGAGCATGTCCGCGGGTCGGTCGACGCGGCCGACCCTGATGCTCCGCCGACCGGGGCGCGTGTCACAGAGGTAGAAGCGGTGCCGGTCGATGCGCTGACCCTCGCGGCCGGGCCGCCTGATGAACAGCATGCGGGACCCGCAGTCGGATACGTGCTTCTTGAGGCGCTCGGAGAGCTCGTCGCCCAGCGCCTCTCCGTCGAAGATGTCGCGCCCCCATCGCGCGGGGACCTCCAACAACACCCACGATTCCTCGTGGGCAGCGGTGCCGGCCGGTGGTTCGTCGGCCGACTGGAGCGAACACCAGGCGGGGACTGGGGCGGGATCGATGACTGACACGCCCCCATGGTGCCCCACCGTGCGAAATGGTGTAACTGTAGCCACCTTGTGGGACAAAAGTGATTAGAGGGCTTTAGGGTGAGGCCATGCGTACCCGACACCGCCGCTTCGCCGCGGCCGCCGCCCTGACCGCCGCCGCGTCCCTGGCACTGGTGGGATGCGGGACCGACACCTCGACCGACGCCCCCGCCACGAACCCGACGACCACCGCCGGCTCCTCGCCCGCCGCCCAGGCGCAGAACCTGTCCCCGGAGGAGACCGAGGCCGCCGACCCCACGGCCGGTCCGGCGGACTCCGCACCCAAGAGCGAGACCCCGGATGCCGCCGCAGGGCGCGCCGAGCTGGTCGTGTCCGAGATCCGGATGGGTGACTACCAGGGTGAGGACCGCGTGGTCTTCGAACTCGACGGTCGCGGCGTCCCGAGCTACTCCGTGGACTACGTGGACGCCCCCGCCCAGCAGGGCAGCGGTTTCCCCGTGGAGGTGCAGGGCGACTCGTTCCTCCAGGTGATGATCGGCGGCCAGATCCTGCCGACCGAGACCGGCATGGAGGAGGTCCCCGTGGGCACCGTGACGGGTGACGAGGCCACCGGGGTGGCCGGCGTGGCGTTCGCGGGGCAGTTCGAGGGACAGGCGCAGGCGGTGATCGGTCTCGAGGGCACCGACCGGGCCTTCTCCGCCTTCCTCCTGCAGAACCCGACCCGTCTGGTGGTGGACATCGAGCGCTGATCGCGACCCGGGGCCGGGCACGGCCGACCGGGGCGTGAGCGACCGGATCATCATTCGTAGACCCCCTCGACCGTCCAGTTCTCCGACCCGTCCCCGAGCACGCCGCAGAGCAGCAACGCGGCCGCACGCTCGGGGACGACCTGCATGCGGGCCCGGGGCCGGCGGGGTTCACCGTCGGGCGTGGGCTCCCACCAGGCCTCGTCGATCGGCCACGGCCGCGACCACCCGAGCAGCGCGCAGCGGCGACCGCCCACCTCGATGGCGGCGGGTCGCGCGCTGAGCAGACCGCGGGGGGTCACCGCGACGGCCGCCCCCTCCGCGCTGCGCAGCACGACTCCCCCGGCGAGCGGGACCCGCGCCGCGACGGCGGCCCCCGGGTCACCGTTCTCGCGGATCTCGAGCCGGTAGCCCGGTCCGGGCCACACCACCGACGGCGAGGGCGCGGGCAGCGCACCCGGCCACGGACCGCGGGCGGCGGGCTCGGCCGGGGCGTCCCCGTACGACAGGCAGCGCACCCGGTCGGCCGGACCGCGGCCACCCACCTCCACCGGCACCCGGACGGCCTCGGGCCCGAGCAGTCCCTGGACGCGCACGAGCGCGCGGTGGACGCGGGCCTCCGCGAGCCCGGCCTCGCCCCACAGCCCCTCCTGGACGCGACCGGCGGGGACGACCTCCACCGGTTCCAGGACGAGGGCGGCGACCGCGCCCCCGGCCCCGCCGGCGATCGCGGTGCCGGTGAGCCAGCCCTCGAGTTGCCAGCGCAGCCGGTCGGCGGTGCCCTCCGGGGTGAGCGGCGACGAGCACCGCCACACCCGGTTGACCTCCGTGCCCCCCTCGACCCGGGCCGTGATGGACAGCCGCAGACACGAGACCCCGGCCGCGGCGAGCACGGCGTGTAGTTCCCCCGCCAGCCGCCGGCCGAGGAACGCCGCCTCGTCGACCCGCTCCAGGGGCGGATCGCACCGGTGCTCGACCGCCGAGCCCGTGGGCACCGCGGTCACCGACGGCGGGCGCCACGGGACCGCGCGGGCGATCCGGTGCGCCACCGACCCGGCCTCGCCGAAACGGGTGGCCACGTCCCGCGGCGGGAGGGCGGCGAAATCGCCCAGCGTCCGCACGCCGAGGCGGTGCAGGAGGCCGACCAGCTCCGACAGCACCTCGGGCTCCCCCAGCGCGGGTTCCACCACGAGCGCCTCCACGGGCAGACCCGCCAAATAGTCGGCGTCCCCACCCGGCTCCAACAGCGCCGAGCCACGGGCGCCGAGCACGGCCGTGGGCAGTTCGTCGGCGAGTCCCACCTGGCACTCCACCCCCGCCGCGGCCACCGCGTCGACCACACGGGTGACGACCTGCTCGACCCCGCCGTGGAAACGCAGCGCCCCGGCCGCGGAGAACACGAACAGGCCGGGCCTCAGCACCTCGATCCCCGGGACGACGGCGTCGAGCGCCTGCACCACGGGCTCGAACCACGCGGCGTCCCGCGCCGGGTCCGCGGCGACCACCACGAGCTCCGGGCAGCGGAACTGGGCCTCGCGCCGACGCAACCCACGACGCACCCCCACCGCACGGGCGACGGCGTTGCACGCCAGCACCCCGCGGGGCCCGATCACCGCCAACGGCAGGTGGAGACCGTGCCCCTCGGCCCGGGCCGCCGCGACCGCCGGCCAGTCCGGGCACCACACCGCCATGACCCGGGCGCTCATCCCGCCGCCACCCATTCCGCGGTCCGGGCGGGCGCGGCCCGTCCGGAGCAGCGCACCACGGTGGAGACCGAGGCCAGCCGGCCCGTGCCCGCGCCCAGACCGCCGTAGCGGCAGTGCCGCCCCGCCAGCGTCAGCTCCGCGCCGGGCCAACCCGGGCCCACCAGGAGCACCGCGCCCGCGGCCCGCACCCGGCCGGCGAGCACCCGCGCCCGGGACGGGGCGACGGCCGCGACCGCCGGACCGAGCAGGACCAGGTCCAGCCCATCGAGCAGGACAGACACGACCGCCGCCGGGTCCGGGCCGGGATCGGGCACGAGCGCCAGACAGTCCAACCGACCGCCCTGTTCCGCCACGGCCGCCACCCCGAGCTCGGGCCATCCCACGACCGCGCACCGGGCACCGGACGCCGTGGCCGCGGCCAACAGGCCGACCCGTAGGGTGGCGCTGCCGGAGACCGCCGTGACACGGCCTGCGGGCAACACCCCGCCCGGCACCAGATGCGCCACGGACTCCGGCACGGCCACGCCGGGCACGGCCGCGGCGGGTGCCGCGGTCGGGCCGGCGACGGGAGCGGAGGCGGCGACGCCGGTGGGTGCGGACGCCACGGGGGCGGGACCCGCGACGACGGGCGCGACGTCTCCGGGGCCCTCCGGATGCGCGGCGGCCGCGGGCGGGGTCGTCGAGCGCGGCGGCACGGCGGGAGCCGACGGGCGCGGGGCCGAGGGCGCGGTCGACCGCGCGGCCGCGGGCGGACCCCCGCCCGGCATCGCGGCCAGGCGGCGCCGCAGTTCCGCGACCCGGTCCGCCGTGTCGAGGTCGGCCAGATCGGCAACAGCAGCAGCGTCCATTACCATCATCAGAACCTCCCGTCACGCGCGACACGCCGTCGAGCACGTAATCGAACTATTTTTCGACCACGGGAACAGTGAACACCACGGGTACGACACCGCGCAAGAACACCTGTTCGAGACGGGTTCTCCTCGTCGTCGTCACCCGGTTGTTCACCACGACTACGCCCGCCGTGTCGTACCGGGGGCCTACCCTCGGTGACCATGAAGGCCTCCATCGGGAACCGCATCGTGCTCATCGGCGCCGGCGACGTCGGCATCGCCTACGCCTACGCGCTGGTCAACCAGGGTCTGGCCGACCATCTGGCCATCATCGACATCGACCGCGACAAACTCGTGGGCGAGGTCATGGACCTCAACCACGGCGTCGTGTGGGCGCCCTCCCCCACCCTCGTCACCGAGGGCACCTACGACGACTGCACCGACGCCACGATGGTGGTGATCTGCGCCGGGGCCGCCCAGAAGCCCGGCGAGACCCGCCTCGACCTGGTCGACAAGAACATGGCGCTGTTCGAGAAGATCGTCGGCGACGTCATGGCGACAGGCTTCGACGGCATCCTGCTGGTGGCCACCAACCCCGTCGACATCCTCGCCCAGGCCACCTGGCGCTACTCCGGGCTGCCGTCGGCGCAGGTGATCGGGTCCGGGACGATCCTCGACTCCGCACGGTTCCGGTTCATGCTGGGCGAGTACTACGGCGTCGCCCCGATGAGCGTGCACGCCTCGATCATCGGTGAACACGGCGACACCGAACTGCCGGTGCTCTCCTCCGCCAACGTCTCCGGGGTGCCGCTGCGCCGCGACCTGGACGGCGACCCCGCCAAGCGGGAACGGCTCGCACAGATCTTCACCGAGACGCGGGACGCCGCCTACCGGATCATCGACTCGAAGGGCTCCACCAGCTACGGCATCGGCATGGGCCTGGCCCGCATCACCCGCGCCGTGCTGCGCAACGAACAGGTCTCCCTACCCGTGTCCACCCTGCTGCGGGGCGAGTACGGCGAGGACGGGATCTTCATCGGGGTGCCCGCCGTGATCGGACGGACCGGCGTGCACCGGGTGGTGGAGCTGGAGCTCGACACCACCGAGCGCGAACAGTTCGCCCGCAGCGCGAGCGCGCTGCGGGCGGTGTCCGAACAGTTCGAGATCCTGAGATGAGCTCAGGGAGCCCCGGGGGGGTCGCTGGCCGGGAAGGACTCGTCGCCCCACTCGTCGGCGAGGTCGTCCTTCGAATCCGGACGGTTGTCCCTCTCGTCCTTCTCGTCGGACTTGTCGTCGTCGTGGTCAGAGTTCTGCGGGTTGGACATGCAACAATCTCCTCCCGCCGTACCGGGCGTACGGCGAGACTCACGTTACCGGACACCCCGTCCGGCACGACCGCACAGCACCGCACGGCGCCGGATGCCGGGCGACGAGGGCCGGAGGCTCACCATGCACACCACCAATTACACCGACACGCTCATCCTCCCCGCCCCCGACACCCGGGCCGAGACGGCGACCGTCCCGCCCTCCGGGAAGGGCACGGTCGCCGAACTGCAGTACGAGCGGCTCGCCGACACGGACTATGCGTGGACGAGCGACGACCTGCTGTTCGACGTGCACTGCGCGCGCAAGGGGATCCCGGAGAGCGACCGCGCCGCCGAACGCGAGCGGTTCTTCGGCAAGGGCCAGCCCTGCCTGCGCACCTCTCCCCTGGCCAAGACCTACGGATGGGCCCTGCACTTCGACGCCGACGGACGGATCGCGCTGCTGCCCATGGATTCGCCCCGCGTGGTCGAGCTCGAGGCCGACCCGACCGTCACGGTCAGGCGCGCCATGAAGAGTTCCCGCTAGCGACCCGGCTCGAGGTCTAGTAGGTCGGTGCGACGGCTAGTAGCCCGGTCGACGCCTAGTAGCCCGGTTCGGCGTCGGGTAGCGAACCCAGCCACGCGAGCGCCGGGCCGACGATGACGTCCGCGAACTGCTCGTACCCGCCGGGGCCGGGGTGGGCCCCGTCACCGGCGGCGACCTCGCGCATCCACGCCCCACCCGTCAGCAACACGTCGAACGTCGGCACGAACGGCACGCGGGTCTCGTCGCACACCGCGGCCATCGCCTCGGCGCGGGCGGCGATCCGCTCGTTGACCTCGTCCCACACGACCGGCGGCGGACCCACCACGAGGAACCGCCCGCGGGGAGCCCGATCGATCATCCCGCGCAGCGCCGCGACCGTGCCCGCCTCGTCGACGCGCACCTCGCCCCCGACCTCCATGACGTCGTTGACGCCGAACTCCGCGATCACCGCGGTGGTCGGGAACGCCGCCCGCCGACGGTCCACCTCGTCCCAACGGGCCAGGATCATCTCGGACGTGTCCCCGCCGATCCCCGCGACGGTGGCGTGCAGGTTCAGCCCCTCGCGGGCACCCGCCTCGACCAGGTGCGAGGTCCAGCCGCGGCCCGTCTCGTCGCCGTATCCGGCCACGAACGAATCACCGATGAAGCAGACGGCCAGGTCACGCGGTTCGCTCATGCCGTCACCGTATCGGGCCGTCCGGATCGCCGGGGGCGGTCCCGGGCGGCCGCTCAGTCCAGGTGCCGCGACTGCGCCCAGCGGGTCAGGGCGTGCCGGTTGGACTGCTGTGTCTTGCGCAGGACGTTGGAGGCGTGGGTCTCCACGGTCTTGACCGAGATGAACAGCTCCTCGGCGATCTCCCGGTAGGTGTAGCCGCGGGCCAGCAGCCGCAGGACCTCCTTCTCGCGCGGGGTGAGCGAGTCGACCTCGGGATCGTGGACGGGTTCGCCGCGCTCCTCGGGGCCGGGCGCGGCGCGGGCGAAGGCGTCCAGCACGAATCCGGCCAGACGCGGGGAGAACACGGCGTCCCCGTCGGCCACGCGGCGGACGGCGTCGGCGAGGTCGTCGCCGGTGATGGTCTTGGTGACGTAACCGCGGGCGCCGGCCCGGATCACGGCGATCACGTCCTCGGCGGCGTCGGAGACGCTCAGCGCGAGGAAGGTCGGCTCCGGGGCGCGGGCGGGATCGGCGACGCCGCCCGGGTCCGCGCCCAGCACCGACCGCAGCACGGCCACGCCGCCACCGTCGGGCATGTGCACGTCGAGAAGCACCACGTCGGGGCGTACCCGACCGATACCGGCGACGGCCTCGCCCACCGACCCGGCCTCGCCGACCACCTCGATCGCCGACTGCCCGGCGAGTTCGGCGCGGACGCCGCTGCGGAACACCGCATGGTCGTCCACGAGGAACACACGACACGGCCCGTCCGTCATTCGCCCTCCAGCGGCATCTCGATCCCGATCTCGGTCCCCCGCCCGAGCGTACTGCGCACCCGCACGGTTCCCCCGCGGCTCTCCACACGATGTCGGATGGATTGCGCCAGACCGTGCCGGTCACCGTCCACGGCGTCGGGGTCGAAACCCCGGCCGCGGTCGCGGACGAACGCGCTGAGGACGCGCCCGTCGTTCTCCACGAACACGTCGGCGGTGTCGACCCCCGCGTGCTTGGCGACGTTGACCAGCGCCTCGCGGACGGCGCCCAGCACGGCGTCCTCGGCATCGCCGACCGGGCCGTCGCCGCCCACCACGACCTGGTCGACCCGCAGGCCGTAGACATCCTCGACGTCGCCGATCATCACCTCGACCGCCCCGGCCACCGTCGCGGCGCCGGAGGACATCCGGGAGCCGGCGCCGAACAGCCACTGCCTCAGTTCGCGTTCCTGCCGGCGGGCGAGGCGCGCCACCTGCGCGGGGTCGTCGGAGCGCTTCTGGATGAGGGCCAGGGTCTGCAGGACGGAGTCGTGCAGGTGGGAGGCGATGTCGCTGCGTTCGGCCTCGCGGATCCGCGCCGCGCGTTCCTCCTCCAGCGACCGCCACAGGCGCAGGCCCACGGGGACGCTGAGGAGCCCCACGCCGACGAGCGTCGCCACGACCGCCAGGAGGGACGACCGCAGGGCGGCGAGCTCGACCTGGCCGAGCACGACGACCGCGAGGCCGACGACGACGAGGGTGGCCCCCGCCGTGACCCTGGCCCAGTCGAAGACCGAGCGGGGAGACCCTCTTCCGCCGCCGTCGTACTGCTGCCAGACCAGCCCGGCACCCAGGGCCACGATCACGACGGGCACGATGACGTGCAGTCCCGTCGCGGTGGTCACCATGAACGACAGCACCGAACCCACGACTCCCAGGACGGCCAGCGCCACGCCGCGCCTGCGCTCGCGGTGGTCCGTAGCCGCCGACCCCGAGGACGCGGAGGTCGACGAGGTGGCGGGAGCCGACGGGCCGGGAGACGACTGCGCGGGGGTCGACGAGGTGAACGCCCACAAGGCCGCGTAGAGCGCCACCCCGGCGCCGGACAGCGTGGCCAGCAGGACCATCACCACCCGGACTTGCGTGACCCGCACGCCCAGGTGCTCGGCCAGCCCCGTGCACACCCCGGAGACCACGGACCCGTCAGGGACGCGGGTCAGCCGCGGGTACCAGCGGAAGCCGACCGGCTGCGCGACGGGCGGACGCGACGGCGACCCTGGGTCGGGGGACGCCGGCCGGTCCGCGGTGGCCGACGCCGGCCGGTCCACGCTGGTCGACGCCGGGCCGGTCGTCGCGTTCTCACTCATATCCGCCATCGTCACAGATCCACCCCGGGGTCGCATCGGGGTGTGACCCCGAGATTCCGGGGGTTCAGATCTCAGGGTTGGTCCCCGATGTGCCGGGCCCGCCGCCCGAGCACGATAAGGGCATGTCCAGCACCAGCACCCACGACGTCCCGTCAGAGCTCCGCTCCCTGTGGCGGACACGGCCCGTCCGGACCCCGGACGAGTCACGGATCGCCGGCGTCTGCGGAGGCTTCGGCCGACGCTACGGCGTCGACCCCGTCCTGATCCGCATCGCCTTCGTGATCGCCGCGCTCTGGGGCGGGGCCGGAGTGTTCCTCTACGCCCTGCTCTGGCTCCTCCTGCGGGCCGCCGGCGACGAGGTGTCCAAGGGGGAGGCGCTCCTCGGGAAGGGCCGGGCGTCCGGATCCAGGACGACATCGGTGCTCCTCGTCGTCGTCGCCCTCATCAGCGCCCCCACCTTCGGCGGTTCCGGAGGCACCTTCCTCGTGGGCGCCGGGTTCCTCATGGCGGCCGCGATGCTCGCCGGGTGGTACGGCCTACACCGCCGCACCCCGGCCCCGCCCGCGGGGTGGGCGGAAGTCTCCTCCGTGCGGCCCGCCCCCGCGCACGACCGCGGCGGCGCGTCGACCCGCCCCGGCCCCTGGCGCGCGCCGGGGACGGTCCCGGACCCCGGCGTCGGCGCGGCCGCCCCCTACGGCCCGGCCTCGCACGGCCCGGTCTCCCCCGGCCAGCCCGTCTACGGTCCGCCCGTCCCGCCCGCATGGGACCCGCTCGGCGCGGCACCCTTCGCGTGGGACCTGCCCGATCCCGCAGATGGGCCCCGCCCCGACCCCGAGCCGGCCACGCCCCGCTCGCGCCTGACCAAGGTCACCCTCGGGCTCGCGCTCATCACCACGGCCGTCGCGATCGGGCTGTCCACCCTGGGCGGGATCACCTGGCTCGACTCCACCCGGATCGCGGCGATCGCCCTCGCCGTGGTGGCGGGCGGCCTGGTGGTGGGGGCGTTCACCCGACGCGGCCACGGACTGCTCGTGGTGGCCGGCCCGCTAGTCGGGTTCGTCCTACTGGCTTCGCTCGTCCAGCCCCACGTGCCGGAGGGCGGCTGGGAGGGCACCGGCGACCTGCGGGTCGACATCACCGAGCCCGCGCAGCTCGACACCCCGGTCGTCCACGGGCTGGGATCCGTGACCGTCGACCTGCGGGAGCTGGACCTCGACCGGGACCGCGACTTCAGCGTCCGCAACGACCTCGGCGGGGTGCGCGTCCTGCTGCCCGAGGACCTCGCCGTGGACCTGAGCTGCCACGCCGACCTCGGCTCCGTCGACTGCCCGGCCCCCGAGCCCGGCGAGGTGCCCGGCCCCGTCCTCACGTTGGACGTCGCCACCGAGGCCGGGTCGATCACGGTGACGCGGTGACCACCCCGGCCGACGGCGACCGCGACTCCGGCGCAAAGCCCGGCGTCGACGCCGGCATCGACTCCCGGACCCGGCCGAACCCCGACAGGAGCACCGACATGACCAGCCCAGGCCCCACCTCCGACACCGGCTTCCGCCCCGACCAGCCGCTGCACGACCCCCTCCCCTACGGCGCCGGGTTCTCGACCCCCGAGCCGCTCGGGTTCGGCGTCGCCCCCGAGCCCACCCCGTCTCCGACCCGCACTGTCGAGGTGACCGAGCGTCGACGGGGCGGCTCCCCGGTCCTCGCCGTGGCCGGCCTGGCATCGCTGGGCGTCGCGGTGTGGGCGATCCTCGGGGCACCGGTGATCACCCCGACACTGCTGCTGGCCGCCGGGCTCGTCCTGGCCGTGCTCGTGGGACTGATGATGGTCCTGCGGCGCTGAGCTCGTCGACGGCGTATCCCGCGTACGCCGCGTACGCCGTGCATCGGCCGCCCTCGCCACCCGGGGGCGGCCGATCGCCGTGGTCGGGTTGCTGCCGTGGTCGGGTTGTTGCCGTGGTCGGGTTGTTGCCGTGGTCGGGTTGTTGCGGTCGGCGCATGTCCGCAAGCTCAGACCCGCCCCGGCCGCAGACGCAGGGCCGACCGCGCCCGCCACTCCTGCCGGTGCCGGCGCAACCGAGTCCGCCACACCTGCCGGTGCCGGCGAGCCGATCGTCGACCGGGACTGGGAGCTGTGGCGGCGGGCCGAGAGGCAGGGCACGTGGCAGCGGCCGGCGCTGGGAGTGTTCTGTGCGCTCGCGTTCGTGATGATCGCCAATCCCGACCTGCTGCCGGGCGGATCAGCGACGTCCCTCGCGGCGTTCGTCGGCGTAGCGGCGGTCGCGGTGGTCGGGATCGTCCTCTGGGCCCGTCGGGCGAGCTTCCGCGGGCACAGTGGGAGCGCCGAAGTCCCGGCGGCCCCCGGGCACCGCTGGTGGCGAAGTCCCGCCCTCGCCGGACCCGCCATGTTCACCCTGATCTTCCTCGGCAACCTCATCGGTATGTTTGACCACTGGCCGGTCATCCTCGCCACCGCGGTGGTGGTGGTGGGGTGTCTGGCCGCGCTCTCGCTGCCCCGCTACGAGACCGCCGACCACATCCACGGCACCCGGCTCGAGAACCCGCCCGCGCTGACGGCCGATGCCGCGGCCGCTGTCACGGACGGGCGGCTGTCGCCGGACGTGCTCGAGCTGCTGGTTCTCCAGCATCACACCGCCGAGCGACGCATCTCCTGGTGCGCAGGCGTCCTCGGCGCCGACGTGGACGACATCCGCACCCGCATCAGCCGGGGACGGCGCTGGCTCGAACTGCCGGCAACCGAGGTCCACGACCCCGCCACCGCGAATTGGGTCCGCCTCACCTCGGCCGGCCGCGAGGCGCTCGGCTACATCTGAGGCTGACTTTGCGGCGGGACGGGCCGACCGTCGCCTGCTGGCTCGGTGGTCTCGCGCCCACATGAGTGCTCGCGCCCTGACAGCAGCCGCTCCTCGGCCTGGCGTCTCGCTCCCGCTCCTGCGCACCCGGAAGACAGCCGCACGTGAACATGGCGTCTCGCGCGCTCTTCGGTGTGGGCGAGACGCCATCGCGGGGAGCGGCTGCGAAACGAGGCGGGCACGCGCGGAAGCGAGGCGCCATCGCGGGGAGCGGCTGCGCGGCGCGACGAGGCGGCTGCGTGGCTCGGCGCTGTGTGAGAAAGAGCGGCTGTGCGGCTCGGCTCAGGGGGTGGTGCTCACTCCCACTCGATGGTGCCCGGCGGCTTGCTGGTCACGTCCAGCACGACACGGTTGACGTCCGGGACCTCGTTGGTGATGCGGTTGGAGATCAGCGCGAGCGTCTCGTACGGCACCCGCGTCCAGTCGGCCGTCATGGCGTCCTCAGAACTCACCGGACGCAGCACGATCGGATGACCGTAGGTGCGGCCGTCGCCCTGCACGCCCACCGAGCGCACGTCGGCGAGCAGCACGACCGGGCACTGCCACACCGAGGCGTCCAGGCCCGCGGCCGTCATCTCCTCGCGCACGATCGCGTCCGCGGCCCGCAGCGTGGCCAGCCGGTCGCGGTCCACGGCCCCGACGATGCGGATCGCCAGGCCGGGCCCCGGGAACGGGTGCCGACTGACGATCGTCTCGGGCAGTCCGAGCGCGCGACCCACCGCGCGGACCTCGTCCTTGAACAGCAGGCGCAGCGGCTCGACGAGTGTGAACTCCACGTCGTCCGGCAGGCCGCCCACGTTGTGGTGGCTCTTGATGTTGGCGGTACCCGACCCGCCGCCGGACTCCACGACGTCCGGGTACAGCGTGCCCTGGACGAGGAAGTCCACCGACCCGCCGTCCTCGCCCTGGAGCTCGAGCGCCTGGGTGACCGCCCGCTCGAAGGAACGGATGAACTCGCGGCCGATGATCTTGCGCTTGGACTCCGGATCGGTCACCCCGTCGAGGTGCCCCAGGAACACGTCGGACTCGTCCAGCGTGATGAGGCGGGCACCCGTGGCGGCCACGAAGTCGTTCTCCACCTGCTCGCGCTCGCCCGCGCGCAACAGACCGTGGTCGACGAACACGCACGTGAGGCGATCACCGATCGCCCGCTGCACCAACGCCGCCGCGACCGCCGAGTCGACGCCGCCCGACAGGCCGCAGATCGCACGCCCGTCCCCGATCTGCTCGCGGACCGCCTCGACCAACTGGTCGGCGATGTTCGCCGCGGTCCACGTCGGCTCGAGCCCCGCGACCTCGGTGAGGAAGCGGCTCAGCACCTGCTGACCGTGCGGCGAGTGCAGCACCTCCGGGTGGTACTGCACGCCGGCCATCCGGCGCTCCGGGCTCTCGAACGCCGCCACCGGGGCGCCCGGCGAGGACGCGGTGACCTCGAAGCCGTCCGGGGCGGCGGTGACCGCGTCCCCGTGGCTCATCCACACCGGGTGGTGCTCCGGCAGGCCCGCGTGCAGCACGCCACCCGAGACGGAGACGTCGGTGCGCCCGTACTCGCGGTTCCCGGTGTGCGCGACCTCGCCGCCCAGCGCGCCGGCCATCGCCTGGAAGCCGTAGCAGATGCCGAACACCGGAAGTCCCAGCTCGAACACCGCCGGGTCGATCGACGGCGCGTCCTCGGAGTAGACACTGGCCGGCCCGCCCGACAGCACCAGCGCGACCGGGTCCTTCTCGCGGATCTCCTCCACGGACGCGGTGTGCGGGATCACCTCGGAGTAGATACGCGCCTCGCGCACCCGACGCGCGATGAGCTGCGCGTACTGGGCGCCGAAGTCCACGACGAGGACGGGACGGGGCGCCACCGCCTCGGCGGTGATCTGGGAGTCGGTCTGTGCGTTCTCGGCCACGGCGTCGAGTCTAGGCCCCACGGCCCGTCCGCCGAACTCCACCACATCCCCCGCCCAGGGGTTCACAATGAACTCCCACCACGACCCCGGGCCCGGCGACGGGCTCACACTTGCGGGAGGGCACCCATGGAACGGATGACCGGGTTCGACGCGAGCCTGCTGTACCTCGAGACCGCCCAGCAGCCCCTCGACGTGGGCGCGGTCCTGTTCATCGACGTGTCCGACCTCGAAGTCGCGTACTCCTTCGACCGACTCCGCACCGAACTCGGCCGCCGGATCAAGGAACTCCCCGAACTGCGGCGCAAGATCTACGACTCCCCGCTCAACCTGGGCCACCCCGCCTGGGTCGAGGAATACGACCTCGACGTCTCCGCCCACGTCCGCCGCGTCGACGTCGAGGAACCGGGTGACGAACGCGCCGTGTTCGAGATGTGCGGCACCCTCGGCAGCCGCCCGCTCGACCGCACCCGCCCCCTGTGGGAGATGTGGATCCTCGAGGGGCTCGCCGAACCCGACACCGTCGCCGTCTACTTCCGCGCCCACCACGCCGTCCTCGACGGGGTTAACGGCGCCGACATCCTGCTCAGACTCAGCAACGCCGGACGACCCGACCCGCCCCGCGGCCTCGACATGGTGCGCGTCGAAGCCGGCAGCGCCAACCCCCTCCGGCTCCTCGCCGGCGGTCTGTGGGACTTCACCGTACGACGCCCGCTGACCCTGGCACGGCTCATCCCCGAGGTCCTGACCCTGCCCCTCGCACTGCACACGCCCCCGTCGACGGCGACACCCGACGAGCCCGCCCCCGACGACGACAGCCCGGCGGACGGGAACGAGCACCTCGTCGTCGTCCCCAGAGCCGCGCCGTTCACCGCACCGCGCACCCGGTTCAACGCCACCATCACCCCCCACCGCGCCGTCTGGGGCACCTCCCTCGACCTCGACGAGATCGCCGAGGTCAAGGACGCCTTCGGCGTCACCGTCAACGACGTCTACCTCACCGCGGTGGGCGGCGGACTACGCCGCTACCTCCGCGCCCACGACGACCTGCCCGACCCGCCGCTCATCGCGGTGGTGCCCGTCTCCACCCGCGACGCCGACGGCGCCCGCGGCCACAACCGCGTCACCGTCCTGTTCGCGTCCCTCGGCACCGACATCGCCGACCCCCTCGACCGACTGCGCGCCATCTCCGCCCGCACCAGCCGGGGCAAGAAACAGACCAGGAACGGGATGCGACCCGACCTCATCCAGGACGTCGCCGAACTCGCCCCCGCCACCACACTGCACATGCTCATGCGGATCTACGGCGACTTCCACCTCGCAGACCTGCACCCCGTCGTGCACAACCTGGTGGTCTCCAACATCCCCGGCCCCGCCGAGGAACTCGACTTCCTCGGCGGGCGGGTCACCCGCATGTACCCGCTCGGCCCGCTCATCCACGGCTCCGGACTGTCGATCACCGCCATGTCCGTCGACGGTCAGCTCGACGTGGGCATCAACGCCTGCGAGCACCTCGTCCCCGACCCGGACCTGGTGGCCTCCGCGATCCGCGAGGCGATGGACCGCCTACTCGCCCTCACCCGCGAGCAGGCGACCCGCCGCTAGAGACCTCCACGATCGGCAGCCGCAGCGCGCCAGGCGCGTCCTCGGGCACCACCGGGCGCACCGGCTTCACCGGGGACAGGCGACGGTAGGCCTCCCCCTGCGCCGGCCGGGGGTCAGCCTCTCCCTTGTTGGGCCACAGCGACATCGCCCGCTCCGCCTGGGCGGTGATGCTCAGCGCCGGGTTGACGCCGAGGTTCGCCGAGATCGCCGAGCCGTCCACGATGTGCATCGTCGGGTAGTTCCACACCCGGTGGTACGGGTCCACGACGCCCGTCTCCGGCGAGTCGGAGATCACGCAGCCACCGAGGAAGTGCGCGGTGAGCGGGATGTTGGCGATCTCGCCCCACGTGCCCCCGGCCAGCCCGCCGATCTCCTCGGCGACCTTGCGCGTCGCCTCGTTGCCGGCCGGGATCCACGTCGGGTTGGGCTCGCCGTGGCCCTGCTTGCTGGTGACGTAGCGGAACGGTCCGAAGCGCTTGACGTAGGTCTGCAGCGAGTTGTCCAGGTTCTGCATGACCAGGGCGATCACCGAACGCTGGCTCCAGCGACGCAGGTTGAACAGCTGGATAAAGACCTTCGGGTCGCGCCGGACCTCGTTGATGAGGACACGCCACCGCGGGAGCGGACCGTCACCGTCCGTGAGGAGGGTCTGGAGAACGGCGATGGCGTTGGAACCCTTGCCGTAGCGGACCGGTTCGATGTGGGTGTCGGGCCGGGGATGGAACGACGACGTGATGGCCACGCCCTCGGAGAAGTCCTGCTCCGGCTTGTAGTTCGGACGCATCGCCCCGAGGATGGCCTCCGAGTTCGTGCGGGTCAGCCTGCCGAGGGCGCCCGAGAGCCGGGGCAGCGAGCCCGAGTCCTTGGCGTAGTGGAGCAGGTGCTGCGTCCCCCAGGTGCCGGCGGCCACGACGACCTGCTGGGCGGTCGTGGTCGTGGTGCGCTTGCCGAGCCTGGTCCACGCGCCGGTCCGCTCGAGCGTGACCTCCCACGTCCCGTCGGCGCGCTCGCGCAGGTCGCTGACCGTCGTGCGGTCCAGGATCCGGGCACCCGCGCGCTCCGCCAGGGCGAGGTAGTTCTTCATGAGGGTGTTCTTGGCGTTGTGGCGGCAACCGGTCATGCACTCACCGCACTCGATGCACGCGTTGCGGTCCGGGCCGACGCCGCCGAAGTACGGATCCAACACCTTCTCGCCGGGCTTGCCCTCGCCGCCGGTCTTCTCGCCGAAGAACACGCCGACCGGGGTGTAGACGAAGGTGTCCTCCGCGCCCATGTCGCGGGCGACCTTCTTCATGACCTCGTCCGAGTGGGTGTGCGTGGGATTGGTGACCACGCCGAGCATGCGGCGGCCCTGGTCGTAGAACGGTGTGAGCTCCTCCTCCCAGTCCGTGATGTGGCCCCACTGGCGGTCCTTGAAGAACTGGCCGGTCGGCTTGTAGAGCGTGTTGGCGTAGTTGAGCGAGCCGCCTCCCACGCCCGCGCCGGCGAGGATCATCACGTCGCGCATCATGTGGACCCGCTGGATACCGAACAGCTTGAGTTTGGGCGCCCACACGTACTTGTGCAGACGCCACGACGTCTTGGGCAGGTCGGCGTCCTCGAAGCGACGACCGGCCTCGACCACCGTGACGCGGTAGCCCTTCTCCGTCAGCCGCAGGGCCGTCACGCTGCCGCCGAAGCCTGATCCGATGACGAGGACATCGGTGTCCGTCGCCGCGGAGGGGGCGTGGGACGGGGTCGACTGCCTGTGTGACGTCATGATGCAACTCCCGGGGTGGTCGATGTTGTGGGTCACAGTACCTGAGCACGGCTAACTTACCCGACAGTAGCCAGTGGTTTGTCCAGAGGTCGGCCGCTGTCGGTAGCGCGGCCGACAGGGGCGCCCGCCGGAACGGCCGCGCACCCGGGCCCTTGCGGGGCATCCGGGTGCGCGGACTGGAAGCGGAGGGATCAGGGACGGACCGACAGGTCCACCTTCTGGAAACCCTTGACGTCGGAGTACCCGCACTTGGCCATGGCCCGCCGCAGGGCACCCATGAGGTTGCGGGTGCCGTCGGGGACGCTGGTCGGCCCCTCGAGGACCTCGGCGAGCGGCGCCAGGGCGGTCTCGTCCTCCACCTCGGCGACGTGCCCCCGCGGGACCTTGGGGTGCGCGGAGACCGAGTTCCAGTACACCCCGCGGCCCGGGGCCTCGAGCGCCCCGGCCAGCAGCGGGCCCAGCACGACCGCGTCCGCACCGCACGCGACCGCGCGGGCGATGTCACCCGAGGTGTAGATGTCACCGTCGGCCAGCACGTGCACGTAGCGACCACCGGTCTCGTCCAGGTAGTCGCGGCGCGCGGCGGCCGCATCCGCGATCGCGGTGGCCATGTGGACCTCCATGCCGAGCACCGGCCCGGTGGTGGTGACGCCGTCGGCGCCGCCGTAGCCCACGATCACGCCGGCGGCACCGGTGCGCATGAGATGCAGGGCGGTCTTGTAGTCCACGACCCCGCCGGCGATCACCGGCACGTCGAGACCGCCGATGAAGTCCTTGAGGTTGAGCGGGGCGTCCTCACCACTGACGTGCTCGGCCGAGATGATGGTGCCCTGCACGACCAGCAGATCGATCCCGGCCGCGACCAGACCCGGCGTGAGTTCGCGCGCGTGCTGCGGCGAGACCCGCACGGCCACGGTCGCGCCCTCGTCGCGGATTCGCTGCACCGCCGCGGCGAGCAGCTCCCGGTCGATCGGCGCGCGGTGCAACTCCTGCAGGCGGGCGACCGCGCGGTGCCCGGTCAGGTCCTCCAGGGCGAGCTCACGCAGTTCGTCGATCACCGCCTCGGGGTCGGCGTGACGGGCCCACAGTCCTTCACCGTTGAGCACGGCGAGACCGCCGAGCTTCGAGATCTCGACGGCCGAGGACGGGGAGACCACCGCGTCCGTCGGATGCGTCATCACGGGGATGTCCATCTGGTAGGCGTCGATCTGCCAGGCGGTCGACACCTCCTTGGAACTCCTGGTCCGGCGGGACGGGACTATGTCCACCTCGCCGAGCCCGTACATCCGGCGGGCCTCGCGACCCAGGCCGATCTCCACGACGTTGCGCACGAAGTCAGTCCTTGACGTTGTAGTTGGGGGCCTCGACGGTCATCTGGATCGCGTGCGGGTGGCTCTCACGCAGCCCCGCCGCCGTGATCTGGACGAACTGCGCGTCGTTCATCTCCGGGATGGTCGCCGACCCCGTGTAGCCCATACCCGCGCGGAGACCGCCGGCCAGCTGGTGGAGGACCTGGGCGACATCACCCCGGTACGGGACCCGCCCCTCGATGCCCTCGGGGACCAGCTTCTCCTCGGAGAGCACGTCGTCCTGGAAGTAGCGGTCCTTGGAGAACGACTTCTCCTGGCCGGGCTTACCGCGCCCGCGCATCGCTCCCAGCGAGCCCATGCCGCGGTACACCTTGTACTGCTTGCCGTCCACGAAGATCAGCTCGCCCGGCGACTCGGTGCAGCCCGCCAGCAGAGAGCCGAACATGCAGGACGACGCGCCCGCGGCGATCGCCTTGGCCACGTCCCCGGAGTACTGCATCCCGCCGTCGGCGATCACGGGGACACCGGCCGCCTTCGCGGCCGCCGAGGCCTCGAGGATCGCCGTGATCTGGGGCGCGCCCACGCCCGCGACGACGCGCGTGGTGCAGATGGATCCCGGGCCGATGCCCACCTTGATGGCGTCCGCGCCCGCGTCGATCATCGCCTGGGCGGCACCGCGGGTGGCGAGGTTGCCGCCGATGACCTGGACGCGGTCGCCGAGCTCACGCTTGACGCGGGCCACCATGTCGAGGGCGTTCCGGTTGTGGGCGTGCGCGGTGTCGACGACCAGCGCGTCGACACCGGCGTCGGTGAGGGCGCCGGCACGCTGCCACGCGTCCTCGCCGGTGCCGATCGCGGCGGCCACCCGGAGCCGTCCGTCGGCGTCCTTGGTGGCGTCCGGGTGCTGCTCGGTCTTGACGAAGTCCTTGACCGTGATGAGGCCTGTCAGACGTCCGTCCCCGTCCACGATCGGCAGCTTCTCGATCTTGTGCCGGCGCAGCAACCCCAGTGCGGCCTCGGCGGTCACGCCCTCGCGCGCGACCACGAGGGGCGCGCGGGTCATGACCTCGTCGACCCGCCGCGACTTGTCCATCTCGAATCGCATGTCGCGGTTGGTGATGATGCCCACCAGCTCGCCGCGCTCGTCGGTCACCGGCAGGCCGGAGATCCGGTAGCGGGCGCACATCTGGTCGACCTCGGCCAGCGTGTCGCTCGGCGCGCACGTGACCGGGTCGGTGACCATCCCGGCCTCGGATCGCTTGACCGTCTCGACCTGGGCGGCCTGGTTCCCCACCGACAGGTTGCGGTGCAGGACACCGATGCCGCCCTGGCGGGCCATGGCGATGGCCATGCGCGCCTCGGTGACGGTGTCCATCGCCGAGGAGATCAGAGGCACCCGGAGGGTGATCTCCCGGGTCAGTCGCGTGCTGGTGTCGACCTCGCTCGGGACCACCTCGGACGCGGCCGGGAGGAGGAGAACGTCGTCGAACGTCAGGCCCACCATCGCGACCTTGGTCGGGTCGTCGCCGCCGGTGCGCACGGGGCCTTGCGACTCGCTCATCTGCCGTCCTCCTGGGGGGTCGTCTCGGTGCTGGGTTCGAGGATAGTGGTTACCGGGCCCGCGGCTCGAACCGTCGGCCCCGTGAGACCGTGGTCACGGGTACGGTGGACGGCGTGAACGATCCCCTACGGCACGGAATGCCGCCCGACCCGTTCGCCGGCGATCCGGATGACCCGGCCGCCGAGCTGGCCGGGCTCGACCCGATCGACGACGAGGTGCCCTCGGGCCCCCTCGACGCCGATGAGCGACGCGCGATCGAGGAGGACCTGGCAGACCTCGCAGAATTTCGCCGGCTGCTGGCCCCGATCGGGGTCAAGGGTGTCGCGGTGCAGTGCGAGGACTGCGCGGAGGAGCACTACCACGAGTGGGACATGCTGCGCGCCAACCTCATGCAGTTGCTCGACGACGGTTCGCTGCTGCCCCATGAGCCCGCCTTCGACCCCATCCCCGACGACTACGTCACCTGGGAGTACTGCCGCGGTTACGCGGACGCGGTGCGCGCGATGCGTCCCCGCCGGCTGAACTGGCGTCGCTGAACCCGGATCCCGGACAGAGAAACCGATCCCCGCCTCCCGGTCACGGGAGGCGGGGATCGGTTCGTTCGGGGTGTGACAAAGGCGACCACCCGGCCAGGGGGCCGGCCGCCCCCGATCAGTTGGTCGGCGGGGTGGACTCAGGCGTCTGCTGGGACGACGTCGGCGGCTGCTGGGTCGGGGTGGGCACCTGGGTCACCGTGGTGCGGGACGGTGACGGTTGCACGCCCAACTGGTCCTCCCCCACGCCCCCGCTCGGTCGGCCCGTGGTGGGCGCCAGGAAGTCCTGGATCCGCTGGGTGTCGATCGGGATCTGGAGCGTCGTGGAGATGCGGAGACCGTCGAGTGGCAGCGGGATGACCGGCATGCCGGGGGGCGGCGGCGGGATCAGATTCGACGGCAGCGGCACCGGGACGCCCGGAACCAGCGTCGCCGCCCCCGGTGCGGGGGCGGGCGCCGACGTCGGGGCGGGCGCCGGTGCGGGCGACGGCACCGTGCTCGGGGTCACCCGGCTGAGATCGCGCTTGATGGCGTCCCTGCGCTTCATCAGTTCCACGCGCTCCGAGGCGTCGGAGACCTCGTCGAGCCGCTCGCTCACCTCGTCGAGGAGGCGTTCGGCCTCGCCCCGGTCACCCTCGCGGGCGGCGAGGTCGGCGGCGGAGAGGAACTCGGTGAGGTCGTTGACCAGCTCGACGTCACCGGCGCGGTCGGAGAAGATCGTCTTGGACACGCCCCAGAGCGGATCGCCGGGCATCGCACTGTGCGCGGCGACGGACAGTCCACCGACGATCACGGCGGCCACGGCCGCGGCGCCGGTCACCGCCTGCCAGAGCGCGGGACGCCTGCCGTGGTGGTGGTCGCCGGAGGAGACCCACCCGCGTCGAGGCCGCAGCCGCGACACGTTCGGGGCGAGAGCGACCTCGATCGCCTCGTCGCTCGGGAGCGCGGGCAGGTCGGCGGATCCGGCTTCGGCACGCCAATCGGCGAACAGGGCCAGGAGCGGATCGTCCCCATCGGGGCGCTCTCCGCGTCCGAGGGCGTCGAGGAGCTCGTCGTCACGGTCGACCTCGATTGGGTCCACCTCGTGCTCGTCGAGCGAGGCGTCGTCGTCCCGGGCGCCGGGGTCGACATCGTCGTCGTTCATCGCCATCGCTCCTCTCCGTCCTGTTCGATTCTCGCGCGGAGCTGCTTCATCGCCCGGTGCTGGGCGACGCGCACGGCTCCGGCCGTGCTGTCGACGATCTCCGCCGTCTCCTCCGCGGAGAGTCCGACCACGACTCGCAGTCGGATGATCTCCCGCTGCTTCTCTGGCAGAGTGTCGAGCAGGCGGCTCACCGCTCGCGACACCTCGCCGTCGAGGACGTGGTCCTCCGGTCCCGTGTCGGTCGAGAGCACCTCGGGTAGGTACTCCACGGGATCGGACTTGTTCCGCGCGGCGCCACGATGGGCGTCCGCGACCTTGTGAGCCGCGATCCCGTACACGAAGGCCATGAAGGGACGTCCCTGATCCCGGTATCCCGGCAGAGCCGAGAGCACCGCGATCAGCACCTCCTGGGCGACATCGTCAGCAGACAGGTTGGCCCTCTCCGAGCCTCCGACGCGGGAGCGGCAGTACCGCACCACACCGGGTCGCACGAGCTCCAGCACCCGCGCGGCAGCGGCACGGTCACCCTTGACCGCGTCGGCGACGGCGAGTTCCAACTCGTCTGCTGTACCTGTCATCGGATTCGGGGGGCCACGCGTTACACGGATGTGTTACGGGGCACGGCCTTTCTCTCGGGGCGCGACACGGGTCGCGACGGGTCCCACGCCCGGGCCCGGGGGCGGCCGGCGCGGCTCGCGCTCAGAATAGGCGCGTGACCGGAGTGTCGGGGGTGTACTGCTGAGCGCCCAGCGTAACCCTTGCCGCCGGCGCGGGACCACACGACCGGCGTGGAATGGAGACGGGCCCCGCCCCCCGACGTCGCGGGGAGCGGGGCCCGTGAGCCGATCGCGATCAGTGGGAGTGACCGGCGTGCGAGTGCGCGTCGGCACTCTTCTCCTCCGGCTTCTCGACGATCGCGGTCTCGGTGGTGAGGACCATGCGGGCCACCGAGCACGCGTTGACGACGGCGGAGGACGTGACCTTCACCGGGTCGATGATCCCGGCGGAGACCAGGTCGCCGTACTCGCCCGTCGCGGCGTTGAAGCCGTCCCGCGGGCCGAGGTCCGAGACCTTGCTGACGACGACGGAGCCGTCCTCGCCGGCGTTGGCGGCGATCCAGAACAGCGGGGCGGACAGCGCCTTGCGGACCACGGCCACGCCGACCCTCTCGTCAGCGTCGGCGGTGTCCTCGGCGAGCCGCTCGAGCGCGGCGGCCGCCTGCACGAGCACAGAGCCGCCACCGGCGATGATGCCCTCCTCCACGGCCGCCTTGGCCGAGTTGACGGCGTCCTCGACACGGAGCTTGCGCTCGGTCAGCTCGGTCTCGGTGGCCGCGCCGACACGGATCACGGCGACGCCGCCGGCGAGCTTGGCGATCCGCTCCTCGAGCTTCTCGCGGTCCCAGTCGGAGTCGGTGGCCTCGGCCTCGCGGCGCAGCTGCGCCACCCGGGCGTCGACGTCGGCCTGGTCGCCGGCACCGTCGACGATGATCGTCTCATCCTTGGACACGGTCACACGGCGGGCCTGCCCGAGCACCTCCAGTCCGCACTCGGACAGCTTCATGCCCAGGTCCGGGCTCACGACCTGCCCCTTGGTAACGATCGCGAGGTCCTCCTGGAAGGCCTTGCGGCGATCACCGAAGTACGGGGCCTTGATGGCGACGACCTTGAGCGTCTTGCGGATCGAGTTGACCACGAGAGTCGACAGCGCCTCGCCGTCGACGTCCTCGGCGACGATCAGCAGCGGCTTGCCGGTCTCGGCGACCTTCTCCAGCAGCGGGAGCAGGTCCGGCAGGGAGCTGATCTTCTCGCGGTGGAGCAGGACCAGGACGTCCTCGTAGATGGCCTTCTGCTCGTCCGGGTCCGTGACGAAGTACGGGGAGAGGAAGCCCTTGTCGAAGGCGATCCCCTCGGTCACGGAGACCTCGGTGTGCAGCCCCTGCGACTCCTCGACGGAGACCACGCCGTTGACGCCGACGGCGTCCATGGCCTCGGCGACCATGCGGCCGATCTCGGGGTCACGCGAGGACACGGTCGCGACCTGCGCGACGGCCTCGGAGCCGGAGACGGGCGTCGCGGCCGAGCGGAGGAACTCGACGACGGCGGAGGCGGCCTTCTCGATACCCTTGCCCATCGCCATCGGGTTGGAGCCGGCCGCGACGTTGCGCAGCCCCTCACGGATGAGCGCCTGGGCGAGCACGGTGGCGGTGGTGGTGCCGTCGCCTGCGACGTCGTTGGTCTTGGTGGCGACGCTCTTGACGAGCTGCGCCCCGAGATTCGCGAACGGCTCGGCGAGCTCGATCTCACGGGCGATGGAGACGCCGTCGTTGGTGACGGTGGGACCGCCGAACGCCTTGGCGAGCACGACGTGGCGCCCCTTGGGGCCGAGAGTGACCTTGACGGTGTCGGCGAGCTCGTCGACACCGGCGAGCATGCCCTTGCGGGCCTCCTCGTCGAACGCGATCAACTTGGACATTGATGGAACTCCTGGAGGGAAGTGGGTGGTCGGGTCGATCCGGTGTTGCGGCGTGAGACACCACCGCCCCGGTGGTGCCTGGCAGTCGCCGGCGCCGCCGGGGCGGGGTTGACGCGGCTCACGTCAGTCGATGACCGCGAGGACGTCACGCGAGGAGAGGATCAGGTACTCCTTGCCCTCGTACTTGATCTCGGTGCCGCCGTACTTCGAGTAGATGACCTTGTCCCCCTCCTTGATGTCCATGGGGATACGGTCGCCGTCCTCGTCGAAGCGGCCCTTGCCGACCGCGACGACGGTGCCCTCCTGGGGCTTCTCCTTGGCGGTGTCCGGGATGACGAGGCCGGACGCCGTGGTGGTCTCGGCCTCGAGGGCCTCGACGAGAATCTTGTCCTCAAGCGGCTTGATCGCCACGATGATCCTCCCGTATGGGGTGTGGCCGCCCGGGTCCCGGGCGGCTCGGAGTGTGGTTCGAAGATCCGGGACACCGTGGGCGTCCCGTGGTTTCCGTACGACCCGGCCCGCCGCGTGCGCCGTCGCGGGTGACGCCCTCGGAGCACCGTGTCTATTGGCACTCTACACAGGCGAGTGCCAGCACTCAAGGAAACCGCGTGCAGGCTCGTCCCGTTGCGGATCCCCCCGTCGCCGGTAGGCTCGCCGGCACGCACGGACATCAGCCACCGAACCACCTCTGCCCGATCCGATCACCCATCGAGGACAGCGAGGCCCACAATGACCGCAGTAGCCCCTCCCGACATCGTCACCGCCACCGTCGACGCCGGGGAGAAGAAGGCCCATGTCCCCGGATGGCAGTTGGCCCTGCGGGGCTTCCTCGCCGTCTACCTGCTCGGCGCGGCCACGACGCTGGCCGTCATGGTCAGCGACGCCACCGGGGTGGAGATCGTCGGCGCCGTCCTCTTCCCCATCGGCCTCACCCTGGTCGTCCTGCTCGGGTGGGAACTCGTCACCGGCGCGTACGGGTTGGTGCCGCTCGCGGTCATGGAGAAGCGGGTCCGGGTACGGGACTGCCTGCGGGTCTTCGGCTGGATGATCCTCGGTCACACGATCGGCGGACTCGCCGCCGCCTGGATGATCACCTCCGTGCTCACGGGGATGGGGACGGAGCCGGACGCGACCGGCGCCCAGGCCCTCGCCGATCTCGCGGTGGAGAAGACGATCGCCTACAAGGAGGCGGGTCTGGTCACCGGGCTGGGCTGGGTGACGCTGAGCGCGGTGCTGTGTAACTGGCTGGTGGTGCTGGGCGTGATCATGTCGTTCTCCTCGTCGAGCACCTCGGGCAAGATCCTGGCGATCTGGCTGCCGATCCTCACGTTCTTCGCCCTCGGCTACGAGCACGCGGTGGTCAACCACTTCACGATCCCGGCGGGGATGATGCTCGGGGCGGACGTGAGCGTCGCCGATTGGCTGCTGTGGAACCAGATCCCGGTCCATATCGGGAACCTGATCGGCGGGCTCACGCTCGCCGGGCTCGGCCTGTACTTCGCGCAACGGGGCCGCGTCGACCGTGTCGATCCGACGCAGGACTGACCGCGCCGGTGTCCGACCCGTACGAGCCGGCGCACCCGGCAGGCGGCAACGAGTTGGCTCTCGTCGCCCTCGTCGTCGCCGTGGGCAACGTCGTCTTCGGCTCGTTCCTCGGCCTGTTCGTGCCGCTGGTGCCCGCGGTCATCACCGTGATCGTGGTGGTCCTGGGGCACGTGTCGCTGGCGCAGATCAGGCGGCGCGGCCAGGAGGGCCGCGCCATGGCGGTCTCGGCCCTGGTCATCGGCTACCTCGGCATCGCGTGGGTGCTCGTGCTGCTCGTCCTCGCGCTCACGTCCGCCGCGATGGGGATGGCCATTCTCGGGTTCTAGCCGCGCGGGCGCCGATGCCGCCCGCGGCGCCGGCCCCAGCCGCACGGGCGCCGATGCCGTCCCGCGGGCGGTCAGGCGACCTGCGTGACCTCGACCGGCAGGCCCGGGTCGGCGGCGACGGTCAGCGGACTGGGTGAGGCGCCCGAGGCGAGCAGGGCGGAGGCGACCCCCACGACCATCGCGCCGTTGTCCGTGCACAGGCGCGGCCGCGGCACACGCAGTGTGAGGCCGGCCTCGGCGCACCGGTGGGCGGCGAGGTCGCGCAGTCGCGAGTTGGCCGCCACGCCGCCGCCGATGAGCAGGGTGTCCACACCCAGGTCGGTGCAGGCCCGCACGGCCTTCATGGTGAGCACGTCGGCGACGGCCTCCTGGAACGACGCCGCGACGTCGGCCACGTCGAGCTGCTCGCCGTCCCGCTCGGCGGCCTCGATCCGCCGGGCCACGGCGGTCTTGAGCCCGGAGAAGGAGAAGTCGTGGCGGGCGTCGCGCGGTCCGGTCATCCCGCGGGGGAACGCGATGGCGCGGGGATCGCCGGTGGCGGCCAGGCGGTCGATCACCGGCCCGCCCGGGTAGCCGAGGCCGAGCAGACGGGCGACCTTGTCGTACGCCTCGCCGGCGGCGTCGTCGACGGTCGACCCGAGCTCCGCGACCGGTTCGGTCAGCGAGCGCACGTGCAGCAGTTGCGTGTGGCCGCCGGAGACCAGCAGAGCCACGCACTCCCCCAGCGGCCCGCCGTCGAAGCCCGCGACGGCGACGTGGCCGACCAGGTGGTTCACGGCGTAGAACGACACGCCCCAGGCGGCGGCGTAGGCCTTGGCCGCCGACGAGCCCACGAGCAGCGCCCCGGACAGCCCGGGTCCGATGGTGGTGGCGACGGCGTCAGGCCGCTCCACCCCGGCCTCGGAGAGCGCGGCGCGGACCGTGGGGACGAGCGCCTCGAGGTGGGCGCGGGAGGCGATCTCCGGGACGACGCCGCCGAAACGGGCGTGCTCGGACATCGACGAGGCCACCACGTCGGACAGCAGCTCGGCCCGCCCGTCGTCGTGCACCCGCGCCACGGCCACGCCCGTCTCGTCGCACGAACTCTCGATCCCCATGACGGTCCTCATCGACCGCTCCCCTCTCCCGTGTCGCCGCCTATAGTGTCCGCGCCGCCGCCCCGGGCCGGCCGCACCATGAGATGCGCGTCGGCCATGCTGGGCCGGTAGTACCGGGGACGCAGGCCGACGACCTCGAACCCGTGGGTCTCGTACAGCCTGCGCGCGGGGACGTTGTCGGTCCGCACGTCCAGGACGACCGGTGCGTCCTCGGCGTCGGCCACCTCGAGCATCCGCCGCAGCAGCGCGCGTCCGATGCCGCGCCCCTGGTACTCGGGGTCGACACCGATGGTGTGCACCTCGAACTCGCGGTCGCCCGCGGGGCCGAGCCCGGCCAGGACGGCGTAGCCGACCAGCCGCCCGTCGGCGCGGGCGGCCAGGCAGGTGGTGTGACGCGAGCCGATCTCGGACAGGAATGCCGCCGCCGACCACGGGCCGTCGCCGCGGAACAGGAGCGTCTCCAGGTCGGCGCAACGCATGGCGTCGTCGGGGCCCAGCGCGTCGTGGACGACGTCGGCCGGCGTCGCGGTCATCGCCCCACCCCGCGCAGGGCCCCGGAGGGTTCGACGCGCCGGGGCGGGACCGCATCGGGGCGTCGCAGGTAGAGAGGCTCGAGCGGGGCCGGTGTCGCGCCGGCGAGCAGGGCGTCGGCCGCCGCGGTGACGAGTCCGGCGGGGTCGGGCGCGTACACGCCGTCGAGGACGCGCGGCAGCGGGTCGCCCGCGCCGCGCGCGACGGCGCCGTGGTCACCGCGAGCGGCGGTGGAGCGGTGATCACCGGGAGCGGCGGTGGGACCGTGGGAGGCGGCGGAGCCGTGGGCGTCGCTGACCTCCCGCAGACGGGCGGGGTCCCCGGCGAGGTGGTCGGCGCCCTCGACGTCGATGTCGGCGGCGGGCCCCACCGCGGGACCCGACGTCCGCACGCCCTGTGGTGAGTAGCGGGCGTGATACGCCTCGCGGCGACGGGCATCGGTGACGACGACGAGGTCCCCGCCGGCCCCGGCAGCGCGCGCGGTGGCCGCGAGCCCGTCGAGCGAGCACACCCCGTGGACCGGTCTGCCGAGGGCGTCGGCGAACGCGGCGGCGGTGGCCATCCCGACCCGCAGCCCGGTGAACGGCCCCGGGCCGGTGCCCACCACCACGGCGTCGAGGCCGTCCGCGGCCAGGCCGGCCTCGGCGAGGCAGTCGAGGATGTGCGGGGTCAACAGTTCCGCGTGGGCGCGGGCGTCCTCGGTGACGCGGGTGCCAAGCGTCTCGACCACAGGGCCGTCGTCACCGGGCACGAGGCGGCACACCCCCGCGGTGACGAAGGGGGTCGAGGTGTCGACGGCGAGGACCAGCACGAGGTCAGGGTACCGCCGGGCCGGCCGCGCGACCGGTCGAGGCGCCCCGGCTCCAGCCGGCGGTGCGCACGTCGGTGCCGTCGGGCCGGCGCAGGGCCACCACGAGCGGGGCCTCGACGAGCGAGTCGACGAACCCGGCGCCCCATTCGACCACCACGACGTCGGTGTCGAGGGCCGAGTCCAGGTCGAGGGACTCGAGTTGGTCGGCCAGGTCGCCCGTCGTGGGCCGCGTCCCGTCCGGGTCCTGACCGCCGAGAAGACGGTAGGCGTCGACGTGGACGAGCCCCGGGCCACCGGGCGTCGTGGGCGGGTGGCGGCGCGCGATGACGAAGGTCGGCGAGGTCACCCGGCCCCGCACGCCGAGGCCGGCGGCGATCCCGGTCGTCAGGGCGGTCTTGCCCGCGCCGAGCGGGCCGTCGAGCACCACCACGTCGCCGGCGCGGAGCAGTCCGGCCAGCTCGACGCCCAGCGCGCGCGTGTCCTCGACCGTCGGCAGGTCGCGCTCCCCCGGCACCTCGATCGTCACGACGTCCGGCTCCCGTCGGCGCGACCCGCCCGCTCGAGGCGGCGCCACTCGATGATCGCGTCGGCCACGAGGTCACCCAACACCTCGGACACGTGCGCGGGCTCCTCGAGCATCACCATGTGCCCGGCGCCCGGGACCACGACGAACTCGGCGTCGGGGAGCTCCTCGACGATGTCGACCGACCGGTCCAGCGGGGTGAGCAGGTCCCGGTCGCCGCTGAGGACCGTCGTGCGGACCTCGCGCAGGACTGGCATGGCGGCCGACTCGTCGTGCCGCGTGAGGGTCTCGAAGAAGTTGGCGATGGTCAGCACGTCGGTCGAGGCGATGAGCTTGTCCACGAACCGGGCGACGGTGGGACTGACCGTGGCGGGGTCTCCGAACGACCCGCCGTAGATGAACGGTGAGATGATCGCCCCGAGCGCACGTCGGCTGCTGGTGAACACGCCGGGGCTGCGGCCCGCCAGCCCGGCGAGGCGGGCCACGCTTCTGTTGTCGAGCACCGCCCCGAGCCCGGCCTCCGAGAGCTCCGCCATCGCGGTGGAGACCAGCCCGACCCCCAGGACGCGCTCCCGGACCGTCTCGGGGTGCCGGGCGGCGAACCCCATCACGGTCATCCCGCCCATCGAGTGGCCGATCACGACGACGGGCCCTGCGGGCGCGGTCGCCGAGATGACGGTGTCGAGGTCCCGGGACAGCTGGTCGATGGTCGCGTTCTTCCGCGAGCCGGCCCCGCTCAGGCCGTGCCCGCGCTGGTCGTAGAAGACCATCCGGATCTCGGAGCCGAACCGGTCGGCCAGGTGCCTGCGCTGGAAGTGCCAGGTGTCCATCGACAGGGTGTAGCCGTGGACGAACACGACCGTCATCGGCGCGTCGGTCGGCCCCGCCTCGCGCACCGCGAGCGGGACACCATCGGTCGCGGCGACCATCGAGCCCCGGTCCACCCCGAGTTCCCACATGTCCTCGCCGGCCCACGGGTCGTTGGCGCGTCGGCCGGGCAGCAGTGTGACCACCGAACCCAGGGTGGCGGCGCCGAGCGCGCTCAGGCCCGCGCGCAGACCACCGGGCGTCCGGATCCTTTCGGCGACCGCCTCCGCGTCGCGCGGCGTGCCCCCGGCCACCTCGGGCGGTCGGACCTCGACCGGTATCTCGGCGGCCGACCGCTCGGGCCGTTTCGGGAGACGCAGCCGGGGCCCACCGCGCTGGTCGTCGCCGACCTCGTCGTCGTGGTCCTCGCTCATCCCCCGGCCCCCGGCGCGGCGTCGCCGCTCCGCGCGACGGCGTGGGTCCCACGCGCGGACGGCGCGGCGTGGGTGCCGTGCACCACGTGGTGGCGCTCGGCGCGGCCGCGCACGGCGGTGACCACCTCGTAGTGGATGGTGCCCAGGGTCTCGGCCCACTCGGCGGCGGTGGGCCCTCCGTCGGCGCCCGTGCCGAACAACACGGCCGTGTCCCCCACCCGCACCGCCTGGCCGGGGTCGGGTCCGAGGTCGACGACGAACTGGTCCATGCACACGCGGCCGACGTTCGGATAGCGCCGCCCGCCGATCGAGACGTCCAGCCGGCCCGAGAGCAGCCGCCACACGCCGTCGGCGTAACCCGCCGCGATGAGGGCGACGGTCGTGTCGAGGGGGGCGTGCCACGTGTGCCCGTAGCTCACGCCCTGCCCCGCGGCCAGCCGCTTCACCATGAGCACCTCGGCCGAGAACGTCATGGCGGGCACCAGGTCCACCTCGAGTCCCTCGACCGGGTTGAGGCCGTACAACGCGATGCCCGGGCGGACCATCTCGAAGCCGTCCTCGGGCCGGGTGAGCGTCGCCGCCGAGTTCGCGTGATGGTTGACCGGGCACTCCAGGCCACGACCGCGTGCCTGGGCCACGCACTCGTGGAGCCGAGCCACCTGCAGGTCGATGACCGGGTTACCCGGGTCGTCCGCGTGCGCGAAGTGGGCCATCAGCCCCGTGACCTCGACCAGCCCGCCGGCCGTGGCCGTGACGAGCCGCTCGAGCACGGCCGGCCACTCCTCGAGGGAGATGCCGGACCGCGCGAGGCCGGTGTCGATCTTGGGGGTGACGCGGGCACGACGGCCCGTGCGGCGCGCGGCCTCCAGGACGGTGTCCAGGTGGGCCGGGCTGGGGATCGCGAGGTCGACGTCCGCCTCGACCGCCGCGCGGACGTCGTCCCAGGCGGAGTAGAGCCACGCGAGGATCTCCGCGTCGATGCCCGCCGACCGCAGCTGCAGGGCCTCGGCGATGGTGGTCACCCCCAGCGCGTGGGCGCCCCCGCGCAGCGCGGCCAGGGAGACGGGGACGGCGCCGTGCCCGTAGGCGTCGGCCTTGACCACGGCCATGACCCGCGCCCCGCGGGCAGACCGGACGAGGACGCGACTGTTGTGCTCGATCGCGTCCAGATCGATCTCGGCGCGGCACGGTGCCGGGGGGACAACTGGAGCCATTCTGTCAATTCTGCCAAAAAGCGCCGTGGGGCAGCGATTCCCGCCCCCGCAGCGCCGAGATCGTCCCCGGGATCGCGGCCAGCAGGTCGGAGGCACCGATCGGCGCGCCCGGGCCCCTGTGAGCACCGCCCGCGCCCACGGTGTGTCGGTGCGCCGCCCGGCGTGCGGCCTCACCGTGCACCGTGGCCGCCTCGACCGCCGGCCACGCCGGAGATCCGGACACCGCCCTGCCGCTCGCCAGCAACGCGCCCACGATCCCGGACAGCACATCGCCCGAACCGGCCGTGGCGGCCCACGAGGAACCGGAGTCCACCGCGAACGTCGTCTCGCCGTCGTCGACCAGGGTGACGCGCCCCTTGAGCAGCACCGTCGCCTCGATCCCACGGTCCCGCAGGCCCGCGACGTACCGGCGCAGCGCGCCGGGGCGGTCGCCGCGATCCCACCCGCCGGTGAGCCGGTCGAACTCGCCGGCGTGCGGGGTGAGCAGCACCGGCGCGGTGGCGCTCCGCAGCAGGACCGGGTGGGTGGCGACGCAGGTGAGGGCGTCCGCGTCGAGCACCGTCGGCCGCCCCTCCGCGAGGACCGCGTCGATGTCCGCCACCGCGTCCGGCCCCGTCCCGCCGCCGGGCCCCACGATCCACGCCTGGGCGCGACCGGCGTCGGCGACCGTCGGGTGGCACACCACCTCGGGGCGGGCGGCCAGCACCGCGTCCGCCCCCGATCCCACGTACCGCACCATCCCGGACGTGGCCGCCACCGCCGCCGACACGCACAGCACCGCCGCGCCCGGGTACCGCTCGGACCCGGCGCGCACCGCGACCACGCCCTGCGTGTACTTGTCGTCGTCCAGCCCCGGCACCGGCCAGTGGCGCCCCACCTCGGCGGGGTCCGGGCACTGCACGGCGTCCGGACCGGCCGACGGTTCGGTCAGGCCGATATCCACCAGCTCGACGCGGCCACACTCCGGCGAGGCGAGCAGGTGCGCACGGCGCAGCAGGCCGAAGGTGACGGTGAGCGTCGCCCGCACGTGCGGCTCGTGGACGGTGCCCGTATCGGCGTCGACTCCGCTGGGCAGGTCCACCGCCACCCACGGCACACCGGCCGCGGCCAGGCTCCCGACGATCCGCGCCGCCGGGTCGCGCAGCGGTCCCCTCCCGTTCAGACCGACCACGCCGTCGACGGCCACGTCGGGGACGGGTACGTGGGAGCCCACGGACTCCACGCCCCGGACCCGCCCGCCGGCGCGGCGCAGGGCGGCGAGACCGCGTTCGTGCGCCCGGTCCGGGCTCGACAGAACGGCCTCCACGCGGCATCCGCGGCCCCGCAGGATCGCGCCCGCGTACAGGGCGTCCCCGCCGTTGTCCCCGCTGCCCACCAGCAGCAGCACGGAGCGGCCGTAGACTCCGCCGGTGCGCTCGCGCAGCAGCGCCGCTGTGTGGTGGGCGACGCCCGCGGCGGCGCGCCGCATCACCGCGTCGGGGTCCCCGGCCGCGGCGGCCGCCTCGATGAGCGGACGTTCCGCGGCGCGGATGACCTCGACGGGATGGGCGCGCCTCATGATCTGCCTACCGCGGGGCGGGTCACTCCACCGTGACGGACTTGGCGAGATTGCGGGGCTTGTCCACGTCGTACCCGCGCGCGGCGGCGACCTCGGCGGCGAACGCCTGGTACGGGATGGTGGCCAGCAGCGGCTGGAGAAGAGTGGTCGAGGCCGGGATCGGGATGAAGTAGTCCGACAGGGGCCGGGCCACCTCGTCGCCTTCCTCGGCGATCACGATGGTCCGCGCGCCGCGGGCCCGGATCTCCTGGATGTTACTCACCAGCTTGGAGTGGAGCACCCCGCGACCCTCGACCGGCGGCATCACGATGAAGACCGGCATGCCCTCCTCGATGAGGGCGATCGGGCCGTGCTTGAGCTCGCCTGCCGGGAAGCCCTCGGCGTGCATGTACGCCAGCTCCTTGAGCTTGAGCGCGCCCTCCAGTGCCGTGGGGTACCCCACGTGGCGGCCGAGGAACAGCACCGACTTGGAGCCGGCGAGCTCGCGGGCGATCCCCCGCACCGGGTCCAGGGAGTCGACGACCTTCTGGATGTCCTCGGGCATGCGCTCGAGCTGGCGGAACTCGGCCGCCACCTCGTCCGGGTACTTGGTGCCGCGTGCCTGCGCGAGCGCGAGACCGACCAGGTAGTTGGCCGTGATCTGCGCGAGGTACGCCTTGGTGGAGGCGACACCGATCTCCGGACCGGCGTGCGTGTACAGGACGGCGTCCGCCTCGCGCGGGATCTGCGAACCGTTGGTGTTGCACACCGCCAGAACGCGCGCCTTCTGGGTCTTGGCGTGGCGGACCGCCTCGAGGGTGTCCGCGGTCTCGCCGGACTGGGAGATGGCCACCACGAGCGTGGAGCGGTCCAGGACCGGGTCGCGGTAGCGGAACTCCGAGGCGATCTCGACCTCGCATGGGAGCCGGGTCCAGTGCTCGATCGCGTACTTGGCGACCATGCCCGAGTGGTAGGCACTGCCGCAGGCCACGATGAACACCTTGTCGATGTCACGAAGGTCCTGGTCGCTCATCCGCTGCTCGTCCAGCACGATGCGACCGTCCTGGAAGTGACCGAGCAGGGTGTCGGCGACCGCCCCGGGCTGCTCGGCGATCTCCTTGAGCATGAAGTAGTCGTAGCCGCCCTTCTCGGCGGCGGCCAGGTCCCAGTCGATGTAGAAGGGACGGCCCTCGGAGGGCTCGCCGGCGAAATCGGTGATCTCGTACGAGTCCGCGCGCAGGACCACGACGTTGTCCTGTCCCAGCTCGATGGCGTCGCGGGTGTGCTCGATGAACGCCGCGACGTCGGAGCCCAGGAACATCTCACCCTCGCCGACGCCAAGCACGAGCGGGGTCGAGCGCCGCGCGGCCACCAGGACGTCCGGGTGGGCGGCGTGGCTGAACACCAGTGTGAAGGCGCCTTCGAGGCGACGGAGCACCGTGCGGCACGCGGCGACGAAGTCCCCGCCGCTGCCACCCGACTCCATCTCGCGGCGCAGGAGGTGGGCCGCGACCTCCGAGTCGGTGTCCGACTCGAGCTCGACGCCCGCGGCCTCGAGCTCGGCGCGGAGCGGCGCGAAGTTCTCGATGATCCCGTTGTGCACGATCGCGACATCGCCGGAGACGTGAGGGTGCGCGTTGCGGTCACTCGGGCGCCCGTGCGTCGCCCACCGGGTGTGACCGATGCCGGTCGACCCCGGGAAGCCGCCCTCACCCGCGGCCGCGAGCGCGGCCTCGAGGTTGGCGAGCTTGCCCTCCTTCTTCTCCACCCGGGAGGCCCCCGAGCCGTCGAGGACGGCGACGCCCGCCGAGTCGTAGCCGCGGTACTCCATCCGCCGCAGGGCCTCGACGACGACAGGGAGGGCGGGGCGATGCCCGACATAACCGACGATTCCGCACATGGGCGCTAAGTGTAGCCAGGAGGTCCGACAGCCCAGGCACCCTTCGCGCCCCCGAGGCGATACTGTGGCCATCGTGGCCAAGAAGACCAAGGAACTGCACGCCAGGGTGGGTCGACGCGGACCCCACGCCGTCGACAGGGGTGACCTCGGATTCACCGGTACCCCCGGCGTCGTCTACGTCCCGCGCGACGCCCCGTCGCCCGCGCCCGTCGTGGGATGGGCCCACGACTGGACCCGCGGGCCACATCACTACGTCGACACCCTCAAGCACCTCGCGTCGTGGGGCTTCGTCGTGGTGGCACCCGCCACCGATCTCGGCTTACGCCCGAACCACCAGCACTACGCGGACCACCTGTCCGCGGCGATCGAGGACACCCTCCAGGCGACCCTCGGTCGCGGGTCGGTCCGCGCGGATCCGCGTCGCATCGGCCTGGCCGGTCACGGCCTCGGCGCGGGCGTGTCCACGCTGCTGGCCTCCCAGCGCACCGACATCGACGCTGTCGCGATGGTCTTCCCCACCGAGACGGTCCCCTCGGCCGCGGAGCGGGCCATGACCATCGACTCCCCCGCGCTGCTTCTGTCCGCCGCCGGCGGCGTCCACGCCGAGGACGCGCGGGCACTACACCTCGCGTGGCGGGCCGACCTCGTGCACCGGCGACTGGACAAGGCGATCGAGGGCGGGTTGGTCGAGCGCAACGCGCTGATCGAGCGGATCGGCCTGGCCGACCCGGACCGCCGCACGCATCGGACCGTCCGGCCGCAGCTCGCCGGCTACCTGCTGGCCACCCTCGCCGGTGACGACACCTATGCCGCGTTCGCTGATCCCGAGGCCGGGTTCAAGGACGCGGTCCCCGTGACGGACGAGATGCTCGAGGAGCCGGGAGACGACCCGCTGGCCACGACACCGCCGTTGCTCAAGCTGTTCAAGTCCTTCACCGGCGGCTGAGCGGACCGCCCGGCGGCCGGTCCGCAGAACCGGCGGCCGGGCGACACGAGCCCGACCGCCGGGAGGAGGCACGAGTCAGACGGCGACGACGACGCCCGCGAGCCGCTCGGCGACCTCGCGGGCCAACTCCGCGTCCTCTGCCTCGACCATCACGCGGACCAGGTGCTCGGTCCCCGAGGGGCGGAGCAGGACGCGGCCGGTGGCGCCGAGCCGCAGTTCCTCGGCGGCGACCGCGTCGCCGACCGCCGGGGACGCCACGACCGCGGCCTTGTCCTCCACCGGCACATTGATGAGGATCTGGGGCAGCACCGTCATCACGGAGGCCAGCTCGGCCAGCGACCTGCCCGTCTCGGCCATCCGCGCCATGATGCGCAGCCCGGTGAGGACACCGTCCCCGGTGGTCGCGTGCGCGGGAAGGACGAGGTGACCGGACTGCTCGCCGCCGAGGCTGTATCCACCCTCGCGGAGGCGCTCGAGGACGTACCGGTCGCCGACCTTGGTCTCCGTGACCTCGATGCCGGCCTCCCGCATCGCCACCTTGAGACCGAGGTTGCTCATGAAGGTGGCGACGAGGGCGTCGCCCGCGAGCTCGCCGGCGTCCCGCATGGCCAGGGCCAGGATCGCCATGATCTGGTCACCGTCGACGACCTCGCCGGTGGAGTCCACCGCGAGGCAGCGGTCGGCGTCCCCGTCGTGGGCGAGCCCGAGGTCCGCGCCGTGCTCGCGGACCGCGGCACGTACGTCGTCGAGGTGGGTGGAACCGCAGTTGTCGTTGATGTTGTAGCCGTCGGGACTGGAGTGGATCTCGATCACCGTCGCGCCCGCCTCGCGGTAGGCGCGCGGTGCGGCGACGCTGGCGGCGCCGTTTGCGCAGTCGACGACGACGCGGAGTCCGTCCAACCGGGCCGGCGTGGCGCTGAGCAGATGGCCGACATAGCTGTCCAGGGCGTCCTCGGGGGTCGCACGGGAGATCCGGCCGATCGCCGACCCGGTCGGCCCGGTGATGGCGCCTTCGGTGAGGGCGGCCTCGATCCGGTCCTCGACCTCGTCACCGAGTTTGTGACCGCCCGCGGCGAAGAACTTGATGCCGTTGTCCGGCATGGCGTTGTGCGAGGCGGAGATGACGGCGCCGAGCGCGGCGTCGTGCCGGCCCGTCAGATGGGCCACGGCCGGGGTCGGCACCTCACCCACCAGCAGGACGTCGACGCCCTGACTGGCCAGCCCCGCCGCGAGGGCGGCCTCCAGCATCTCCCCCGAGACGCGCGGGTCGCGACCCACGACCGCGAGTGGGCGCGCGCCCGCGTCGTCGGGCGCGAGACCGGTCTCGGTGGCGAGGACCGCGGCGGCCGCCGCACCGAGCCGGACCGCCAGGTCGACGGTGAGGGTCCGGTTGGCGAGCCCACGGACCCCATCGGTGCCGAACAGTCGCGTCATGTCGTGTAGTCCTCCGGGGTCGTGTGGTCGCCGCCGCGGGGCGGATCGGGAATGACCGGGTCAGGATAACCCCGCGCGGTCGCGCACCCGACAAACGGACCAGAGCAGGCCCCCGCGTCGCGGGAACCTGCTCTGGTGTCGTGATCCGGGTGGATCAGCGCTTCGAGTACTGCGGGGCCTTACGGGCCTTCTTGAGGCCGGCCTTCTTGCGCTCGACCGCGCGGGCGTCACGCGTGAGGAAGCCCGCCTTCTTGAGCGCCGGGCGATCGTCCGGCGAGTACTGGGTCAGCGCGCGGGCGATGGCCAGACGCAGCGCGCCGGCCTGACCCGAGGGGCCGCCACCGTGGAGCAGCGCCACGATGTCGAACTGCTCCTCGCGCTCGACCAGCACCAGAGGCGACTTGACGAGCTGCTGGTGCACCTTGTTCGGAAAGTAGTCCTCGAGCGACCGGCCGTTGAGGGTGAACTGGCCGGAGCCCGGCAGCAGGCGGACGCGGGCGACGGCCTCCTTGCGGCGGCCGACGGCCTGTGCCGAGCCGGAGGAGACGACGGGCGCGAACTGGGCGTCGGCGTCGGCGACGTAGTCGGTGCCACCGGCGTAGTCGGCCTCGCTGTAGTCCTCGGCGACCTCGGCGGCGAGATCCGCCACCACGTCGTCGGCGACCTCGGCCTCGGGGGTGATGTTCTCGTCGGTCACTGGGCCACCTGCTTGATCTCGAAGGGCACGGGCTGCTGGGCGGCGTGCGGGTGATCGGGACCCGCGTACACCTTGAGCTTGGAGGCGACGGCACGACCGAGCTTGTTGCTCGGCAGCATGCCCTTGACGGCCTTCTCGACGACGCGGTCGGGGCGCGTGTCCATGGCCTTGCCCAGGGTCTGCGACTTCAGCCCACCGGGGAAACCGGAGTGGCGGTGCTGCACCACGCGGTCACGCTTGTTGGACGAGATCGCGACCTTGTCGGCGTTGATGATGATGACGAAGTCGCCGGTGTCGGCGTTCGGGGCGAACTGCGGCTTGTGCTTGCCACGGAGGATGTTGGCGACCTGGACGGCGAGTCGGCCGAGCACCACGTCGGTGGCGTCGATGACATACCAGGCGCGCGTCACGTCCCCGGGCTTGGGGGTGTACGTGGACACAGGCAATACCTCTGTCTGTCTAGTGGGCTGCCGGCCGGCGGGCGCCCTCCCCCTCGTACGGCGGCCGGTGGTGACCCGTTCGAGGCGGTCCACCGTCTCCGTCGAAGGAGACGACATGGACGCCGACGGTCAACAGTACCGTCCGATGGGCACCCACTCCAAGTCGCCGCTCACGACGGAGCGAGCCATCGGTTAGACTCTCCCCCGGTTCCCGCCCTCGTAGCTCAGTGGATAGAGCACGGCTCTCCTAAAGCCGGTGTCGGAGGTTCGATTCCTCTCGGGGGCACCACTGGTGGCCCGGGCGGCGTCGCGTCCCGGGCGGGGCGTCAGCGCCTGAGCGTGGCCGAGAAGGCGCTCGTCAGCGCGAGGATCGGCAGCCCGATGAACAGATGCACGATCGCTGCCGCGAGTCCGTCGAGGAACGGCACGGTCACCAGCAGCGGCAACGCCACGGCCGCCACGATGAGCAGCCCAACCGTCCAGGAGTAGAACTGCTGGGGGTTGGCGGTGCCGATCAGCAGCAGGTACCAGAGCAACCCGGCGAGGACCGCCGCGACGGCGCCGTAGACGGCGTACATCGTCGGGGTGTTCCCGCCGTTGGCCCACTGGTGGCCGAAGCGGGAGAACACCGCGTCCACCACCCACGCGATCAGCCACCCCGCGATGGCCGCGACCAGGGCGGTGGCGGCCACGCTGCCAAGGAATTTCCCCACGTCGATCGCGGGCCCGCGGCGGGGCTGGCGGGGTTCCACGTAGCCGTCGTCGTAACCGCCCTCGGCACCGTAGCCGTCGTCGTAGGCGGGGTCGTACGCCCGATCGCCGCTCATCCGCGAGTAGGCACGCGAGTCGGGCTGCTGACCCATGCGTCGGGTGTGGTCGTCCTGTCCGGGATACATCTCTACCGCCTCCGAATCGGTGTGGTGCCCACCGAGGGTAGTCCCTCGGCGGGCACGACGAGGCCCGCCCGACCGTCCGGCGACGGTCGGGCGGGCCGATGAGCGTTCGGGTCAGTGCGAGATGGTCTTCTCCACACCGACACCGGTGAGCGAGCGGACCTCCATCTCCACGCGCTTCTCCGGGAACTCGTCCTTCTTGCCGATGAACGTCCCGATGATGCCCAGCAGGAACGCCAGGGGGATCGACACGATGCCGGGGTTGGAGAGCGGGAACAGGGAGAAATCGACGCTGGAGATCATCGACTTCTCGCTGCCGGAGACCGCCGGCGAGAGCGCGATGAGCACCAGAGTGCTGATCAGGCCGCCGTACATGGAGAACAGCGCACCGGTGGTGTTGAACCGCTTCCAGAACAGCGAGTAGAGGATCGTCGGAAGGTTCGCCGAGGCCGCGATCGCGAAGGCGAGCGCCACGAGGAAGGCGATGTTCTGCCCCATGGCGCCGATGCCCATGACGATCGACACGATGCCGATCACCACGACCGTGATCCGGGAGACCCGCAGCTGCGACTGTTCGGTGGCCTGCCCGTGCTTGATCACGCCGTTGTAGATGTCGTGCGCGAACGACGCCGAGGCGGTGATGGCGAGTCCGGCCACCACGGCGAGGATGGTCGCGAACGCGACCGCCGAGATGATGCCGAGGAAGATCTCACCGCCCAGGGCGAACGCGAGCAGCGGCGCCGCCGAGTTCACGCCGCCGGGCGCGTTCTCGATGACCTCGGGTCCGACCATCGCCGCGGCACCGAAGCCGAGGACGAGGGTGAACAGGTAGAAGCCGCCGATGAGCACGATGGCCCAGGTCACCGACCGACGGGCCTCCTTCGCCGTGGGCACGGTGTAGAAGCGCATGAGCACGTGCGGCAGGCCCGCGGTGCCGAAGACCAGGGCGATCGACAGCGAGACGAAGTCGAGCTTGCTGGTCTCGGTGGCGCCGTACTGCAGACCCGGCTGCAGAAGATCCTTGCCCGAGTTGGCCACTGCCTCACCGAGGAGCGCCGAGAAGTTGCCCCGCGCGGCGACCAGGACGAGGAGGCACATGATCAGCACGCCGCCGACGAGCAGGACGGCCTTGACCATCTGGACGTAGGTGGTGCCCTTCATGCCTCCGACGAGGACGTAGACGATCATCAGGATGCCGACGACGGCCACGACGATCGACTGCCCTGTGGAGTCGTCGATATTCAGGAGGAGGGCGACGAGACCGCCGGCGCCGGCCATCTGGGCGATCAGATAGAACAGACACACCGCGAGGGTGGCCAGCGCGGCCGCCATACGGACGGGCCGCTGGTTGAGCCGGAAGCTGAGCACGTCGGCCATCGTGAACCGGCCCGTGTTGCGCATCAGCTCGGCCACGAGCATCAACGCCACGAGCCAGGCGACGAGGAAGCCGATCGAGTACAGGAAGCCGTCGTAGCCGTTGATCGCGATGGCGCCCGCGATGCCGAGGAAGGACGCCGCCGAGAGGTAGTCGCCGGCGATCGCGAAACCGTTCTGCGGGCCGGTGAAGCTCGAGCCGCCCGTGTAGAAGTCCTTGGTCGATTTGGTCGACTTCGACGCCCTCAGCACGAGGGTCATCGTGACGACGATGAAGACGGCGAACACCGCCATGTTGAGGAGGGTGCTGCCGACCTGCTCACCCGGCGCGAGTTCGTTGATGTTGATCAGCCAGTCCATCAGGCCACCCCACCTTCCAGTTCGAGGCGGATGGACTCCGCGCGCGGATCGATCTCACGGTTGGCGAAGCGGATGTAGAGGAAGGTGATGAGGAAGGTCGTCACGAACTGCCCCAGCCCGATGACCAGACCCCAGGTGATGTTCCCGAACACCTTGGTCGCCATGAAGTCCGTCGCGTAGACGGCCAGGATCACGTAGAGGAAGTACCAGACGAGGAAGGCGATCGTCATGGGGAACACGAACGCCCTGAACTTGCTGCGCAACTCCTGGAAGGCGGGGCTGGCCTGCATCGCCGTGAATTCCGCCGCTTCCGGGGTTCGTCGCGATGCTCCCCCCGCCGGCGGATCGGTTGGTTGGGACACGGAGGTCCTCCGTTTCGGGTTCTCGTCAGCACACCCCTGTAGTGATGCGCTTCACAGATACTGACGGGGGAAGTGTGACACGTGACACAGTCGATTGCGGACAGACTCTCGGCAAGCTCTTATGACAAGCCGAAACCGGAGGTGACGCCACCCCCGTCGGAGGGTGCCCTCTACCTCAGTGCGGGGCTACGGCCGGGCGGAGGCGCCGCGGCGCCCCACCGCCTCCGCGAACACCCGGACGACTTCCTCCGGGGTGCGGGCGACGTGACTGCTGCCGCCGGTGGCATGCGCGATCTGTGCGAGGGTGCCCGAACCGGTCTCGTCCAGAAGGCTCACCGTCACCACGATCACGGGGCGGGACGGATCCACCATCTCGTCGAGCCGGGCGAAGAACTCGTCCGCTCCGATGTCCGAGGTGGCGTCGTCCGCGCCATCGGAGATGACGATGATCGAGTTGACCATGTTCGGGTCGTACCCCGAGCGCACCATGGCGTAGGCGTCGAGCACGGAACGATAGAGGTCGGTGCCGCCGCCCACCATCCCGGGCAGAGAGGCCAGCGCGCCACCCAGTGCGGCGCGGTGCGTGCCTCCGGGAGCCGCCGCGTCGAGGCGCTGCAGAGCGGCGACCTCCGCGTACGGGAGCCCGTCGCTCCCGGCGGCACCGCCGAACGCCCACAGCCCGAGCTCCGCGTCGTCGGGGAACTGGCCGAGCCCGGCGCCCGCCGTCTCTACGAGCGCCTGGATGCGGGTGCGGTCCGTGCCGGGCACCCCGAATCCCATCGAACCCGAGGTGTCCACCAGGACCAGGGACCGGCCCGGCATCGCCAGGAGCCGCCAGTGCCGCAGAGCGCTGTGGGCCCGGTTCGCGTCGCGGACGACGAGCGCCTCGGTCTCGCCCGCCCCCTGACCCCCGGTGAGAGGCGCCCGGAAGGCGGTCCGGAAACCGTCCCGGGAGCGCCCGTCCACGACGGCGATCGCCGCGGTGGCGTCGCGGAGCGCCTCCGCCGCTCCGGCCACCTCGGCCCGGCGCGTCGGGTCCTGGGTGGTCACGGCCACCGGATAGGTCAGGAAGACCGCCCCGGTGGCGGGCGCGTACACCTCCAGCCCCGAGTCCGGCGCCGCCCGCTGCGCGAGCACCGCGTCCCGCTCGGTGACGATCGCCGCGCCGCCGCCGGCGATCACCCTGTCGAGCATCTCCCGGGAGGTTGGCGGGACCTCCATGCGACTCATCTGCCCCTGGGCCAGCATCGCCATCGAGGCCCCCAGCGCCTCCGGAGCCGACCGCAGCATCTCGACCTCCGAGGTCGCGGCGAGAATCGGCGCGTCCACGACCCCGGACCGGACAGGATCGCCCATCATCAGCCCCGGCGTGCCGAGCGCCGTGATCCACGTCGACATGTCCACCCCGGCGTCACGGGAAGCGATGACCACAGGGGTCGACGCGAGGGAGTTGAGGACCGTCTCGAACGGGATCTGCACGTCCTGGGACATCTGGGCGAGACGCACGGCGGAGTCCGGCACCCAGATGTCCGGCAACGCCTCCCGCGACACGGTGCGTGCGGACATGTCCGCGGAGGAAACCGGTTCCACGTCGAAGGCATGACAGCCGTCTGCGTGCTCCGCCAGAACCCGGACGTGCTCGACGATGTCGGGCTCGACTGCCACGCTGATCCGCGGATCCGCCCCGCAGAAGCCGGCGACACCGGCCCTCGACAGCCCGGAGACCACCAGGCCCACCAGGAGCACGGCGGCGACGATCGCCGCACCCACGAGGACGACCCGCCGGGCCGCCGGATTACCGTCCCGCGGCGATGCACTGTGCCTGGCCATCGGTGACGCTCCCCCTGGTCATGCGATACCCGGGGCCGTGCCAGACTCCCACGTCACGCGGATCCGGGTCGGGCGCGGAGAATCGTACCCGGGCCGGGCGGCCCGCGGTGCCCGCACGTGGGGCGCCACGGCGACCGTGCGTCACCTGCGGTAGGGCGGTTCAGCGCCCGCGGAAAACGGGGGGCCGCTTCTCGGCGCGGGCCGCCCGCGCCTCGGCCATGTCCTCGCTGCTCCACGCGCGCAACTGGAGTTCGGTGTGCTCCTCCCGCGGGAGCAGCCGGGCGTCGTCGTCGTTGATCACGGTCTTGATGTGCCGGAGACTCAGCGGCGCGAACCGGGCGAGCTCGGCAGCCAGCTCCATGGCCGCCTCGACGTCGCCGATCTCGTTGGCCAAGCCGATCCGGGCCGCCTCCTCCGCACCGACGGGGCGGGCGGTCATGAGCACCGACCGGGCGTGGCCGCCGCCCACCACGTTGGCCAACCGCTTGATGGTCCAGTTGTCCAGGGCCAGCCCCACCTTCACGACGGGCACGGTGAAGACGGCACCGGGCGCCACCACACGCAGATCCGCCGCCAGTGCGAGCTGTACGCCCGCACCGACCGCGGGGCCGTTGACGGCGGCGATGACGGGGACCGGCACCGACTCGACGGCGCGGAGCATCCCGGCGTGTGCGTCGTAGAAATCCGAGTTGTACACCCCGCCGGACAGATCGGCGCCCGCGCAGAAGGCGGTTCCCGCTCCGGTGATGACGATCGCGCGGACGGGCTCCTCGGCGTCGGCCTCCGCGCCGGCGGCCTCGACGGCCTCGCGCAGGGCGGTGCACACCTCGGCGTCGAGCGCGTTGCGGGTCTCGTGACGGTCGATGGTGACGACGACGACTGCGCCGTCCCTGCGGCTGACGATCATGGCGGCGGAGGGCTCCTCTGCGTGACGGGGGTACGACAGTGCACCCTCGCCCTCACGATACCCGCTGGTAGGTGCCCCACCGTACGATGCGGTCATGGCGCGCACCGGAGCTCTGCAGATCCTCGACATGGTCCTCGACGACGGCTCCTTCCGGTCCTGGGACGACGCCCCGGTCCGCCCGCCGCAGGTGGACACGGCGCCCGGGTACGAGGCGGCGCTCCAGCGGGCGACCGAGAAGTCGGGGGTGGACGAGTCCGTCATCACCGGCGAGGGCACCCTGCTGGGCCGCCGGGTCGTGATCATCGCGTGCGAGTTCGACTTCCTCGCCGGGTCGATCGGGATCGCCGCCGCCGAGCGGATCGTCTCGGCGATCGAGCGGGCGACCGCCGAAGGGCTCCCGATCCTCGCCTCCCCCACCTCGGGCGGTACGCGAATGCAGGAGGGGACGATCGCGTTCCTCCAGATGGTCAAGATCTCCGCCGCCGTGGCCGGGCACAAGAGCGCGGGGCTGCCCTACCTCGTCTACCTGCGGCACCCGACGACCGGCGGCGTGTTCGCGTCGTGGGGGTCGCTCGGTCACGTGTCGGTGGCCGAACCCGGCGCGCTCATCGGCTTCCTCGGGCCCCGCGTCTACGAGGCGCTCTACGACGCACCCTTCCCGGACGGTGTCCAGGTCTCCGAAAACCTCGCGCGACGCGGGATGATCGACGGTGTGCTCCCGCCCGAGGGGCTTCGTGACCTCACCGCCCGCGCCCTGCGGGTGCTGTGCCAGGACCCGCCGTCGGACGACGAGCCGGCGCCGCCCCACGGGCCGGTCCCGGAGCCGGAGTCCGACGACGGCCTTCGCCCGGATGCCTGGGACGCCATCACCCGGTCGCGGCGCCCGGACCGCCCCGGCGCGCGTGCCTTCCTCGACCGCGTGTCGCCCGACCGGGTGCCACTGTCCGGCACCGGTCAGGGTGAGGACAGCGGATCGCTCCTGTTGTCGCTGGTCCGGTTCCGGGGCCAGTCCGCCGTCGTGCTCGCACAGGACCGGGACGCGGAGAACGAGAAGAGCCCGCTCGGCCCGTCCGCGTTGCGGTCGGCACGCCGCGGTATGCGCATCGCCGCGGAGATGGGGGTGCCCCTGGTGCTGCTCATCGACACCCGCGGCGCCGCTCTGTCGCGGGAGGCGGAGGAGGGCGGACTGGCGGGTGAGATCGCCAGGAGTCTGGCTGATCTCGTCACGCTGCCGACCCCGACCGTCTCCGTGATCCTGGGGCAGGGCACCGGCGGCGCCGCCCTCGCCCTGCTCCCCGCCGACAGGGTCCTGTGCGCGCGTCACGGATGGCTCGCCCCCCTGCCGCCGGAGGGCGCCAGCGCGATTCTCCACCACGAGACCACCCGGGCCCCGGAGGTCGCGCGGTCGCAGGGCATCACCTCTGCCGACCTGCTGGACGCCGGGATCGTGGACGTCGTCGTCCCCGAGCGTCCCGACGCCGCGGACGAGCCGGAGGAGTTCTGCGACCGGATGGCCGGCGCGGTCGCGTCCGCACTGCTGGAGGTCCGCCGGCGTCCCCCTGAGCGGAGGTACGCCGAGCGGATGATGCGGTATCGCGAACTGGGCCTCGCGTTAGAGTGAAACCTGTCACAACCCGTCGGCACGGTCGGCGGGCCCGATCCCGTACGTGAGGGGAAATACCCGATGTCGGACTCGACGACCTCGACCTACGACGCCACCCACCGGCTCTCGATCAGCGATCCCGATGCCTTCTGGTTGGACGTCGCCGGGGACATCGACTGGACCACGGCCCCCACGACGGCGGTCGACGGATCCCGTCCACCCTTCTACCGGTGGTTCCCCGACGGGGAGCTGAACACGTCGTACAACTGCGTCGACCGGCACGTCGCCGCCGGGCGGGGCGAGCAGGCCGCGTTCATCTACGACTCGGCGGTCACCGGGATCAAGGAAACCATCACCTACGCCCAGTTGCTGAAGCAGGTCGAGGAGTTCGCGGGCGCGCTCGCCGTGGAGGGCGTGGGTCGCGGCGACCGGGTCGTCATCTACATGCCGATGGTACCCCGTGCCGCCGTGGCGATGCTCGCGTGCGCCCGGCTCGGTGCCGTCCACTCCGTCGTCTTCGGCGGTTTCGCCGCACCCGAGCTGGCGATCCGGATCGACGACGCCCGCCCCAAGGTGATCGTCACGTCCCAGGGCGGCATCGAGCCGACGCGCAAGGTGCCCTACTTCCCCATGGTCGCCAAAGCGCTCGAGCTCACCCGTCACACCCCCGGGGCCGTGATCGTGGCCCCGCGTCACGACCAGTTCCCCGACATGGCGTTCCCTGACACCCCGGGGACCACCTGGAGCTACTGGGATGAGGCCGTCGCCGACTCCGAGCCGGCGGCGCCGGTCCCGGTGAAGGCCACCGATCCGCTGTACATCCTCTACACCTCCGGAACGACCGGCCTGCCCAAGGGCGTAGTCCGCGACAACGGCGGGCACGCCGTCGCGCTCGCGTGGTCGATGTGGAACGTCTACGGCATCCGTCCGGGCGACGTGTGGTGGACCGCCTCGGACGTCGGCTGGGTGGTCGGCCACTCATACATCGTCTACGCGCCTCTACTGGTCGGCGCGACTTCGGTGATCTATGAGGGCAAGCCCGTCGGCACCCCGGACGCCGGCGCGTTCTGGCGCGTGGCCTCCGAGCACCGCGCGGTCGCACTGTTCACGGCTCCGACCGCCGTCCGGGCGATCCGCAAGGAAGATCCCGAGGGCCTCGAGATCGGTAAGTACGATCTGTCGGCCATGCGCACCCTGTACTGCGCTGGCGAACGTCTCGATCCGGACACCTACCAGTGGGCGACCGACAATCTCGGCAAGCCCGTGGTGGACAACTGGTGGCAGACCGAGACGGGCTGGCCGATCGCCTCCAACCTCCGTGGTCTGGAGCCGATGCCGATCAAGCCAGGCTCCCCCACCGTTGCGGTCCCCGGTTACGACCTGCACGTGCTCGACGCGGACGGTACGCCCCTGCCGCCGGGCGAGGAGGGGAACCTGGCCATCAAGTTGCCCATGGCCCCGGGGACGCTGGCGGGTCTGTGGGAGGACGACGAGAGGTTCGTCTCCTCGTACATGTCGGTCTTCGAGGGCTACTACTCTACCGGTGACGGCGGGTACATCGACGAGGACGGCTACGTCTTCGTGATGGGTCGGACCGACGACGTCATCAACGTCGCCGGCCACCGGCTGTCCACAGGGTCGATGGAAGCCGTCATCGCCCGGCACCCCGCCGTGGCGGAGGTCGCGGTGATCGGCGTGAAGGACCATCTCAAGGGCCAGCGCCCCGTCGGCTACGTGGTGCTCAAGTCGGGCCAGGTCCGCGACCCCGACGAGCTGCGGTCGGAGCTGGTGGCGATGGTGCGTGACGAGATCGGGGCGGTGGCCACCTTCCGCGACTGCACGGTCGTGCAGGGTCTGCCCAAGACCCGCTCGGGCAAGATCCTCCGCAAGACGATGCGGCAGATCGCCGACGGGCAGCAGGATGTGGCGGTGCCGTCGACGATCGAGGACCCAGCCGTCCTCGAGGCCCTCGCGCCTTTCCTGCGGCAGCAGGGGTAGGGCTCGAGCCTGCGGCAGCAGGGGTAGGGCTCGAGCCTGCGGCAGCAGGGGTAGGGCTCGAGCCTGCGGCAGCAGGGGTAGGGCTCGAGCCTGCAACGCCGGGGGCGGGCCACTCGCGGCCGTGCCCGGGGTCCGTGCGGCCCGGCCGGGGAACCCACGCGGTTCGCACAACACTCGCATCCGCTCCCGCGCCTGGCGTCCCGCTCCCGCCCATGGCGTCTCGCTCGCGCGCCTGGCGTCTCGCTTCCGGCTACCCGCTCCCGCCGATGGCGTCTCGCTCCCGCGGATGGCGCCGGGCACCGCAGCCGCCCCTCGCCATGGCGTCTCGCCTGCCCCGCGGTGCGCGCCAGACGCCATGCCGAGGGGCGGCTGTGGTCGTCGGGCACGCGCGGGACTGCGGCAGGGCCGCCAGGCGCTGGCCGGGCGTGTGTGGGCGCGCGGGGCTGCGGCAGGACCGGGCCAGCGGGCGCTGGCCGGGCGGTGGGCGCGTCGCGGGTTCCGGCCCGACAGTCGACGGCGCCCCGCCCTCCCGCGGAAGGAGGACGGGGCGCCGCTGTCGGTTTCGGGACCGCCCGATCAGGCGTCGAGCAGGTCGATGACGAAGACCAGGGTCTTACCGCCGAGCGGGTGCAGGGCCGCGGAGGTGCCGTAGGCCTTGTCCGGCGGGATCACCAGCTGGCGGCGTCCGCCCACCTTCATCCCCGGGATACCCTCCTGCCAGCCCTGGATGAGGCCGTTCAGGGGGAAGGTGATGGACTCGCCGCGATCCCAGGAGGAGTCGAACTGCTCACCGGTCTCGTAGTCCACCCCCACGTAGTGCACGGTGACGTTACCGCCGGCGACCGCCTCGGCGCCGTCGCCCACCGTGATGTCCTCGGTGACGAGGTCGGTGGGCGCGGGGCCCGTCGGCATGTCGATCTCGGGCTTGTCCATGATGTTCTCCTGGGGGTGGGTTCCCGGGTTCAGCGCTGGCTGATCGGGGTGAAACTCCGCTCGGCCGGGCCGGTGTAGACCTGGCGCGGGCGGTTGATCTTGGTGGAGGGATCCTCGCGCATCTCGCGCCAGTGGGCGATCCACCCGGGCATGCGACCGAGCGCGAACAGCACGGTGAACATGTCCGTCGGGAAGCCCATCGCGCGGTAGATGAGGCCGGTGTAGAAGTCGACGTTCGGGTAGAGCTTGCGCTCGACGAAGTAGTCGTCGGCCAGCGCCGTCTCCTCGAGCTTGAGCGCGATCTCCAGCAGCGGGTCGTTGCTCTGCGACAGCAGCGCGTGCGCGTGCTGCTTGGCGATCTGGGCGCGCGGGTCGTAGCTCTTGTAGACGCGGTGGCCGAAGCCCATCAGCTTGACGCCGTCGACCTTGTTCTTGACCCGGTCCATGTAATCGGTGGCGTCGCCGCCCTCCGACTCGATCCGCTCGAGCATCTCGAGCACGGCCTGGTTGGCGCCACCGTGCAGCGGGCCGTACAGGGCGTTGATGCCGCCCGTGATCGAGGCGTAGAGCGGGGCCTCGGACGAGCCGACCATGCGGACGGTGGAGGTGGAGCAGTTCTGCTCGTGATCGGCGTGCAGGACCAGGAGCATGTCGAGGGCCTTGGCGACCTCGTCGGTGATCTCGTACTCCGGGCCGAACGTCATCCGCAGGAGGTTGCGGACGTAGCCGAGCGACGGATCCGGATCGATGGCGTTCTCGCCGTTGCGGATGCGCTGGATGGCCGCCGCGAGGGTCGGGCCGCGGCCGAGCAGACGCGCGGTGGCCAGGTCGACGGCCTTGGGGTCGTCGATGTCCAGGTCGTCACCGTGCGTGCCGAACAGGCTCACGCCGGCCGAGAGGACGGGCATGGGGTGCGTGTCACGGGGGAAGGCCTGCAGCAGCGGCATCATCTGGCCGGGCAGCGCCGTCTCGGCGAGGACCTTCTCGGTGAACTCGGCGAGCTGCGCCTCGGTGGGGTCCTCGCCGTAGATGAGGAGGTAGGAGACCTCGAGGAACGAGGCGTTCTCGGCGAGCTGGTCGATCGGGTAGCCGCGGTGACGCAGGATCCCCTCGGCGCCGTCGATGTAGGTGATCGAGGAGGTGCACGCGGACGTGTTGACGAAGCCGACGTCCAGGGTGGTCATCCCCGTCTCGGCCAACAGCGATCCGAGCTGTACGGCGTCACTACCGCAGCTCGCCTCCACCACGTCGAGTTCGAGCTCACCGCCGGGGTAGGACAGTGTTGCTTTGCGGTCCGAACCGTTCGAGCCTGCGGTCACGCGATTCCCTCTCCGACGACTGGTCCCGGCGGTCGAGTCCCGCCACGAATGTGCTGTGCCACACCCTACCGTGGCCGCCGTTCGTCGTTCGAAGGGAGTTCTCCCGTTCTCCCCCCGGCGACCCGGCGCGCCCCCGCCAGCCCCCGCGCGGCACCGGCACCCGGCACCCGGCCGGGCGTCAGGGCTGCAGCCGACGGGCCGTCCACCCGTCGCCGTCCCGGAGGCACTCGACGCGGTCGTGGAACCGGTCCGGCCCGCCCTGCCAGAACTCCACCCGGTCCGGGACCACCCGGTACCCGCCCCACCGGTCGGGCATGGGGATCTCGTCGACGCCGGCCAGGCGCTGCGCCGCGGTCGCGTACAGGGACTCGAGCTCGGCCACCGACTCCGCGGGCCGCGACTGCTCGGACGCCCAGGCGGCGACCTGCGACCCCCGCGGACGGGTGCGCCAGTACGCGAGGCTGTCCGCCCGGTCGATCGGATGGCAGGCGCCCTCGATGTGCACCTGACGCTCGGCGATCAACCAGGGGAAGGTCACCGACGCGTACCCGGACTGCGCCAACTGGACGCCCTTGCGCGACGTCGTCGTCGTGAAGAACGTCACCCCGCCCTCGTCGACGCCCTTACACAGGACGGTCCTGGTCGACGGCCGTCCCTCGGCACCGACGGTGCCGAGCACCATGGCGTTGGGCTCGCGGACGCCGCGCCGCCCCGCCTCGTCCAACCACTCGGTGAACAGGGGCAACCACCCGTCCTCCAGGTCGGCCACGTCCAGCCGGGCGTGCAGGCCGTACCCGACCCGCATGGTGTCGAAGTCGGTGGGTTCCAGGACCGGTTCCTCCATGACCCCAGACGGTACTCCGGGGCCGGGGCCCGGCCGGACTACCATGGAGCGCGACCCACCCGACGACACCGAAACGGCATCCCAAGCCCATGAGCGATCAGCTGCCCACCATCCCCGCCGACCTCAAGCCCGCCGACGGCCGCTTCGGCTGCGGTCCGTCCAAGGTCCGCCCCGAGCAGATCTCGGCCGTCGCCGACGTCGCCACCACGGTGATGGGCACCAGCCACCGCCAGGCCCCGGTCAAGGACGTCGTGGGTCGGGTGCGTGACGGCCTGGCCTCGCTGTTCTCCCTCCCGGAGGGCTACGAGGTCGTGCTGGGCAACGGCGGCACCACCGCGTTCTGGGACGCCGCCGCGTTCGGCCTGGTGCGGGAGAAGTCGCTGCACCTGACCTACGGCGAGTTCTCCTCCAAGTTCGCCAAGGTCACCGGCGGCGCGCCGTTCCTCGCCGACCCGATCGTCATCTCGGCCGACCCCGGCTCGGCGCCGGAGCCGACCTCCGACCCGTCCGTCGACCTCATCGGCTGGGCCCACAACGAGACCTCCACCGGCGTGATGGTGCCGGTGTCCCGCCCGGCGGGCTCGGAGAACGCGCTCGTCGCGATCGACGCCACCTCCGGCGCCGGCGGCCTGCCCGTCGACATCGCGGACGCCGACGTCTACTACTTCGCGCCGCAGAAGTCCTTCGCCTCCGACGGCGGCCTGTGGGTGTCGCTCATGAGCCCGGACGCCCTCGCGCGGGTCGACGAGATCGCGGCCACCGACCGCTGGTGCCCGGACTTCCTGTCGCTGCCCACCGCGGTGGACAACTCGCGCAAGAACCAGACGTACAACACCCCGGCCGTGGCGACGCTGCTGATGTTCGCCTCGCAGATCGAGTGGATGAACGACCAGGGCGGACTGGACTGGGCCGTGGCGCGGACCAAGGACTCGTCCTCGCGCCTGTACGACTGGGCCGAGGCCAGCGACTACGCCACCCCGTTCGTCGCCGAGCCCGCGCACCGCTCGCAGGTCGTGGGCACCATCGACCTGGCCGAGGAGATCGACGCCGCGAAGGTCGCCAAGACCCTGCGCGCCAACGGCATCGTCGACACCGAGCCGTACCGCAAGCTGGGCCGCAACCAGCTGCGCATCGGCATGTTCCCGGCGATCGAGCCGGAGGACGTCACGCAGCTGACCCGCTGCATCGACCACGTGGTCGGCCAGCTCTCCTGAGCCGCCCCCGGGCACTCCGGCCCCGTCCGGCCGGGCCCGCACTTTTCCGCAGCCCACCCGGCCCGTCCGCGCGCCGGGTGGGCTGCGCTGCCCTACCATGTGGGGACGCGCCCAGGCCCCGGGCAGCGGAGCAGCTCAGGCCGCCGACGGGGCCGCGAGGAGTCGAGGAGGCGGCATGCGGAAGCTGAGGATCATCGGTGTGGACACCGAGTCGTCGGTCGTCGAATGCGAGGTCCCGGACTCCGGTGAGAAGTTCACCCTGCCCCTCGACGACCGTTTCCGTGCCGCCGCGCGCGGTGAGTTCGTGGCCGGCGGATCGGACCGGGCGCCGGTGACCGGCACGCTGCGTCCCCGCGAGATCCAGGACCGGATCCGGCACGGGGCCTCCCCGGAGGAGGTCGCCGCCGACGCCGGGGTGCCGCTGTCCCGCATCGAGGGTTTCGCCGTGCCCGTGCTGCTCGAGCGGGCCAACGCCGCCGACCTGGCGCGGTCCGCGCACCCGGTGCTGCCGGACGGGCCGGCGCTCAACACGCTCGCCGACCGGGTGGGGGCCGCCCTGGACCGCCGCGGCGTGGATCCGGACCTGGTGACGTGGGACGCCTGGCGCGACCGGTCGGGCGGGTGGGTGGTCCGCACGTCGTGGCCGGCCGGGTTGTCCGACGACGCCGCCGCGACATGGTCGTTCGTCCCCGATTCGCACGGGGGTTCCGCGCGCGCCCTCGACGAGGAGGCCGAGCGCATCCTCGACCCGTCGCGCGCCACGGCGCTGCGGTCCGTGTCGAGCCCTCCCCCGCTGCCTCCGGGGCCGCCGCCGATCCGAGCGGTGCCGCCGCCCACGTCGGTGACGCCGCCCGCCGGCCCGACGCGCCCCGCCGCCGAGCCGCCGTCGGGCCCTGCCGAGCCCCCGACCGCCGCGCCGGTCGGCCGGGGTGACGGTGCCGCGGCCGGTGACGGTGGTGGCGCAGGGGGTGGCGACGACGACGAGGACTTCCTCCAGCCCACGCCGACCGAACCCGAGCGACGCCCCTCACGCCGTCATCCCACGATGCCGTCGTGGGAGGACGTCCTCCTCGGGGTCCGCGGTAAGGACGACTGAGTCAGGGACATGGGCCATCACGTCGCGACCTTCTGGTATCTGGCGACCGACGATCCCGCCGCCCCCATCAGGGCGGGGCATCCGTCGGATCCCGGCTTCGCCCGCCGCCTGCTGTCCCGGCTTTTCCCCACCGTGACCGTGGCGTCGCTGGGCGCGTTCCCGCTCAACCGGTCGGCGTCGGCCGGCCAGGGCGAGATCTACGTGGGCTCCTTCCCCGGCCTGACGGTGGTGCAGACCCCCGTCGGGGGCCCGGTCGTGCCGTCGGCCGCGGCGGACACGTGGCTCCGCCTGGTCGAGGCGCCCACCGTCCTGTTGTTCGCGCAGGATCCCGAGGACGGGGTCAGCGGGTTCGCCCGCTGGGAGTCGGGGCGGCTGATCCGGGCGTTCGCCGGCGCGGACGACCGGATCGTCGAGGACGAGGGGATGCCGCTGCCGTTCGAGCGGGCGTACTGGGCCGGCGAGTTCCCGCCCGAGGGGGCGGACGACAACCCTCTGGCGTTGCCGTTCTCGCCGTCGTCACTCCTCCACGCCGCGCACCGGGACTGGCTCGGTTTCGACCTCGAGCCGGGTGGCCTGGACGTGCCGGTCCACGGTTTCGCCACCGACGGCCGCCGCGAGGTCCGGCAGCACACCCCACCTGCGGGTCCCGCGCTGCACGTGGTGGGGATGCCGGGGCGCGCGGAGCTCCACGCCGCCTCGCGTCGCGCCTCGTCGCGCGCAGCGGAGGGCGGCGCCGACGGGACGGGCACCGACGGCGGTCGCGCGGCGGGCGCCTCGTCCCCGTACGAGGACGACGACTATGAACGCCTGCCCTCCGGCGCCGGCCCGCGTCGGACCGCGGGCGTCGACCGGATCCGTGGGCTCGCCGGGCTGGTCGGGGACGCGGTCCGCCGGGGCGCCGACGAGGTGTCCCGCCGCGCGCGCCGCCGCTCGCGGTAGGTGCCGAGCCGGGGATCGGTCGCGGCAGGGTCAGTCGCGCCGGGCCCGCTCGTAGAACGCGACCGCGGCGGCGGTGGCCACGTTGAGCGAGTCCGTGCCGTCGGTCATGGGGATGGCGGCGCGCACGTCGCAGGCGCGCATGGCGTGCTCGGTGAGGCCGGGGCCCTCGGCGCCCAGCACGAACGCGACCTTCTCGGCGGCGACGGCGCGGGACAGGGGTGTCTCGGCGGCCGGGGTCAGCGCGATGGTTCGGAAACCGCGCTCGCCGAGGTCGTCGAGGCTCCGCTGCCACGTGGTGGGCGTGCCGGGCAGGTGCGCGAACGGCAGCCGCAGCACGTGCCCCATCGACACGCGTACGACCCGCCGGTACAGGGGGTCCCCGGTGGCAGCGCCGAACAGGACCCCGTCCACGCCGAGCGCCGCGCAGTTGCGGAAGATCGCGCCGAGGTTCTCCGGGTCGTTGACGCCCTCGAGCACGACGAGGGTGCGGGCGCCGTCGACGACCTCGTCGACCGCCAGTGGCTCGGGCCGGTCGGCGGCGGCGAGGATGTCACGGCTCGAGCGGAAGCCGATCACCTCGCTGAGGACGTCCTTGGTGGTGCACAGGTAGACCGCGTCGCCGGCCCGCTCGTCGGCGTCCCACCCCTCGGCGGTGGCCTCGCGTCGCAGCTGCTGCAGGCGGGAGTCCGTGCCGAGCAGGACGTGGGGCCGGAAGCGGGACAGCAGCATGCGCCCCACCACGTAGGTGCCCTCGGCGATCACCAGTCCCCGACCGCCGGGCAGGTCGGGCCGGCGGTCGGAGTTGTTGAGGTCGCGGAGATCGTCCAGCCGGGGGTCGGCGGGATCGGAGACGTCGACGACGTGCACGGTTCGGTCGCTCCTCCCGCCGGCCGGTCAGGCCAGCGCGTCGGTGATGGGGCCGATCGCGAAGTAGAGGACGAACGCGGCCGCGACGATCCACAGGATCGGGTGCACGGTGCGGGCCTTGCCGGTCGCCGTCGCCATGACGACCCACGCGATGAAGCCGATGCCGATGCCGTTGGCGATCGAGTAGGTGAACGGCATCGCCACGATCGTGAGGAACGCGGGCAGGGCGATGGAGAAGTCGCTGAGGTCGATCTGCTTGATCTGGGCGATCATCAGCGCGCCCACGATCACGAGGGCGGGGGCGGCGGCCTCGACCGGGACCACCTCGTAGAGCGGGGTGAAGAACATCGCGAGCAGGAAGAGCGCGCCCGTGACGATGTTCGCCAGGCCGGTGCGCGCGCCCTCGGCGATGCCGGACGCCGACTCGAGGAAGACCGTGTTCGACGACGACGAGGTCAGGCCACCGGCGACGGCGCCGAATCCCTCGACCACGAGGGCGCTCTTCATGCCGGGCAGGTTGCCCTTGTCGTCCATCAGCTCGGCCTCCTTGCCGAGGCCGGTGAACGTGCCCATCGCGTCGAAGAAGTTGGCGAGCAGCAGCGTGAAGATGAACAGTCCCGCGGCCAGCGGGCCGATGCGGGTGAACGCGCCGATGAGGTCGACGTTGCCGATCAGCGAGAGGTTGGGGATGCCGCCGAGGGAGTCGGGGATGACCGGTACCGCGAGACTCCACCCGGTCGGGTTGGGCTCGCCGTCGACAACGGACGGACCGGCGTTCGCGAAGCCCTCGACGATGACCGCGAACACCGCGGTGATGACGATGCCGATGAACAGCCCGCCGCGGATCTTCCGGGCGACGAGCACGCCGCACAAAAGGAGGCCGACGACGAAGACGAAGGTCGGCCAGGACGCGATCGAGCCGCCGATTCCGAGGCCGACCGGGACGGTGGTGTTGGCGGCGTCCGGCAGGCGGCGCACGAACCCGGAGTCGACCACGCCGACCATGGCGATGAACAGGCCGATACCGACCGCGATCGCGGCCTTGAGGTCGGCGGGGACCGCGTTGAACACGGCGGTGCGGAACCCGGTGATCGCGAGGACCACGATGATGACGCCCTCGATGACGATGAGGCCCATGGCCTCGGCCCAGGTCACCTGCTGGGCGATCGTGACGGCGACGAGCGAGTTGATGCCGAGGCCGGTCGCGAACGCGAACGGGTACCGCGCGATGGCGCCGAACGCGATGGTCATCACGCCGGCCGTGAAGGCGGTGACGGCGGCGATCTCGACGATCGACAGCTGGTTGCCCTCGACGTCCACACCCGAGCCGAGGATCAGGGGGTTGAGGATGATGATGTAGGCCATCGCGAAGAAGCTGACGAGCCCGCCGCGGACCTCACGCGCGACGGTGGAGCCCCGCTCGCTGATCTTGAAGTAGCGGTCGACCGCCCCGATCCCGGCGGGGGACTGCGACGCGGCCCCGGTGCTCTGCGACATCTGGCGACCTTCCTGGCTATGGGTGGGGAACCGTCATAGAGTAACCGGCCAGGTACCTGCGGTAGCGTCGCGGGCATGACGGATGAGGCGACGGACACGCAGGTACCGCCGATCCCGACCTACTTGTTGGACCCGCGTCCCGTGGTGATCCTCGGGACGCTGGCGTGGACGCTGGCCCTGCTGGCACACATGCTCATGACGGACATCGACATGCGCACCGTGGTGCTGTGCGCGGTGGGGATCGGTGTCGGAGCGGTCGGCTCGATCGTCTACGCGCTGCAGCGCCGCGCGGTCCTGCGGGGCAGCGCGGGCGCCCAGCAGGGGCTGGACTTCGACCGCGGCTGAGCGGCGCTCAGGCCTCGTCCGCGGGCGCCGACCCCTCGGCCCCGGTCTCGGCCTCCCCGGCCGGGGTGTCCCCCGCTGAGCGGGCGCGGGCCGAGGCGGCGAGCTGCTGCGGCAGCACCACCACGTCGACGGCGGCGTCGTCGTACGCCTCGGGCACCGGCGGGGTCGTGTCCCTGGTCAGCTCGATCTCGCTGTGCGCACCACAGCCGTACTCGAGGTGCACGGTCTGACCGTCCGCGGAGTACTCGTTGGTGCAGATCCCGAACATCGTGCCGAGAGAGCCGGCGACGGGGACCAGGAACCCGCAGGTGCCGCAGTTGTGCTTCGCGCTGCGGGCGATCTCGGTGTCGGGCCCCCGCTCGGCGGCCCAGCGTTCGGCGGCGGCCGAGCGGCCCTGTCGGCTGAGGTGGCGCGGGCGTCCGAGCCCGATGGGACCGGCGGCCTCGTCGAGTGCCTCGTCGCCGCTGGAGGCGTACCCGGGGACGAGACGTTTGTCGTCCTCCGCGGGCGGCAGCAGATCGCCCGCGCCGAGGTCGCCGGGCCGGATCCGCTTCTCCCAGGGCACCCACTCGGGGGCGACCAGCGCCTCGTCCCCCGGTAGCAGCGCGATCTCGTCGACCGTCACCTCGCCGCCCGGGACGAGGGCGAGCACGCAGGCCCAGTACCACCCGCGGTACCCGGGAAGCTCCGAGGCGAAACGGTGCGTGGTGGTGTACGCGGCCTCGACGGTGGTGCCGAGATGCTCGCCCACACCGGTGGTGGCGAACTCCTCGGTCGCCGCCCGCGCCACGTCCACGGCGGAGGTCAGCCGCTCACGCAGCTCGGCGTCGAAGCCCGATTCCTCATCGGTGCCCGCGACGGTCGCCCCCTGATCCGTGCCTACCTCGGTGTTCACGTCCCCCATTATGCGCATCATCGCGGGGAGGGCGCGGTCCGGCCCGTCGTGCGGCATCCTTGGGGGCATGAGCAGCGTCCGCCGCCCGGTCGGCCCCCTCGTCGTGTCCCTGAGCCTGATCGCCGCGTTGACGGCGTGTTCGACGGGGGACGGGAGCGAAGCGGCCTCCACCACCGCGGCCGGTACCTCGCTGGCCTCCTCGAGCGCGCCCGCCGGTTCGTCGTCCACCGGGTCCACCGCCCCGCGCGTCCCGGTCGGCCCGTCGGAGCCGCAGCCGGTCCGCGGTTCGGTCGAGGTGGTGCGCACGCTGGAGCACGATCCCGCCCTGTTCACCCAGGGCCTGCAGGTGGTCGGCGACGAGATCTACGAGTCGACGGGCCGGTACGGCGGCTCGGTGGTGCAGCGTCGGCCGCTCGAGGGCGGGGACGCGGTGACCGTGCCGATGGCGGACGACGAGTTCGGCGAGGGTCTGGCCGTCACCCCCGACACCCTGTGGACGCTGACGTGGAGGAAGGGGGTCGCCCACAACCGTGACCCGCAGACCCTCGAGGTCCGCTCCGAGGCCACGTACCGGGGCGAGGGCTGGGGCCTGTGCTTCGACGGCTCCGGGCTGGTGATGAGCGACGGCTCCGACACCCTGACCTTCCGGGACCCGGCCACGTTCGAACCGACCGGCACCGTCACCGTCACCTCGGGCGGCACCCCGGTGCCACAGCTCAACGAGTTGGAGTGCGTGGACGGCGACGTCCTGGCGAACGTGTGGATGACCGACGAGATCATCCGGATCGATCCCGCCACAGGCGAGGTCACGGCGATCCACGACGCCGCACAGCTCGGCCGGCCCCGACCCGCGAACCCGGACGCCGTGCTCAACGGGATCGCATCGCTGCCGGGCTCGGAGAACCTCCTGGTCACCGGCAAGCTGTGGCCGCAGATGTACGAGGTGCGACTCGTTGGGTGAGCGCCCCCGGGGAGCAGCACGACGGGCCGCCGCCTCCGCCGGGCGGGGGGTGCGCCGGATCTTCCACGCCGACGGCGCGGACCGTTCGGGCCTGGCGCCGCTGAGTTACGTCACCGTCGCGAACTTCGCGTGTGACGCCATCCTCGCGGTCGCCCTCGCCAACACTCTGTTCTTCTCGGCGGCGACCGCGGAGTCGCGCGGCAACGTCGCGCTGTACCTGCTGGTGACGGTCGCCCCGTTCGCGCTGATCGCGCCGGTCATCGGCCCGGCCCTCGACCGCCTTCGCAGTGGCCGTCGGCTCACCGTCTCGCTGACGTTCACGCTGCGTGCGGTGCTCGCGGTGATCCTCGGCCTGAACTTCGACACCTGGCTGCTGTACCCGCTCGCGCTGGGCATGTTGGTGCTGTCCAAGACGTTCGGCGTGGTCAAGGCCTCCATCACCCCGCACGTGCTGCCCCCGGCGCTGGACCTGGTCCGGACCAACTCCCGCCTGACGGTACTGGGGCACGTCGGCGGCAGCGTCGTCGCCGGTGCCGCCGCGGGCGCCGTGGCGTGGCTCTGGGACTCCCCCACCGCACTGTGGCTGCTCGCCGCGGTCGCCCTGGTGGCCGCGTACGTCTCCATGACGATCCCCGCGCACGCCGAGGCGTCGGAGGACGATGAATCCGCCACCCTGTGGTCAGGACACGGTGGGTCGGTGGGAAGTGGCCTGCGCGCCGTGCTCACCCGACCGCTCGGCAGGAACGTCCTGGCGAATCTCTGGGCGGTCGCGCTGGTGCGGTTCATGACGGGGTTCCTCACCCTGTATCTGGCGTTCGTCGCCAAGGCGCAGGAGGACACGTCCGCCCTCGAGCAGGCGGGGCTGCTCGCGATCGCCGGCGCGGCCGGCGGACTGGGCACCTTCGCCGGCAACGCGGTCGGCGCCCGGCTGCCGCTGGGGCGCCCGGGCCGGATCGCGAGCACGGCGGCGGGGGCGGCGCTGGCCACGGCCGTCGTCGCGGCGTTCCTCGGCACCCTCTGGGTCGCGGCCGTCCTGGCGCTGGTGGCCGCGGTGTGCAGCGCACTGGGCAAGGTGGCGCTGGACGCGTCCATCCAGACCGACATCCCCGACGCCGCCCGGTCGTCGGCGTTCGGCCGGTCCGAGACCGCGTTGCAGCTGGCGTGGGTCGCGGGCGGGGCGCTGGGGGTGCTGTTGCCGCCGGACTTCACGATCGGGTTCTCGGTGATCGCCTCGGTAGGCGCCCTCCTGCTCACCCAGTCGCTGCTCACCGCCCGCGGCTCCACCCTCGTCCCCGGTCTGGGTGGCAACCGGCCGCGGTTCCCGGGCGGGCCGCGCGACCCGGGTGCGCTCGGTGGCCACCTGCTCGGCAGAATGAAGGGGTGAGTCCCCACAGCGATGCCCCGTCGACCGGCCCCCGCGTCCGCCCCGTCACCTGGGCGATCCTGGCATGGATGATCATCATGATCGCGGCGATCGTCGGCGCGTGGCAGGGGTCGGAGTCCCGCTACGGGGCGCTGCCCGAGATCACCGTCGCCACCGACCGCGGGCAGGAGAAGGTCTTACCGTTCACCGCGACCGACCTGGACGGCAACACGTACACCAACCCGGTCGGCGAGTTCCACGTGCAGGACGAGCACACGTTGACGGTCCGGCTGCCCGGCGAGCTGCGGTCCGCGACGATGGACGTCTACGAGGTCCGCGCCGACGGGGTGCGCGACTACACGGTCGAGGCCGACGGCCCGGGCCAGCTCCTCGTGCCCGTGACCACCCAGGAGGAGGGCCGCATCGAGGGTCTGGCCATCCGGGCGGTGGCGATCGTCTACGCCGCGGACGGCTCGGAGTCGATCCTCAACGGTGAGTGGTCGGTCGGCTTCACCTACGAGGACTGACCCACCGAACGCACGGGGTCCCGACCGACCGGAGCCACCGGCTCGACCGGCCCGGCAGCCCGCTCACCGTGGCCCGCCCCGCGCACCGGCTCGTGGCCCGCCCCGTCGCTCTACCGGGATCAGGCGTCCAGCTCGCGCGCGACCGCGCGCAGAACCGAGGCCACGCGGCTCGAGATCTTGTGGTCCGGCCGGTGACCGCGGCGCAACTCCGGCTGAACGGTCGACTCGAGCACCTTGATCATGTCCTCGACCATCCCGTGCAGCTCGTCGGGCGAGCGCCTGGGTCCGCCGCGCGGGGTGCGCTCCTCGGCGACGGTCGGCTCGTCGTGCACCACCACGCGCAGCGCCTGGGGACCGCGGCGTCCGGAGACCATGTCGAACTCCACACGCTGACGGGGACGCAGGGTCTCCACGCCGGCGGGGAGCGCGTCCGCGCGTACGTAGACGTCCTCGCCGCCCTCCTGGGACAGGAAGCCGAACCCCTTCTCCGCGTCGTACCACTTGACCTTGCCGCTGGGCACCGCGAACCACCTTCCGTCCCGGGCGCGCACGGGCGCGACCGACAACTCCACTGACGACCAGAGACTACCCTCGTGCGCGTTGGTGACGACTGCGAGGCGAGCGGTACCCTCCCCTGTGTGACCTCCGACGATCGACGCCCGGCCGACGACCCCTGGACACCCGACGCGCCCGCCCCCGGTGACGCGCACGCGCCCGCGAGACCGCGTCGCCGCGGGCTGTTCGTGGCCGCGCTGATCATCTTCGCGATCGGAGTCGTCTTCACGATCGCCGCCGCACTGACGCCGTTCGTGCTCGATCGTGACGCTCCGACGATCCTCTACCTCGGCGCGATGTTCTTCACGCCGGTGGGCTTCCTGCTGGGTCTCGCGTACGCCATCCTGGGGTCGCGGCCGCCCAGGGTGTGACCAATCCCACCCATTCGGTAACAACCCAGGTAACGAGCAGATAACAGCGAGTGATCCCCGCTCGGGCGACCTCCTTTTATTTCGAAATGGTGACGATCCGGCATCGAACCGCTACTGTTCCGTAGCAGACTCGTCAGCGAGTCGGCATCGGCCGCACCCACCGAACCCCGCCCTGCGGCCGACGCCACTGTGACCATTACCCGGGCGGGGACGGGGGACCCGACAGGGCCCACGACGGGCCCGGCGACCGCAGGTCGCCTTGGGGTGAAGCCGCCGACGGCGGCCGGACGCACTCGTTTCCGAACCCGACAGCTCACCTCGTAGGCACAGAGTGAAAAGGACTGACGCGTACATGACCTCGTACACCGGACGCCACCGCGCCGCCACCCCCTCCTCCGCGCCCAAGAACGCCGTCAAGGTCGTGCTCGCCGGCACCGCCTTCTCCGCCGCGGGCCTGGCCCTCGCGCCGGCCGCCAACGCCGCGCCCGACTCCGACTGGGACCGCCTGGCCCAGTGTGAGTCCGGCGGCAACTGGGCCATCAACACCGGCAACGGCTACCAGGGCGGCCTGCAGTTCTCGCCGAGCACCTGGGCCGCCTACGGCGGCACGCAGTACGCGCCGACGGCCAACCAGGCCACGCGCGAGCAGCAGATCGCGATCGCCGAGAAGACCCTCGCCGGCCAGGGCTGGGGCGCCTGGCCCGCCTGCTCGGCCAAGCTGGGCCTGAACTCCGCCCCCACCCCGCGTGACCTGTCGACCCCGACGCCGGCCCCCGCCCCGCGCCCGCACGCCGATACGGCCGCCCAGGCCGCGCCGGCCGAGGTCAGCGCCGCCGATCACGTGGCCACCCTCAAGACGTTCGCCGAGAGCCGCGGTGTCTTCCTCCCGATCACCGAGGGCTACGAGGCCAACAAGGCCGCCGTCGACGCCGCCTATGCGGGCAACCAGGACCTGGTGGACGGCTTCGTCGCCACCTACCTGGCCAACTGACACCGGCGACACCCGCCGAGCGGTCCCCGGACCACGAGAAGGGCCGCCACCCCCTACAGGGAGTGGCGGCCCTTCTCGCGTTCCCCGGCGCGCCGCCGGAGGTCGGATCTCAGGCGACCCAGGGCGCGCCGTTGATCTCGGTGTACGGGTGGATGTACCCGAGCCGCTCCTGCGGGAGCGGGAAGGTCTCCTGCCCGAACGGCGACAGGCCTCCCGCGACCAGCGCGGCGAGCTCGGTGACCGGGTGCTCGCCGTACGAGGCGTCGGGCCAACCCGGGTTGTCATAGGTCAGATTCTTCTTGGCAGCCACGCCTGTATTCTCTCACCTCCGACCCGATTCGGCAGCAGGTGGGTCGATTCCCACGCGGACCGGTTCTCACGGCCGCCGCGGTCTCACTAGGCTGGGACGGATCATGCCGAGCTCCCGAGCCACCTCCCGCGGCGCCGCCTCCCGCGCCGCCGCCGACGCACCGGACTTCCCCGCCTGGCTTGCCGGGTTGTCCGACGATGCCCTCGTGCGCGTGTGCGAGCTGCGCCCGGACGTGGCCACTCCCCCGCCCGCGTCGCTGGACGTGTTGGCGTCGCGCCTGCGGTTGCCGGCGTCCACCGCGCGGGCGGTGGGGACGCTGTCCTGGCCGGAGCTGCTCGTGTCGGCCGCGGCCGCCGCGGCCGGCGCCGATTCCGGGGCCGTACCGCTGGGCGCGGTGTCGGGGCGACTGGGTGTCGACGACGACGAGCCCGTCTTCCACGCCGCCGTGGCCCGTCTCCGCGAACTCGCGTTGATCTGGGGCGAGGAGGGCTCGGCGCGGATGGTGCCCGTCACGGCGGTGGCGGTCCGGTCGGCTCCCGTGGTGGCCCCTCATCCGGGCGAACCCGCCGGGGCCGATCTCGAGGCGGCGTGGGGCGGACTGTCCTCCGCGGCGGCGGGGGTCCTCGAGGCCATCGCCCGCGGGCGCGTCCCGGCCGGAGCGCTGGGGCCCGGCGCGTCGGGGTCCGTGCGCGCGGCCGCGGTCGAACTCGCCGAGGCGGGTCTGGCGGAGCTCACCGGTGACGATGACGCCGAGCGGGTCGTGCCCCGCGCCCACGCCCTCGACCGCGCGCGCCACGGGGCCCGCGCGGACGGCTCGACGCTGCTCCACCCCCCGGCCTGGGCGACGCCCCGCGCCGGGGCGGGCGCCGGGCGGGCCCGCGAGGTGGACGCCTCCGGCGGGGTGGCGGCCCTCGACCTGCTCCACCGCTGCGACTCGGTGCTGGCGGCGCTCTCGATCGCCCCGGCGGCCACCCTCAAAGCCGGCGGCGTGGGGGTCCGCGAGTTGCGCCGGGTGGCGCGCGCGGCCGGGCTCGAGGAGGCCGAGCTGCCCCTGCTGCTCGAGGTCCTCGCGGCCGCCGGGCTCATCGCGGTCGGCGACGCCGAGGTCGGAGACGTCGACTACGACTCGGTGTGGGCGCCCACCGAGGCCGCGGACGTGTGGTCGGCGCGCGAGCCCGCTCGCCGCTGGGCGGAGCTGGTCGTGGCGTGGTGGTCGATGCCGCGCACGCCGTGGCGCGTCGGCTCCGAACTCGAGGGCGGCGGGACCCTGCCCGCGCTGGGCGAGCCCGTCGGCCCGCCCGGACCGACCGAACGCGGCCGTGTCCTGAAGGCGCTGGCCGCCCTGGACCCCGCGGCCGAACCCGCCGACGCCCTGCTGCCCGAGGTGGTGCGCTGGTCGGCGCCGGTGTGGTTCTCGCGCGCGGGTGCGCGGCCCGTCTCGGAGACCGTCGCCGAGGCGCGACGGATGGGACTCGTCGTCGGGACCGTGGCCACCTCGGCCGCCCGCCACCTGGTCGACGCCACCCACGGCGCGGGGGGCTCTGGCGCGGGTGTCTCCGGCGACTCCGGCGGCGCGGTCGTCGAGGACCTCGAACCGATCCTCACCGCCGCGTTGCCCGACCCGGTGTCGGAGGTCATCGTCCAGGCGGACCTGACGATCCTCGCCCCCGGCCCCCTCACCCCGGAGCTGGCGGCGGAGTTCGCCCTCCTCGCCGACGTCGAGTCCGCCGGCGCCGCCACCACCTACCGCGTCACCGAGACGTCCCTGCGCCGCGCGCTCGACGCCGGACGCACGGCCGCGGGCATCCGCGAGATGCTCGCCCGCACGTCCGTCACCCCGGTCCCGCAGTCACTGGACTACCTCATCGAGGACGTCGCCCGCCGCCACGGGCGCCTGCGGGTAGGCACCGCCCTGTCGTTCATCCGCTGCGACGATCCGTCCCTCGTCGCGCAGGTCCTCGGCTCGCCGGTGGCGGAGAGCGCCGCACTGCGCTCGGTCGCGCCCACCGTCCTGGTCTCCCAGGCCCGGCCGCTCGACCTGGTCGAGGCGCTGCGCGCGCACGGGTTCGCCCCCGTCGTGGAGGACACGTCCGGCGCGGTCGTCGCGCTGTCCCGGCCGGCCGCCCGCGTCCGCGAGTCCCGCACCACCCGGGCGCCCCGCGTCCCGACCCGCGCGCCCACCACCTCCGAGCTGCGGGCGGCGGTCGCGGCGATGCGCTCCGCGGACCGCGTGCGCTCGGCGCGCGGCGCCTCCGCGGGCGCATACACGGGCGAAGCCGCGATCGCCCGCCTGCACGAGGCCGCGGGCACCGGCACCGCCGTCACCGTCTCCGTGGTCGACGCCGCGGGCCGCTCCTCCGCCCGGCTGGTCGTCCCCGCCTCCGTCGGCGGCGGCCGGATCGAGGGCATCGAACCGGACTCGGCAGAGCCCGTCGTCCTGCCGCTGCACCGGGTGATCTCCGTCTCCGACGTCGAACCCACGCGCTGACGCGGATTTCTGGACAATGGAGGGTCGGGCCCACGCGGGCCCGTCGAGAGACCCGAGGAGGCCCGAAGTGAGCGGTGGACCGCTGATCGTCCAGTCGGACAAGACAGTGCTGCTGGAGATCGACCACGAGCAGGCCGCCGACGCCCGACAGGCGCTGGCCCCCTTCGCCGAGCTCGAGCGCGCGCCCGAGCACGTCCACACGTACCGGATCACCCCGCTGGCTTTGTGGAACGCCCGGGCCGCCGGGCACGACGCCGAGCAGGTGGTCGACGTGCTGGTCTCCTACTCGCGCTTCCCCGTGCCGCAGCCGCTGCTCGTGGACATCGCCGAGACCATGGCGCGCTACGGCCGGCTGCAGCTGGTCAAGAGCCCGGTCCACGGCCTGACGCTCGTCTCTCTCGACTCCGCCGTGCTCGCCGAGGTCAAGCGGCACAAGAAGATCGCCCCCATGCTCGGCGCCGACATCGACGCGGACACGGTGATCGTGCACCCCTCCGAGCGCGGCCGGCTCAAGCAGGAGCTACTCAAGGTGGGCTGGCCCGCCGAGGACCTCGCCGGCTACGTCGACGGCGAGGCCCACGAGATCGCGCTGTCCACCGAGGAGGAGCAGTGGGAGCTGCGCGACTACCAGCAGATGGCCGCCGACTCGTTCTGGGCGGGCGGCTCCGGCGTGGTCGTGCTGCCCTGCGGCGCCGGCAAGACGATGGTCGGCGCGGCCGCGATGGCCAAGGCCAAGGCCACCACGCTCATCCTGGTGACCAACACCGTCGCCGGGCGCCAGTGGAAACGCGAACTGCTGGCCCGCACCACCCTCACCGAGGACGAGATCGGCGAGTACTCCGGTGAGCGCAAGGAGATCCGGCCCGTCACCATCGCCACGTACCAGGTCGTCACCCGCAAGACCAAGGGCGTGCACCGGGCGCTGGAGCTGTTCGACTCCCGCGACTGGGGCCTGATGATCTACGACGAGGTGCACCTGCTGCCCGCGCCCGTGTTCCGCATGACCGCCGACCTGCAGTCGCGCCGCCGCCTCGGCCTGACCGCGACGCTCGTGCGCGAGGACGGCCGCGAGGGCGACGTGTTCTCCCTCATCGGCCCCAAGCGCTACGACGCCCCGTGGAAGGACATCGAGGCGCAGGGGTGGATCGCGCCCGCCGACTGCATCGAGGTGCGCGTGACGCTCACCGAGAACGAGCGGATGCTGTACGCGACCGCCGAGGCCGAGGACAAGTACAAGCTGTGCTCGACCGCCCGCACCAAGATCCCCGTGGTAAGAAAGATCCTCGACAGGCACGCTGGCGCCCCGACCCTGGTGATCGGCGCCTACCTCGACCAGCTCGAGGAACTCGGCGCGGAGTTGGACGCGCCCGTCATCCAGGGCTCGACCTCCAACAAGGAGCGCGAGAAGCTGTTCGACGCTTTCCGCGCCGGCGAGATCTCCACGCTCGTGGTGTCCAAGGTCGCCAACTTCTCGATCGACCTGCCCGAGGCCAGCGTCGCGGTGCAGGTGTCGGGCACGTTCGGCTCGCGTCAGGAAGAGGCGCAGCGGCTCGGTCGACTGCTACGGCCCAAGCACGACGGCGGGCAGGCGCACTTCTACTCGGTCGTCGCCCGCGACACCCTCGACGCCGAGTACGCCGCGCACCGCCAGCGGTTCCTCGCCGAGCAGGGTTACGCCTACCGGATCGTCGACGCCGACGACCTGCTCGGCCCGCCCCTCCCCGAGGTGGGCTGAGGCCCGAGGTCGGCCCGGCCCCGGGGGGGCGACCGGGCTCCGCCGCGATCACCCGCGGGCCCGGCAGTCGCGGGTGCTGGGATACTGGGCGCCATGGCCGCCGATCGCTCCCCCCGCAACCCGCACGAGCAGTACCGCCTCGCCGACATCCCCGTCGACGACGCCTGGGTCCGCAAGAACAACGAGAGCCTCGCCGAGGTACGCCGCCTGCAGTGGTCGGCGGGCATCCTCGGCGTCATCGTGCTCGCCGCCGGCATCGGCATGCTCGTCTATGCGGAGTTCGCGGCGTGGGGTTGGATCATCGCGGTGGTGGCCGGCGCGTTCGCGATCGGCTGCCTCGCGATGGTCGGCTACATCCCCCGCAAGATGGGGTCGATGCAGCACACCTACTCCACCTCCGAGCTCGTCCCGGCCGTCATCGCCGAGGTCCGCCCGCGCGGCGTGACCCTGCTGGCGCTGGTCGACCGGGCCGTCGACCGGTCCGCCGGGAAGCTGCCCGCCCTCGTGGCCCGCAACTGCGGCCCGATCCCGGGCCACGAGTCCAGGGTCGGCGAGCGCGTGCCCTGCGTCGCTGTGGTGGGCAACCGGAGCGCCCGCGGCCGCGACAACCTCTACCAGTTCATCTCCCCCATGCCCGTCGCGTGGGCCACCTCCGACAAGGCGGCGCTGCGCCGGCTGGAGAAGGAGATCCCCTCGGGTGAGTGGGAGCGGCTGCGGCAGAACATCGATCGCGTCACCGAGGTCCAGGCCGTGCCGACGAGCCTGCTCCCCCTCGA